>CBCPMX010000123.1:0-3980 GCA_965120355.1 uncultured Oscillospiraceae bacterium
TTTATGATGTTCCATTCTACCACGGGAAGAAAGTCGCTATGGACTTTCTTGTTAGGTGTTCAACTTGATTTTACAATCAACCTTTTAAAGAAAATCCATAACTCTTTGAAATGAAAAACACAAATTGCGCCAAAAGGATGGAATGTGTGCCTTGACACAGCCCCGTTCAACCCCTATACTGAATAGTGGATATTGCGGCGGGTTTCCGCCGTCAGAAAACAGTAAAGGAGTCAATTCCAATGGCGAATGAAAAAGTTCTGGCCCCCGGGGAAAACTGGGTGGTCAGTGAATCTGTTGCCCCCTCCTCTCTGACCATCGGGGACGGATGCACCATTACCGCGCCGGAAAACCAGCGTGTGATCCTTACGGTAGACGGTGTGCAGAAGGATTTGGACCCCGGCGTTTACACCGGCGATGTGAAGCTGTCTGTCATCGACGGCGTGCTGGTGGACTATGAAAACCACGGTCGCGTGGATCACTACTGCATGGCAAATGCCGTCGTACTGGAAAATGGCAAATACATGGCCAGCAAATCCGTTTCCGCGGCTGTCAACCCTGAGGCAGAGATCACCGATACCTCTGTGAAAAATCTGAAGATTGTCTCCCGCGGCGATAACTTTGGCGGGATCAACATCACTGGCGGCGAAGCCGTTATCGAAGATGTTGAGATGGATCTGATCGGCAACGGCGGCAGCGACTTCACCGGCGAGGGCGTCGGCATCACCGCTGCTGGCAACGCCAAGGTCACTGTCAACCGCGCCAAAATCCACACCGTCGGCTCCATCCGCGCCACTGTGGTGGGCCGCGAAGACGCTGAGGTGGTGGTGAACGACTCCGAGCTGTTCACCCGGGATGGCGACAAGCCCAACAACATCACCGGCATGACCAAAGTGCCGTGGATGCTGGGCCTGACCGGTCGAGTCCGCTCCACCAACCTGGTGGACAATGCCCACATCACCTATAACAACTGCCACGTCCGGTGTGAAAACTGGGGCACCTTCTCCACCGACGCCACCAAGAAAAACGCCCGTCTGACTTTGAATAACTGCCTCATTGAATCCGAGAAATGCGGCTACGGCGCCTATTCCATCGGCGACTGTCTGGACACCTTCTCCGGCTGCACCATCCGCATGGGCAACTATCCTCTGATCATGTGTGCCGAGGGCTCTGGTACCTTTACCAACGGATGCGTGGTCAATTCCGGCAAAGTGGGCGTCATGATGCACGGCGGCCAGGGCACCGGCAAGCTGACCATCGACGGCGGCTGCGTCTTCAATACCGAACGCGCAGTCCTGCAGGTCAAGGGCCAGGGCGCATACATCCAGGTAGACAATGCCCAGCTCAACTCCAAGATCGGCGTGATTCTGGAGCGGTTCCCCAATGACGATCCCAATATGAGCGGAAAGGGCATGGGTGGCCCTGGCGGCCCCGGTGGTCCTGGTGGTCCCGGCGGTCCCGGCGGCAAAATGCCTCCCATGCCGGACATGGGTCCCAGCCACGACGAGGTGGAGGCCAGCTTCTCCAACTGCGTGCTTAACGGCGATTTCATTGACTCCATGGCTGAAAAGGGCGATTTCATTCTGGACTTCCAGAACTGTACCGTCACCGGCGCCATCTCCACCGGCACCGTCTACCATCCCCAGGGCATGCCCGAGGAGTCCAAGTGGTGGCTCATCGGCCTGGTAGAACACACGCTGGGCCCCAACGACGAAGAGACCGGCATCAAGGCCTCTTTCGACGCAGCATCCAAGTGGGTGGTCACCAAAACCAGCTGCCTCAATGCTCTGACCATCGCTGAAGGTGCACAGATCACTGCGCCCGAAGGCAAAACGCTTTCCATGACCGTCGGCGGTGAGCCCGTGGATCTCCAGCCCGGCCACTATGAGGGCAAGATTCTCCTCACCGTCTGTTGAACTGCAGCTTCGGAGCGCCAATTCCATCTGCCAGAGAAGCGAGCCCGCTGGGTAAGCGCAGTGAGATAAGAACACATGAAAAAGCCCTGCATAGCATTGCGTTTTAAGGAGCGCCGGCAAACTGGCAGCAAGTGAATCAGCAAGCAAAAGAGACGTTATCGAAAGATAGCGTCTCTTTCTGCAATTTGAGATGATTGCATTGTTTTGGTGCTTTGCGTATTTTCTTTCCATCGGCAAGTTTGCAGTATGATTGTGAAAAATTTAGCCAAACATTATAAAAATTTACAAAACCCAAACGGAATTATGATTCCCTTTTGTGATCTCCTTCAAACTTCGGATTGTGGACTTGCAATGAAAAATAGACTCTGGTATAATAGAATTGTATCGTTGCAATTACGAATATCTATCTTAGGAGGACGGTGAATGTATGAATACCTCAAGTTACGTTGGGAGTAAAGTACTCGATGGAAAGGTTGCTGTGATTACGGGAGCTGGCTCCGGCATCGGAAAAGCGTCAGTTTCTCTGTTTCTGCAGGAGGGCGCCAGCGTTGTGGCCGCTGATCTGAATTATGACAGCGTCCTGGCGTTGCGTGATGAATTCCCCGAATACGCAGATCAAATCAAGCCCTTTAAAGTAGATGTATCCAAGAGCGAACAAGTGGGGGAAATGGTGGACTATGCCGTAAAAGAGTTCGGCAAAATGGACATCATTTTTAACAATGCCGGCATTATGGATGGAATGGTCCCCGTAGACGAACTGTCCGATGAGGTGTGGGACCGCGTGATGAAAATCAATGCAGGCGGCGTCATGTTTGCCTGCCGGAAGGCGGTTCAGTATTACCTGGCGCGGGGAGAAGGCGGCGTGATTCTCAATACCGCCTCCTTGGGCGGCCTGTATGGCGGACGAGCCGGCCTGGCTTATACCGCATCCAAATTTGCCGTGGTGGGTATGACAAAGAATATCGCCTTTATGTATGGCGATGCGGGCATTCGCTGCAATGCCATCTGCCCCGGCGGCATTGAAACCAATATCGGCATCGGGTTATCCCGGCCCAGTGAGCGCGGATTGCTGCGAACACAGACGGGTATGGGCCTGATGGATCGGCTGGGGGATCCCTATGAAATCGCCGCCGCTGCGATATTCTTGTCCTGCGATGCCTCAACCTTTGTGAATGGAGCAACGCTGACAGTGGACGGCGGTTGGAGTGCCTACTAACGGAATCGAAAAAGACGTATAAAGGAGATACTGCCATGAATTACAACTTGAAGGATCGTGTTGTATTAATTACAGGTGCAACCGGCGGCATTGGCCAGGCACTGACGCAGGCATTTGCACAAGAGGGTTGCCGCCTTGCGATCAGTTCCACCAGTCAGAGTAAGCTGGACGCATTTGTTCCGACCCTTTCACTGGATTCCGACCATGTGAAAACATATCTCGTCGATGTCACAAACGAACAGCAGGTCCGCATGTTTGTGGATGGGGCCGCGGCGCACTATGGCCGGATTGACGTGCTGGTGATCAATGCCGGCTGTGAAGGCGAGGTACAGATGATTCAGGACGCACAATACGAAAATTATAAAAGAGTATTTGATGTGAATCTCTTCGGACCACTTTACTGCATGAAATATGCCGCGCCCCATATGATTGCGCAGCATAGCGGCGCAATGGTCACCATTGCCTCCAACGGCAGCTATACCGGAAGCGCCGGTATGAGCGCCTATTGCGCATCCAAGCACGCTGTGGCCGGTCTGGTCAAGAGCGTAGCCTTGGAGTTGGGCCCACAGGGCATTCACTGCAACTATATCTGTCCTGGCGCAGTTGAAACGCCAATGATCCATCGAATCGAGGAGAAGGCCACCGGCGGAGAGAGTTCCGGCGAGATGTTTGCCGACCAGTATCTCGACAAACGGTACTGCCGGCCAGATGAAGTAGCGGCTTTGGCGCTATATCTGGCATCAGACATTTCCAGTCATATCATGGGCAGCGGCATTCGAATCGACGGAGGATTGGACGCGCTGTGCTGAGTTACGCATCCCCATAGAAGTGCCGGGCGGAAATTTCCGCCC
>CBCPMX010000124.1:0-3059 GCA_965120355.1 uncultured Oscillospiraceae bacterium
TAACCTGATTTTCCGAGAAGAAGAACGGGAAATGGCGCCGTTCTGCCAGGAAGAGCACATTGCTATGACACCATACAGCGCGCTGGCCGGCGGCCGGTTGTCCAAACATCCTGGCGAGACCTCCAAACGGCTGCAGGAGGACAGCTATGCCCAGTTGAAATATGGCGGTACGGAGGAGCAGGACGCCCCAATTCTCGTCCGTGTAGCGGAAGTGGCAGACCGGCGCGGCGTGACTATGACGGAAGTTGCATTGGCATGGCTGCTGACGAAGGTGACAGCGCCGGTGGTAGGCGCTACCAAACTCCACCATATAGAAGGCGCGGCTAAGGCAGTGGATTTGGAACTGACACCAGAAGAATGTGCATATCTGGAAGAACCCTATGTCCCACATGCCCTGGTGGGCGTTATGGCCCAAAACACCCCTGCGGCAGCCAGAGAGCGTCATGTCTGGACCACAGGGGCACAGAAGCTCTGACCAGATGCAGGAACGCCCCTGCCGGCGTAGTACATTCGGCAGGGGCGCGGTGCGTATTCCGAAAGAAAATTATTGAATATGCACATGATTGTGGATGTGGTCCTCGCAATAGCAATAATATCCGTTGCATTTGGAACAATAACGGAATTCCAGTTCGGGGAAATCCGTGTCAGTACGGCCGCAGACCGTGCACTTGTGGTGACAAGGCTTTTCCTGGGTGCGGCTGCGGTAATCCTGGGCCCAGTTGGGATTGGGGCCAGAGGATTTTTTCCTGCTTCGCCCGGTACGCGACGTGCGAAAGCCAGAGTTGGAGCTGCCGCTGCGGGAGAAACCGTGAATGGCAGGATCGCGGGAAAAGAGATTCCGAACCTCGCCGCCAAAGAACAGAAAATAGTTCAGCAGAGCAATCACCGGATAAAGATTGGCAGGGAAGGGGGTGAAAATCAGCGTCAGGACTGTGATAGCGCAGTATACCCACGCCAGGTACTTCATCTTCAGCGGGATGACAAAAAACAGCAGTACCATATTGTCCGGGTACATGGTGGCAAAGGCCAGAAACAGACTGAGATTCAGATATGTGACGTCTGCGTTGCCGCCCAGAACCATAGCGGCGATGTCTGTCAAAATGATACCGGACAAGTAAAAGAGGTTGAATTTCAGCGTTCCCCACTGACTTTCCAGCATTTTGCCAATGGCGTAATAAAAGTATAAGGAGACCAGCAGCCAAATGCTGTTGGAGGTGGGAATCAAGACATAGGTCAGTAATCGCCAGACCTGACCTTCCAGAATTTTGCTGCGGTCAAAGCAGAGGAACCGGTAAATCGTATAACTGGGATCAATGATTGTGAACACATAGACGATCAGTGCGCCGACAGACAAATAGAGCATCAGATTTCGAATGCCCGCATTGCGGTGCCGGAAACAGAACCGTTCAAATTTTCCACGAAGCTCGTGCAAAGGAAAGCCTCCAATCCAAAGAGACTGTCTGTGACCACTGCACAGACGCCAAGTGCGCAGGAATGCAGCGGCAAATACCTCCCGCCTCAGGCGCAAGCCGGCAATCCATGCGCAAAAAGAATATAATATAGAATACATCTATTGTAGCCGATTCTCTAGAGGTTGTCTATAAACGAATTGTGAATTTTCAGGTTATTTGCTTTTTATAAAGGGATTTGTTATAATATAGCGTCAAATGCAAACTGGACAATTGGAGGCGAACCATGAGTATTGTAAAGGATATGTCCCTGGCCGAGTATGGCCGTATGAAGATCCAGTGGGTGCAGGATTTTATGCCTGCGTTGTCGGAGATTAAAAAGGAGTTTGAGCAGACGCAGCCTTTTGCGGGTATGCGGATTACGATGTCCATTCACCTGGAGGCCAAGACGGCGTATCTGGCGCTGGTATTGAAGGCTGGCGGAGCAGAGGTCCATGCCACCGGCTGTAATCCTCTGTCCACACAGGATGACGTGGCCGCTGGGTTGGCGTCTCTGGGCGTCAATGTCTATGCCTGTCACGGAGCATCGGCAGAGGAGTATGAGGCGCATCTGGCGGCGGCGCTGGAATGCCATCCGCATTTAATCATAGACGACGGCGGCGATCTTTTAGACCTGCTCAGCGGGAAGTGTGCCCATCTGGGCGACTGCCTCATCGGTGGCTGTGAGGAGACCACCACTGGCGTACACCGTCTCCACGCCCGTGCTGCTGCCGGCGCGCTGAACTGGCCGTTCATGAACGTCAATGACGCAAAATGCAAACATTACTATGATAACAAGTATGGCACCGGCCAGTCTGTCTGGGACGGCATTATGCACACCACCAATCTGCTGGTGGCAGGCCGCACGGTCGTTGTGGCGGGATACGGCTACTGTGGACGGGGCATTGCCATGCGGGCCAAGGGCATGGGAGCCAACGTCATTGTCACGGAGATTGATCCCATCAAGGCGCTGGAGGCTACCATGGACGGCTGCCGGGTCATGACCATGGACGAGGCTGCCCCGCAGGGCGATCTGTTTGTCACTGCCACCGGTTGCCGGGACGTCATTGTCCGGCGGCACATGGAGGTCATGAAGGACAATGCCTTCCTGTCCAATGCCGGCCACTTCAATGTGGAAGTCAATGGACAGGATTTGGAGGATATGGCCGTCCGCGTCTATCAGCGGCGGGAAAATATTACAGGCTACGAGCTGCCAGATGGCCGCACGCTGAACCTGCTGGCGGAGGGCCGGCTGGTGAATCTGGCTTCCGGCAACGGCCATCCTGCGGAGATCATGGATATGAGCTTTGCCATCCAGTCCCTGAGCCTGCTGCATCTTGCCAAGCATGGCCGAGAGATGGAAAAGGCAGTCTATGAGGTGCCCAAGGAGATCGACGACCGGGTCAGCCAGCTGAAAATGACCGGCATGGGTATGAAGATCGATCAACTGACCCCGGAACAGGAAAAGTATCTGTCTGGCTGGGAGGTCTAATCTCCGGATTGCAGGTCTTCCCGGGGCCCCGCATTCGCTGTGTGCCAGGGAGGGTTTTTTTTTTTTGGTGGAAACACGGGACAAAACGAAAAACATCTACCAAAAAACGTTCAGAAGTT
>CBCPMX010000125.1:0-48223 GCA_965120355.1 uncultured Oscillospiraceae bacterium
CGTGTCGTTCCTGTTCTCTCGCCATTTTTTGCCCTCCTCTACTTCGAGAACTATTATATCATACTTTTATTGACGACACCACCTAGAGCGGCTGGACCAAGGCATTGACACCGACGCTGTCTTCGACTCCATGGAGCAAGAACGGACCCGGCTGAATCAGCGGATTGCCGAACTGGAGAGCCTGCGGCGCATTCTGGACAACTATTTTGAGCTGCGGCAGCGGCCCCCGGCCCGCATGGGAGAAGTTCACATCAAGGAGTTTCCACCCAGAGTTTTTCCCATGGTATCCATTACACCGCTGGAACGCACTTCCCCTGCCTTTGCCGCAGAGCAGCTATACGGGCGCAAACAGCTGCTGGACCAGTTGGGGCCGCTGGCAGTGGATCAGGCCTTTGGCGCAGTCTGTTCCCTGGCAGACTTCCGTCAAACGGGCCTGATTCGATACCGCAAGCTGTTGCTGGACCCCATGCCCTTTCGACCGGAGCCGCCGCAGCCGCCGGTGGAAGGCGGCACGCAGCTTCCGGACGGCAGCTATATCACCGTCCGCTATCTGCGCAGCCAAACCCCTGCCGAGGACATGTACCGGTTGTTGCTGCGCTTTGCCGACGAGCACCGGTTCCGGGCAGACGACGAGGTGCTGGAGATCGAAATGGATCCTCTGTTTGCCGGCATCGCACGCCAGGCAGATATGGTGGAGCTGCAAATGCACATCACTTTCTGAAAACCGCAGCGTCCTTTTCAAACTCTGCATTAACTATAGAGTTTTGGCCGCAAACTCGGAGAAACGCGCAAAACTATGGTGCTTTTTCTCTGTTTCTGACGGGAAATCCACCGTTGACTCTCCTGTATACAGACACAGTACAATAAACGCAATCCTCAACAGGAAGGGAATGCAAGCAATATGGCATATCAAATTATTGACCGGTGCGTCTGTTGTCACAGCTGCGCCACCAACTGTCCCGTTGGCGCCATCACCTTTCAGGGCAGCCAATACTGGATCGATCCGGCAGTCTGCATCTCCTGCGGTATATGCGCACCGCTCTGCCCACAGAGCATTATTGCAGATGCGGAGAATCCGCCTCCCGCGCCGATCCCCCATGCGAAGAAACATTTTTCCTGCGATCTGGCCGTAGTGGGCGCCGGCGGATCCGGCCTGGTTGCCGCAGTCCGCGCCGCCCAGCTGACAGGGAAAACGGTTCTTGTACTGGAAAAAGGGAAGAAGTGCGGCGGCTCCACCAATTTTGCCCACAACTGGTACACTGGGAACTGTAAATTCCTGGCTGACGCCGGTCTGGAGGACCAAACGGACAAAATGCTGGCCTACTGCATCAAAGAGGCTGGCGGACACCTGCCCGACTCCCTGGTAGAAAAGATTCTGCGCAACACCGGCGTCTTTTTCGACTGGCTGGTGGCATGGAACGAGGAGGATGCCAAGGCCAGCTTCGCCGTTGGCCGCGGCCCCATGGGGGCTTTGACCGCCAACTACCCCAACCGGCGGTACGAGAATCTCAAATGCCACGATCCCGCCATCGGTCCGGGCTGGGCCGGTACCTACCTGATTCGCAAGATGCTCCAGGTTGCGCCCACTCTGGGGATCGAGATTCTCACCCAGACAGAAGCCGTCCATCTGTTGACCAATCCGGATGGATCCATCCGCGGCGTTCTGGCGAAAGACCCCGGCGGCGAAGTAGAGGTGTCCGCCAAAGCCGTGATTTTGGCCACAGGCGGTTTCTCCGGCAATGACGAAAAGCTTCGCCGTTTTGAGCCGGATTTCTTTGACGGCGGGTATCCCGTCCACCGATTCAGTCCTGTGACCTGCTCCGGCGACGGCATGGATCTGGCCGCCGAAGTGGGCGGCTGGATCAACATGGCCAAAACGAAACTGAACAAATTTGGCCCGGTCCACCATCCATACACTGCCTCCGGCTGTGCCATAGCAGGCTTCGGCGCTCCCATGGTGGATTTTCGCGGCAATCTGGTGCAGATGCCCAGAGGGCCCATGGGCGACACCAGTTTGTTGGACAGTCTTCCCGAACATGCAGTCTGGTATTTGGCCGATGAGAAAACGGTGGAACAGAAATTGCACGACAGCGCCGCGCATCCCCGGGAGGGCAACGCCGGCATGACTTACGAGGACTATCGGGCGGAAATCGAATTTGAGCTGCGCTCCAACGGACCGGCTTACCGCGCTGACACCTGGGAAGCCCTGGCAGAAAAGCTGCATATGGATCCGGCAGTGCTGACCGCCTCTGTGCAGGTCTACAATGCGTCCTGCGGCCAGTCCCAGGCCGTGCCGCTGCCGCCCATGGGCGATGACGAAGACGGTCCCGGCAATCCGTCCTTTGATGACGGCAGCGGTGACGGTCCCGGCCTGCCGCCTCCCCCACCGGCGCAGCCGCTGACAGAAGGCCCCTTTTATGCGTTCCTGGGGCAGCGCTTTGCCGAAGGCGCCTTCGGCGGTGTCATGACCAATGAGAACATTGAAGTCATCCGGCCCGACGGCTCCGTCATTCCGGGGTTGTATGCCACAGGTGACGCCGCCTCCACCTGGTACACCCGCGGCGTGCTCGGCCCCCTGACAGAACTGACTTGGGCCGTAAATTCCGGGTATCTCGCCGGCGAGTATGCAGCGGATTACATTTCTGCATAGTTGATGCGGCAGGTGCGCTGTCCAACCGGCGGCGCACCTGCTTCTTCTCTCCTGCCGTCCGATGACCGGTTCAGACGCGCTTTGCCCACAGCTTCCGCCAGTTTATTTGTGTTTCCCTTGATTTTTGCGCAAAAGTTTCGTAAAGTAGTAGGCATCAACATATAGAAAAGAGGAATTCCCATGAAGGTTGTAGATATGCACTGCGACACCATCTCCGGCATTCTGCGCAGCGCAGACGAGGGCAGCCCCATCGCCCTGCGGAAAAACACTGCGCTGCACATTGATCTGGAGGAAATGCGCAAAGGCGATTACTTACTGCAAAACTTCGCCATGTTTGTCTTCTTGGACAAAGATCGCGATCCGCTGGAGCACGTTCTGCGGCTCATCGACACCTATTACCGGGAACTGGAGACCAATGCCGACTGGATCGCGCCGGTCTATCAATTTGCAGACATCGACAAAAACGCTGCAGCGGGCAAGCTTTCCGCCATGCTCACCATTGAAGAAGGCGGTGTCTGCAAGGGCCGGTTGGAAGTCCTGCGCATCCTGTACCGTCTGGGCGTCCGGATGCTGACGCTGACCTGGAACTTTGAAAATGAACTGGGCTGGCCCAACACCGTGGCAAAGCTGCCAGGATATGACCCCAGTCACACATACGGCCTGAAGGACACAGGCGTGGCTTTTGTGAAAGAAATGCAGCGGCTGGGTATGATTGTGGACGTATCCCATCTGTCCGATGACGGCTTTTACGACGTGGCGCAGCTGTCCAAACAGGCTGGTATCCCATTTGTGGCCAGCCACTCCAATGCCCGCGCCCTGTGCGCTCACAGCCGCAACCTGACCGACGACATGATCCGCACCCTGGCCGACTGTGGCGGCGTCACGGGCATCAACTTCTGCGGCAGCTTCCTGGACGCGCAGACTGAGTGCAGCCGTGTGGCCCGCATGGTCGAACACATGCGGCACATTGTCAACGTGGGCGGCATCGACTGCCTTGGCCTTGGCACCGATTTTGACGGCATCGGCGGCGACCTGGAGCTGGAACGCTGCGGCAAAATGCCCCTCCTGGCCGACGAGATGGCGCGGCAGGGCTTCACACAGCGGGAAATTGAAGCCGTGTTCAGCGGCAATGTCCTGCGGGTCTACCGCGAGGTTATCGGCTGATGGAACAGATCTTCCTGACCACCGGACGCAACAACTGCGGCGGCCGGTGCCGCCTGCGCGTCCACATGGAGGATGGGAAGATTGTGCGGCTCTCCGCCGACCCCAACGACCCGGAACCAGGGCGCAAACCCTGCATTCGCGGTCTCAACTATGCAAAAACATTCCTCGGCCCCGACCGGCTCCTGACGCCCATGAAGCGGGTAGGCCGGCGGGGTGAGGGTGTGTTTCGCCCCATCTCCTGGGACCAGGCCCTGGACGAATTGGCCGCCCAATGGATCCGCATCCGCGACACGTATGGCCCCGCGTCCCGCTATGTCAATTACGGCTGGGGCGAAAGCGGCGTCCTGTCTGGCCTGGGGCTGTGCAAACGGCTCCTGCGGCTCGACGGCGGCCATTTAGACTACTATAACTCCTATTCCACCGCCTGCTGCGCCGCCGCCACCCCCTACATCTATGGCACCGCCGATTCCGGCAGCAGCTTCTGCACCCTGACGGACAGCAAGCTGATCCTGCTCTGGGCGCACAATCCGGCGGAGACCATTTTCGATGATCTGCTGTACTGGCTCCGCCGTGCCAAAAAAGCCGGTGCGGAGATCATTGTGATCGACCCACGGAACAATGCCACCTGCAAAGCCCTCCACGCCCGCTGGATCGGCCTGCGCCCCGGCACCGACGGCGCCATGCTGGACGCCATGGCCTGGGTCATCTTCTCCAAAAATATGAAGGATCAGACGTTTCTGGACCGTTTTTGCTACGGCTGGCGCCAATGGCGGGACACACTCCTGCGGGAGGGGCGCAGTCCGCAGTGGGCCGAACGCATCTGCGGCGTGCCTGCTCAAACCATTGAAGAGCTGGCCGTGGCCTATGCCACAGTCAAACCTGCGGCTCTGCTGCCCGGTTACGGCGCGCAGCGCCATGAAAACGGAGAGCAATTCACCCGCGCCGCCTGTGCCCTGGCCTGTCTGACCGGCAATGTGGGCATTTCCGGCGGCTGGGCCGGCGGCGTAGGTTGGTGCCCTACCTATCCCCAGCCCCATATGCCGTCTCTGAAAAACCCGGTTCAGGCGGAAATTCCGTCTTTCCTGTGGACCGATGCCATTGCCCGCGGCCCGGAGCTGACTGCCGCGGATGGTCTCATCGGCCCGGAACGGTTGGAAACCGGCATCAAGCTGCTGTTCAACCTGGCCGGCAATCTGTTAATGAACCAGCACGGCGATTTAAACCGCACCGCAGAGATTCTGCGGGAGGAATCCCTGTGCGAATATATTGTATGCAGCGACCTGTTTATGACGCCCAGTGCCAAATTTGCGGATCTGCTGCTGCCGGGGACCTCCATGTTTGAGCAGGACAATCTGACCACCCCCTGGACACAGGGAGATTTTGTGGGTTTTTCGCCCAAGCTGATCGAACCTCTGGGCCAGTCGCGGTTTGAGTACGATTGGCTGCGGGATCTGTCTCGCCGTTTGGGGCTGGAAGCGGCTTTTACGGAGGGGCATGAAACGGCGACGGACTGGCTGTCGGATCTCTATGAAGATCTGCGCATTCAGATGCCGGAGCTGCCGCCCTTCGAACAGTTTCGCCACATGGGCACCTACCGCTATCGGGAAGGCCGCGTACGCATCGCATTCAAAGAACAGGTGACTCAGGGCTTGCCGTTTCCCACCCAGACCGGGAAAATTGAGCTGCTGTCCCCCGCCCTTGCAGCAATCGCAAATCCGCAGGTGCCCGCCCTTCCAATCTATGTACCAGAAAAAGAGGGCGCCGCGGCCAAGGATCCGGAGCAGCTCCAATTGATCGGCTGGCATACCATCGCCCGCTGCCACACCATTCACCACAATAACACTGCGCTGCGCAGCGCCTATCCCCAACAGCTCTGGCTGCATCCCCAGGACGCGTCCGCGCGGCAAATTTCGGACGGCGATTGGGTGCGCGTAGAAAACGACCGGGGTACGCTGCGGGTCCCCGCACACGTTACAGAGGACATCGTTCCCGGCGCAGCCGCGCTGGCCCAGGGAGCCTGGACAGCGCTGGATGCCGGCGGTGTGGACAACGGCGGCAATATTAACGTCCTGACGGGCCATGAGGCCACGCCCCTTGCCCACGGAAATCCACAGCACACCATTTTAGTCCGAGTCACAAAGGAGGCTATGCCATGGTCAAACAAGTCATCGTCATGCGGAGAGACCTGAAAATGCGCAAGGGCAAAATCGCCGCCCAGGCGGGTCACGCTTGTGTGGAGGCGGTACTGCTGGCCCTGCTCCAACAGGGACGTATGGACGAGCTTTCGTTACAGGATGGTCAAATAACCTTGGGCGGGCAGGAAAACGACCTGTGGCAGTGGTTCAACCGGGGCGTGACAAAAATCTGCGTCTATGTGGACTCGGAAGAAGAACTGCTGGACATTCACCGGCAGGCAGCGGCCGCCGGGCTTCTGTCGGCGCTGATCCAGGATCATGGTATGACTGAATTTCACGGTGTCCCCACGTACACCTGCCTTGCCATCGAACCGGCGGAAGCAGCGCAGGTGGACCCCATTACAGGCGGCCTGCCGCTGTATTGAGGAGAAACGCCTATGTGCAGCCGGTTTCAATTTTCCACCCACTCCGACGCGGCGGCAGTTCGCCGCCTGCTGGCGCGGCTGGAAGCAGCCTATCCCGCATTTATACCGCCGGACGGAGAAGTGCTGCCCAATATGCAAGCGCCTATTCTGGTCGCCGGAGTTGAAAAGCTGGGCGTGCTGCCGGCACGTTGGGGCTTCCCCGGCAGCGGCGGGCAGCTCGTCATCAATGCCCGCTCCGAGACAGCGGCGGAGAAACCCATGTTCCGCGACAGCCTGCGCACCCGCCGGTGTGCATTGCTGACCACCGGTTTTTATGAGTGGTCCCACGATGGCCGCCGCCAAAAATATCTTCTGCGGAAAAGCGGCGAGCCTGTCACTTATCTGGCGGGACTCTATCAAATCGTGGACGGTGAGCCGCGCTTTGTGGTGCTGACCCGCCCGGCCCACACCTCCATGAACGACATCCATGACCGAATGCCAGTCATTTTGGAGCAGAAACAGCTGCGGCAGTGGCTCCAGGGCAACTACACGGAACTTCTGCACAGTCCGGGACCGTGGCTGGATCGGGAAGCACAATAATCACGCACAAAAACACCACGGGGAGGGGCGAATGCCCCTCCCCGTTCTGCACATTGCGCATGATCTGCAATGCAACTTTCGCAGCCCCTTATTCCGCTGCTGCGGATTCCTCCGGCTGCTCCTCACTGGTCTCCGGCTGCGATTCGGCGTCAGACGCCTCTTCGGTAGTCAGCAAATCTTCCCCGGCGGTTTCCTCGCCGCTTTCCTCGCTGGTTTCCTCACCGTTCACCGCTTCAGAATTTTCGTCCGCTTCAGCGGATTCGCCGTCAAGGGCTGCGTCAGTCTGACCGTCGGCTTCACTGCTGGACTGCTGTGCGTCAGTTTCCTCAGTCAATGTCTCATCCTCCGTGGTTTCGTCCAGATTATCCGAAGCATCTTCACAGATCTCAATGTCGATGATCGCGCCTTCATCGTCGTAGGAAATGGCCAACAGCAGCCCCTCAGAGAGCTGATCAACAGTGCCAATGGTGCCATCCTCCCAGAAGAGCACTGACTCATCGAGCAGCGACAAGACGCCTTCGGTATCATAGGAGACAAAGCCTTCCGTTTCATCATAACGGCCCATGTCTAATGTCACGGTCTCGCCCTCTATGGCGGTAATTTTGCCCCAGAGCAACGCATTGGTGAAGGTCAATGCATTGGCAGCAGTTTCCTCCTCCGTCTCAACAGTTTCTTCCGTAGCTGCTTCGCTGGTTTCTGTCTCTTCACTCTCGCTAGTCTCCGTAGAGTCGGAGGAATCACTCCCACAGGCGGCCAGCGCCGTGGTCAAAAGTGCCGCAATACAAAGAATAGATAGAAGTTTCCTGTACTTTTTCATAATGGTCCATCCTTTCGGTAGATTTGCAGCCGGTCGGCTGCTGTTGGGTATAGGATACCCTGCATCTATGGAAAAATCATGACCAGCAGGAAAAGATTTTGTCGCAAAGGGACGAAAAAACGGTGGAGAAATCTTAACAAAAGTGTGAATCAAGGGCACAAAATGTTGGTTTTCTGGTACCTTTGTGTTTTTCCCGGAAAGTTCTTGACACCGGCAGGACTTGTCTCGTAAAATAGTTAGGTATAAAACAATTCAGGAGTGATCCCATGAACCACATTTTAAAAAAAGTCCTGTCCCTGACAACCTGTGCCCTGCTGGGCGCAATCCCAGGCCCTGATGGTCCTGGCGGTCCCGGCGGCCCCGGTGGTCCCGGCGGCCCTGGCGGCCCTGGTGGTCCCGGCGGCCCTCCGCCCTTTGCGCCCGCTGCGCCTGCTGCACCGCAGGAGCTGTCGGATTGGGAGGGCGTCGCCGATCAGGAAGCCGCAGGTATGGTTTACAAACTGAAGCTGATGGAAGCCGCCCAGGTAGATGGCAAGTTCCTGTTCCAGCCCGATGCGCCCTTCTCCCACGAGGACATGACGGCAGCTGTGGGCAAGGCGGCGAATCTGCTCCAGTGCAAGCCCGAAGAGCTGGAGTCTCACTTTCACTTTACGCCGCCCTTGAATAAAGCGCAGGCGGCCCGCGTACTTTTCGACGCCATGGCAGCCTGTGGGCTGACGGTGATTTCCGAATCCGTGGCGGCAGAGTCCTATGTAATTCCCGCTGGGGCAACGCTGGTAGCGCCTGCGGGCAAGCAGGTGACGCTGACTGTAGACGGTATCGAAACCCGCCCAGCGCCCGGCACCTACACTGGCGATGTGCGCCTGACTGTCACCGACGACTATGTCATTTCCAATATGGGCAACAGCTACTTCACCCGCACCGGCGCCTATATCAACGGCGGCTATGTGCCGGAGAAGTCCGTTTCCGCCGCCATCAAAGCCGGTTCCATCACAGATACAGAAGCGGTGGGTGTGGTGCTGGAGTCCCACAATGACAACTTCAACGGCATCATTGTAGACGGGGATGGAGATTACCTGATCAAGGACTGCAAAATGATTCTAGACGGCCATGGCGGCGATGACTTCGCCGGCTATGGCGCAGGCATTATGACCACCGGCAACGCCAAGGTCACGATTGACAATGCCCATATCGACACCACCGGCGCCATCCGCACCGCCATCTGGTGCGGCGGCGCATCCAAGGTTCTCGTAAAAAACACCACCGTTGTGGGTCACGACGGCACAGATCTGAATTTCAAGGCGGGTATGATGAAGGAAGTACCCTGGGTACTGGGCCTGAAGGGCAATCTGCGGGCCACCAACGTCCTGGGCGAGTCCAACGTCACCTATTTGAATTCCTCCGTTTCCGCCGAGTACTGGGGTGCGCTGTCCACAGACAGCTGCCGGCCTGGTTCCAGCCTGACCACCGTCAACACCGATGTGAAGATCACCGGCGACAGCGGCTACGGGTCTTACGCCGACGTGGTAATTCGCAACTACTACTACGGCTCCCATTTTGACGTGCCGGACTTCGGCCTGATTGTCGCCTCCGGCGACTGCGGCGCTGCTTTCGGTGCAGCCACCCGGGAAAACGTAGGCGAATTATATGACGAGCTGCCCGACAGCCGCAAGGACGCCCCCACCGTGGTGGACTCCAAGCGCATGGGCGTCATGTGGCATAAAAACCAGAACGGCGTGGTCACCGTCAAAGAAGGCACGGTCTTCAACTGCGGCGGCACAGTCTTTGTGGTCAAGTCCGATCCGGCCAAGCCCTGTTATCCGGTGCTGAACGTGGACAACGCCGTCCTGAACGCCGGCAACGGCATAATTCTCCACCTGATGGAGAGCGACGACGCTGGCATGGGCACCGGCGGTCCCGGTTCCGACCACATGTGGGCGGATCAGTATGTGGTGCCGGAGGTTCAGCCCGTCAAAGACGGCAACGACATCTACAATCCTGCCGCACCCATGACCATGCAGGCCACTTTCTCCAACATGGAAGTTAAGGGCGACATTTACCACTCCCACTGGACCGCCGGGCAAAATCTGTCCGTATGCCTGGACAATGCCGCCGCCACCGGCGTCATTTCCGGCGGCGTCCAGCATCACATCAATGCCGCACCCGGAGATGTAATCACCCGAGACCGGTACTATGAGCTGGCCAACGTGGCGGTAGAAGCTGCGCCCATCGTCTCCAACGGCGTCCTGCTGACTCTGAAAAACGGCGCGCATTGGACCGTCACCGGTAAAAGCTATCTGAGTTATCTGGCCGTCGGCGAAGGCTGTGCCGTCAATGGCAAAGTCACTGTCAACGGCGAAGCCGTGGCAGTGGAGGCTGGGAAAGTGTACACCGGCGAGATCATCGCGGAAGCATAAAAGACAACCTGATACGGGAAGGGCACTGCGGAAAATTCCACAGTGCCCTTTTCTTTCATCGAAGTTTCTCTCACACGCCTGGAATCTCTGAGCAGCTTCATACAGGCTATGGCTGGATCTTTTCGTCCTGCCGTTTTTTGAACAGAAATCCCACCAGGCAGCCAGGAGAAGCAAATACCGTGCGCAGCGTCCAGATACTGAGGCATCAAAAGCGCCAGGATTTCCTCAATGACAGCAATGATCTCCGGTTGATTGAAAAACAGCTGGCTGCTATCGTCATGCAGCATGGGCTTTGCGCCTCCTTCTTGTAAATTTTCGCGCTCAACGGGATAAATGTAAATTTTATTATCGATATAGTAAATTTAAATGTCTAAATCATCCGATTTATGTGGATTTTTATTTGTGCAAAACTGCCTTTGCATTTCCTTTTTATATTTAGTATACTAAATATATAGCACGAGGCGGCATCCGACAGCAGGTCGTTCAGATGCCCCATCACTGCCGAAAAGGAGGAACATGCAATGAAACGAGTCAAAGCGGCATGTATCTGTCAGACGCTGCACTTTATGGTCAAGGAAGAACTGGGGCGGGAATTTGCAGCCAAACAGGTGCAGGAGGATGTGGCGCACTATAAGCGTACATTGGAGCGCAACCGCACCCAATATAAAATCGTGGATGAACAGCTCCAGGAAGACGGTTCCGTAATCCTGAAGGTCATCAAGCAGTACAACCAGTGCCCCGTGGGAACGTATCTGGACTAATCCGTTACAGACAACACATGCGCCGCCAGGAGGATTTCCTCCTGGCGGCGCATCCGCTTGTCAAAAAACAGCTTTGCCGGCTTTTCATAAAGTGAAACGCCAACTATTTGCCTGGGCTTTACACCCCTATGCGAAGTTTCCAGCAGTCCGATGCGTGAGCACTTTCTCCGGCGGCGCGCAGTTCATCCGAGAATCATGCGGTCATTGGCAAAATCCTCGCCGGAAGCTGTCGTAAACTTTTCCAAAAGATGTTCCACCGTCAGTTTCTTCTTCTCTTCGCCGGAAATGTCCAGAATAATCTGGCCGTCCTTCATCATAATCAGGCGGTTTCCATGGACGATGGCATCTTTCATATTGTGGGTGATCATCAGGGTCGTGAGATTGTCCCGGCGGACAATCTTTTCCGTGGCCTCCAGCACTTTGGCGGCGGTCTTGGGATCCAGGGCGGCAGTGTGCTCGTCCAGCAGCAACAGTTTGGGCTTTACCAAGCTGGCCATCAGCAGCGTCAGCGCCTGGCGCTGGCCGCCGGACAGCAGTCCCACCTTGGTGGTCAGCCGGTCCTCCAACCCCAGATCCAGAATTTTCAGCAGCTCGCGGTATTCCTCCCGCTCGGCCTTGGTGATGCCGGGGCGGAGGGTACGGCGCCGGCCGCGGCGTTTGGCCAGAGCCAGATTTTCTTCAATCTGCATGGTGGCGGCAGTTCCCATCATGGGATCCTGAAACACCCTGCCAATATATTTGGCCCGCTTGTGCTCTGCCAGATTGGTAACGTCCACCCCGTCGATGGTAATGCGGCCGCTGTCCACGGGGAACACGCCGGCCACCACGTTGAGCATGGTGCTTTTGCCCGCGCCATTGCCGCCGATGACCGTGACAAAGTCTCCTTCATTCAAATGGAGAGAGACATCGCTTAATGCGGTCTTTTCATTGACCGTCCCCAAGTTAAAAGTCTTATAGATATTCTGTACGTCAAGCATTGCGGACAGCTCCCTTCTTTGCGCCCTTGGAGAAGAACTTGCTCTTCCAGTAGGGAATGGACAGGAACACTGCCACAATGAGCGCGGTGATGAGCTTCATGTCATCCGTGTTCAGGCCGGCCCAAATGACCACCTGATACACCAGATAGTAGATGATCGCCCCAAAAGCCACTGCCAACAGCTTCAGGGCAAAATTATGAAACACCTTGGAAAAGAGCACCTCGCCGATGATAACAGCGGCCAGGCCGATGACAATTGCGCCGCGGCCCATGTTGACGTCGGCAAACCCCTGATACTGCGCCAACAGAGCGGAAGACAGGGCCACCAGCCCGTTGGAGACCATCAACCCCAGCACTTTGGTGAAGTTGGTGTTGATGCCCTGCGCCCGGGCCATGCTTAAATTGGCGCCGGTAGCCCGCAAAGAAGAGCCCAGCTCCGTGCCAAAGAACCAATACAGCAGAGCAATGATCACCACAATGAACACACCACAGATAAAAATGGGGTTGCTGACATTCAGTGCCCGAATGTTGCGCTGGGAAATGAGCAGGTCATACTGCACGGAACTGACCGGTTGATTGGCCTGGCCCATAATGCGCAGGTTGACGGAGTACAGGGCCAGCTGCGTCAGTATACCAGCCAGAATCGCGGGAATGCCGCACAGGGTGTGGAACAGTCCCGTAACCAGCCCGGCTAACATCCCGGCGCAGAATGCGCCCAGCAAGGCTACCCAAACGTTGGCTCCCGCCATCGTGAGCATAATGAAAGTCGCGCCGCCGGTACACATGGTGCCGTCCACCGTCAGATCGGCCACGTCCAGAATTTTGTAGGTAATATAAACACCGATCGCCATAATCCCCCATATGAGGCCCTGGGCGGCCACACCCGGCAAGGCGTTGACCAGACTCATGATGTTCAAATAAATTCCTCCCATAGCTTAACGAAAAGCAAAAATGTGTACAATCCTTATTAGTATAGCAAAAAAGAGCGGAAAAGGAAAGTCCCATTCCGCCCTTTTGTGCAGTAATTTTATGAATTACTCAGCGTCAATCGCCTCGTAGCCATCGGGAGGTGTCAGGCCCAAAGCTTCGCAGATGGTAGCGTTGTACTTAGGGGTGAACTGGGGCGCATACTGGATCTCCATGGTGGCGGGATCAGCGCCGTTGACCAGAATTTCATAGGCCATCTCACCGGTGGTGTAACCAATATCATAATAGCTGATCGTCAGGGTCGCCACACCGCAGCCGGAGCAGATGCCCTCTTCCCCTGCGATAATGGGCGTCTCAGTGTCCAAAGCAATATTGCCGATGAGGTCCGCATAAGACGCGCAGGTGTTGTCGGTGGGAATATAGACCACATCGCTGTTGGAGCAGGCGGTGGTGGCCACAGCAGACAAGTCGTTGGAGTCAGAGAACGAGTACTGTGTACAGGTAAGGCCAGCCTCCTCCAAATAAGCCTGGACAGTGTCTACCTGGTACTGGCTATTGGGCTCGGCAGAGCAGTAGAGCAGGCCCACGGTCTGGGCGTCGGGGAACCACTCCTGAACCATGGCAGCCTGCTGATCCAGCGGGGCCAGGTCGGAAGTACCGGAGACGTTGAGGCCAGTGGTGCCACTGAAGTCATCAATGCCCAGGGCTACGCCATATTCGGTGATAGAAGTTCCCAGAATGGGGATGTCGCCGGTGGCGGCCACAGCGGCCTGCAGAGCGGTGGTGCCGTTGGCCATGATCAGATCCACGCTGGAGGAGACAAAGTCGCCCACAATGGTCGAGCAGTTGGCGGTGTCGCCGGAAGCGTTCTGATAGTCAAAGGTCACCGCGTCGCCCAACAGCTCCGTCAGCGCATCCTGGAAGCCCTGGGTGGCGGCGTCCAGCGCGTCATGCTGCATCTGCTGGATGATGCCGATGGTGTAGGTCTGGCCGCTGGTATCCGTGCCGGAAGCGGCCTCTTCCGATTCGGCGGACTCAGTGGATTCGCTGGGCTCGGCAGACTCGGTGGACGTACTCTGCGAATCTTCGGATGCGCTGGACGCAGTCTCAGACTCGGTGCTGCTGCTGCCGCAGGCAGCCAGTGACAGCATCATGGCCATCGCAAGAAGCAGCGCCAAAAGTTTCTTTGTATTCTTCATGATGACAATTCCTCCTGTTTTGCGCCCAAGGTCTGGGGCCCTGTCCAGGCATTCCGTCTGTATCCGTGATTGCCGGTTTCCCGCAAATCCTCCAGGCGCACTTTGACACTTTCGTGTGTTACAGCGGTATTATAGTGCAGTCCCTGCCATAAGTCAATCCGGAAAATGCTGAAATCCACCGGGGGAAACCGGCGCAGTTTCGTTGTACTTTACAAAAACTTGTGATTTCGTCCTTCGGCGTATGGGGTGTCCGCCGCGTGTGAAAAAGATACATGCCAGGCGCGCAGCGCCCCAGCGTGTCAAAAAAGCCTCGCAGAGTTCCGCCGTCCGCAGACGGCGGAATCAAATCTCAATCGTTTTTCCGGCGGCGTGTACTCCGGAAAAACACTTTGCGCGGAGCGGAGTGTCGAATCGTCCGCCGGAGGCGGACGACCGAGGCGCGCAGCGCAGCGAAGCCCCTTGTCAAAAACGGCCTTGGCCCTTTTTTGACAGTCTGAGGCGCGCAGCGCCCATCAGAGATCTGCCGGCAAATCCGCCGCACTGAGATAGCCGCACATGCCATGGGCTGCCCGGACCGCGCGGCCAATGGCCTTGCCCATCACATAGGCGGCCAGGGTTCCGACCACATTCACATCTGCCTGCGCATGTCCCACAGACAGGGCATAGATGGAATCGCCGTCCGCCGTGGTGTGGACGGGCCGGATGGCACGGGCGTAGCCGTTGTGGGCCATGGCGGCAATTTTGTTCATCTGCGCCTTGGTCAGGGCGCCATTGGTCAACACCGCGCCGATGGTGGTGTTTCCGGTGAAGAGATCATGGGTTCCGGCCACGTCCTGGAGCATCTCCGCCTCTGAGGAACGCAGGCCGGTGCGGCTCTCATTGAGCATGCCGGCAATCTGTGTCCCGGTGTCAATGTCAAAAATATCGCCCAGGGCGTTGACCGCCACAATGGCGCCTACTTTCACTTCCCCCACCTGCACAGCGTAGGTTCCAAGACCGCTCTTCATGGCAAACTGAGGGCCGCGATATTTTCCCACCGTACAGCCCATGCCGGCACCGACACAGCCTTCCGCCACCGGGCCGCAGGCGGCATTCTCACAGGCCGCATAGGCCATAGCCGCGTCAGGCCGCACAGTCTTGTCTCCAATCACCAGATCAAACACACAGGACTGGCAGACCAGCGGCACCTTGGTAACGCCCACATCAAAGCCGATGTTCCGTTCCTCCAGATATTTCATCACGCCGCCGGCGGCGTCCAGGCCGAAGGCAGAGCCGCCGGAGAGCACCACAGCATGGATGCCCTCTGATGCGGCCAGCGGACTTAGCAGCGGTGTTTCCCGCGAAGCGGGGCCGCCGCCCCGGATGTCCACGCCAGTGGGGGCGCACACGTCGCATAGAATGACCGTGCAGCCGGTTGCAGCCATTTCGTCGTGGGCATGGCCGACTCGAAAGCCGCCGACCTCATGTAAAGGGATCTCTTTCATATAGTTCCTCAACCTGTAAACCTCCTTAAATCAAAAGGGGCTGTCTGTGGCAGCCCCTTAAAAACGAGAAATTTGTTCAGACTCTCTTTCCCATCCGGCGGAATACCACTAGCAGCGCTTTGCAGATCGCGGCAGTCAAGACGCCGGCAATCACAGCTTCCGTGATGCCGTTGATGCCCACCACCGCCAGAATGGCGCTGAGCAGCAAAGACGGGTCATTCCCCGTGGCTGCGGCGTACTGTTCGCCAAAGAGCAGATAAATCAGCCCCATCACGCCGATGGTGTTGGTCATGGAGCCCAGCACGCCGGAAATCACCAGAGAAGGCGTTTCCTTCTTCAGCGCTTTTTTCAGCCCAATGTAGGCCCAGCCGGCCACCACACCAATGAGGATCCGGGGAACAATGGCCACAATCAGGCTGTACCAGCTGCCCTGAAATTCCGGGCTGAAGCTATAAAACGGAGTGAACACAAACGACGTGATATTGGGAGAAATGGTCGCCTGAATCACGCTGGTGATGCCGAACAGGCCGCCCAGCAGCGCGCCAATCTTTGGGCCGAGCAAGCACGCGCCAATGATGACAGGGATATGCATTGTTGTGGCTTTCATAAATGGCAACGGAATGTACCCCAGCGGCGTGAAGGACAGCACCAGCATCACCGCGGCCAGCAACGCAACCTGCGTCACCTTGCGCACGTCAAATTTCTTGCTTTTCATATTCAATTACCTCCTGCTGTCGCCCCGGTCTCGCCAGGTGCAACGCAAATATGCGGCATTCGCCACAGGTATTATACAGAAGCATTCCACAAAAAGCAAGCCATTTGCAGCCCACATCTTAAAAACATGAATTCTGCACAAGCAAATATAAAACAAGCGGCGGCCATTTGGCCGCCGCTAAAAACCATAAAAACTTCTTATTCAGCTGCCAGCTCCGCAGCCGTCTTTACCGGCGTATAGCTGTGGTCATTGTCCAGGGTCTCATAGGGCTCCGGCCAGGGCACGGTGTCCTGCGGCGGCATAACAACAGAATAGGGCAAGTGCAAGGGGCCCGGATCGGTGACATCCGGGTCTTCGCCCAGGGTCACGGGCCCGATTCCCTTTTCCTCCGGGGCTGTCAGGCGCTCGAAATCGTCGTGGGCAAAATTGGTCATGTCCAGCTTGCCCATGATGTCCGGACAAACCTGCTCATGCAGATACAGCCACTTGCCCTTCTCCTGGACAAAGTCAGAGCCGTACCGCTCCCACAGCACATTACAGTAAGGATATTGGTGCCGGTTCAGGCGGCAGAAGATTACGCCGGGAGTAATGAAGGAGCCGCGGGCAGATTTTCCATCGTCGGCCACCTCAATGATGTCCGTAAACAGGGTGTGGACAGACGCTTCCATCAGAGGGCGCGGATCCAGGCCGCCGATTTCGGGATAGAGCTTCTGTACATTCAGAGAATTCTGCATGGCCATATTGTCATAGGCGGTGACAGAACCTTTCCAGACCTGGGCAAAGCCCCGCATGCGGCCAAAGATGTGGCCCCAGGAGCACCAGTCGTCCTTGGACCAGATCTGTCCCCACTCGCCGGAGGCGTCGGCGCGGCCATGGAGGTAGGTGTGCTGAGCCTTGATGTTCTCCACTTCTTGACTGGCAACGGCGTTGAGTACCCGTTGATGGAGATCCAAATGCTTCTTTCTCATATCACTCCGCCTCCTCGTAATCCGGATGGCCCTCGGGGCCGTAGCTGTTGTCCTCATTAAATGTGGCATAGGGAACCGGCGGCGCAGGATAGTTGTCCAGCCAGTTATACCGCTCCTGGTGGACCCGCATGGGCAGATTGGGCGTTCCAAACTCCACATACGCCCGGTTTTCCTCATCGGGCAGGTCCACCGGCTGCTCCATATAGTTGGCGCCGGCCTCGCTCTGCAGATCTGTGGCGACAACCACATGCCAAATCTTCCACTTGCCGTCCTCTTTCAGGAAGTCAATAGCCAGCTTTTCCATATACCAGCGGGCGTCGGCTTCGGTCTGCGTCTCCGGCACCGTCTCCTGGGAAATGCAGTACCACAGGCCGCGGGCCGTCTGGCCGTCAAAGGCCTCCTGTACCAGGCCCGTGGAAATGGGGTGATGGAACAGGCAGCCGCCGGGCAGCGCATCCACTTTGGCCTGATGCGTTGTCACATAGTAGTCACGAATGGCATCCATCCCCACATAGTAGCCCCAGTTCCGGCCAAAGGACGCGGTCTTTTTCGCCTCCTCACCGGTGACCCACAGCTCGTCCAGCTCCTTTTCCCGCCAATCATTGGCCAGGTAGTAACAGCGCTTGGCGGCCAGCTTCTTCACTTCCTCCACGTCCCAGACGCGCTGGATCAGCTCCAGATCCGTATATTTAGGTGCTTTCATTCAAACCGCCTCCATTCCATAGGAAAATGTCTCGCTGAAGGTATTGTATGGCTCTGGGATTCGCGGAACCTCTGTCGCAGGCCGCTGGGGCGTGTAGAGCGCACGGATCTCCCGCTGCACCGTATAGGGCGGCAGCGCAAAGTCCTTCAGCGGCGCGAACTCCGGCAGCTCCGGATATGGCGTCACAGGGCGTCCCCAGCTCTGACCGCACAGGGAGTCTACATCGTTGAGATACTGCAAATGCCAAATTTTCCAGTCGTCATCCTCATAGACGAAATCGCCGGCGAAATAGCCCCACGTCCAGTTTGCCACAGGCCCCGCTTCCGTGACCTCCGCGTCACAGCCCAGGCAAAACCACAGGCCCTTGGCCGTTTCGCCGTCGGCCGCCACCTCAATGACCGGCGCTGTCAGGGGCTTGACGTGGAAGGGACCGATTCCATAGATCTCTTCTTCTGTTTTGCCGCCCAGCTTCTCCGGCAGACGCTGCTGCAGCAGCTTGGCAGAGAGTTTATTCCGTTCCACAATGGCGGCAAAATAGCCGCTGACGGCCTCGCCTCCCACATAGCTGCCATCATTAAATGTCAGACAGACGTCTGCCCGCTTGCTCCAGAAACGGGAGAAAATCTCCCCCTGGCGGTTGAGCAGCAGACAGTTGACATACTTGCCCATGAGGTTTTTGATGGTCCGCTGGTCCTCCCAGCGCTCCACCAGAAATTCCACTGTATTTTCCATATCGATCCTCCAATCCGGGAAACAGGTTTTTTCGTTTCTATCATACTTGATTCGGATACGAATGTAAAGCGGCCATTGGAGATTTGCAATCCAGGTACAAAAATGCAAGCTCCCCATCCCGGCACACGGCGGGCAATCCGCGGCCAGGACAGCCCAAACGCCGGAGTTCCTTACTGGGCCGCAATCTTTTCCGCCAGTTCATTGAGATAGACCCAACGTTCCATTTTTTCTTCCAGCGCCGCTTCCAACTGTTCCTGCTGGGCCATCAGTTCGGACAAGCGCACATAGTCGGCGGCAGCTGCTTCCACTGCAGCAGCGGTGTCGGCCAGCTGCTGCTCCAGGGCGGCAATGTCTGCGTCGATGGTCTCAAATTCCCGCTGTTCTCTAAAAGAGAATTTCAACTTTTGCGGCTTGGGAGGCGCCGGTTTTTTCTCGGACTTCAGCTTGGGGTCTGCCGCAGCCGGTTTTTCTTCCGGAGGGCGTTTTTCCAGATAGTCGCTATAGTTTCCAGTATAACGCCGCACCTGTCCGTTTTCTCCCAGCGCAAAAATGGAGGTGGCCAGCTTGTCGAGAAAATAGCGGTCATGGGACACAGCCAGCACCGCGCCGGAAAAAGACTGGAGATACTCTTCCAAGATGGTCAGGGTCGTAATATCCAAGTCGTTGGTGGGTTCGTCCAACAACAGCACATTGGGCGCCTCCATTAAAATTCCCAGCAGATACAGCCGCCTTTTTTCTCCGCCGCTGAGGCGGCTGATCTGGGCATATTGCAAATCCGGCGAGAACAGAAACCGCTCCAGCATCTGACTGGCCGAAAAGGTTCCCTCGTCGGTGGTGACCCGCTCCGCAATCTGCCGCGTCCAGTCAATCACCCGCATATCGCCAGGAAGTTCTTTAGATTCCTGTGTGAAATACCCGATTTTCACAGTGCTGCCCATATCAATTTCACCGCCGTCCGGCTGAAGCCGGCCCGCAATCAGGTTCAGCAGCGTGCTTTTTCCAACGCCGTTTTTCCCCACAATCCCAATGCGGTCATCCCGCAGAAGCAGGTAGGAAAACGGCTGCAGAACCGTTCTGCCGCCAAACTGCTTCGTCACCTCCCGCAGCTCCAGAATCTTTTTACCCAGGCGGCTGGAAGCCGCCGAGATGGTCACAGTCTGGTCATACTCCGGACCGGATTGCGCCTTCAGCGCCTCATACTGTTTGATGCGCCCTTTGGCCTTGGTTGTGCGGGCTTTAGCGCCCCGTTGGATCCAGGCTGTCTCATGGCGCAGCAGGGTCTGCCGCTTGCGCTCAGCGGCTTCAGCGTACTCCAGCCGCTGCGCTTTCAGCTCCAAATACCGCTCGTAATTGGCCTCATAGGTGTACAGCTTCCCCTTATCCACCTCCACAATGCGGTTGACCACCCGTATGAGGAAATACCGGTCATGGGTCACCATCACCAGCCCGCCGCGGTAGGCCGCCAACCAATCCTCCAGCCAGCGTACCGCGTCCGCGTCCAGATGGTTGGTAGGCTCGTCCAGAATCAGCACATCGGCGGGGCAGATCAGGGCCGTCGCCAGCGCCACCCGTTTGCGCTGACCGCCGGACAGTTGGCCAATCCTCTTGTCGAACTGCGTCACACCCAGGCGCGTCAACGTCATTTTCGCCTCGTATTCATTGAGCTGCCGGAACTGGGCCGGGAAGCCCAGAAACACTTGCTCCAGCACGGTAGCCTCCGGATCCATATCCGGTGTCTGGGGCAAATAGGCCACCTGTAAATTGGGATTCCGGGCCATGGTACCCTCATCTGCCTGCTCTGTCTCTGCCAAAATTCTCAGCAGCGTACTTTTGCCAGTGCCGTTGATGCCAATGACCCCCACCTTATCGCCGTCGTCCAGATAAAAATTCACGTCGTCCAAAAGCTGCCGGGAGCCATAGTTTTTCGAAATGTGTTCCGCCGATAATAGCATAGTTCTTCTCCTTGGGATGGTTTGCGTTTATTGTAGCACACTGCATACCGAAAGGCCACCCGATTTTTGCTGCCGGATACGGCTTACCGCCGCAGACAGCGTCTGCGGCGGTAGATTATGGTTTTCATGTGTATATCATTCCAGCTCGAACGCGCCGGTATAGAGCTGATAGTAAACGCCCTTCTCCGCAATCAGCTTTTCATGGTTGCCGCGCTCGATGATGCGTCCATGGTCCAGCACCATGATGACGTCGGAGTTCTGTACGGTGGACAGGCGGTGCGCTATGACAAAAACTGTCCGGCCCTTCATCAGCTTATCCATACCATCCTGCACCAGTGCTTCGGTACGGGTATCAATGGAGGACGTCGCCTCGTCCAGAATCATCACCGGCGGATCAGAGACAGCGGCCCTGGCGATGGACAACAGCTGCCGCTGGCCCTGGGACAGGCCGCTGCCATCCCCCTGCAAAACAGTTTCATAGCCCTTCGGCAACATGCGGATAAAGCCGTCGGCGTTTGCCAATTTGGCCGCGGCAATGCACTCCTCATCGGTGGCCTGTGGATTGCCATATCGGATATTCTCCATGACCGTGCCGGTGAACAGGTTTACATCCTGTAGGACAATGCCCAACGAACGCCGCAGATCCGCCTTTTTAATTTTGTTGATGTTGATGCCGTCATAGCGAATCTTGCCGTCGGCAATATCGTAGAACCGGTTGATCAGGTTGGTGATGGTGGTCTTACCCGCGCCGGTGGCGCCCACGAAAGCAATCTTCTCACCGGGATTGGCGTACAGGGTGATGTCGTGAAGCACCGGTTTGTCCGGGGAATACCCGAAGTCCACACTGTCCATGGTAATCCCGCCAGTCAATTCCGTATAGGTCAGGGTACCGTCACTGTGCGGATGTTTCCAGGCCCAGTGGCCCGTACGTTCGGCGCACTCCGTAATAGAGCCATCGTCGCCGATTCTGGCATTGACCAGGGTCACATAGCCGTCGTCCGCTTCCGGTTCCTCCTCCATAAACGCAAAGATCCGGGACGCACCGGCCAACGCCGTAATAATCGAGTTAAATTGGTTGGACAACTGTGAAATGGGGTTGGTAAAGCTGCGGAACAACGTCAAAAACGAGGCAATCATGCCCAATGTCATGGTGTTGACACCGGTAAGCCCCAAATTGGTCAGGTTAAAAATAGCCATGTAGGCTCCCAGGACCGCAATCACAACATAGGCCAGATAGTCCAGGCCGCACATCATAGGCATAATGGAGTTTGCGCTGCCATTGGCGGCTGACGCGCTCTCCTCCCAGATCTTATTTTTGACACGGAGCTGTTCTTTGGCCTTTGCCTCATGGCAAAACACCTTGACCACTTTTTGCCCATTGACCATCTCTTCCACGAAGCCGTTCAAATCTGCCAGCGCTTCCTGCTGATGCATGAAGTGAATGCCGATTTTCTTCACAGTGCCGCTGGCAATTTTCAGGCTCAACACCACCAGCACCACTGCCAGCAGACTGAGCGGCACACTGATATACAGCATACACACAAATACCGCTACAATGGTAAACACCGAAGAAATAAGCTGCGACATAGACTGCGCGATCAGCTGGCGCAGCGTATCGGTATCGTTGGTATACAGGCTCATAATCTCGCCGTGGGTATGGGTGTCGAAATACCGCACCGGCAGCCACTGCATTTTGGAAAACATTTCATCGCGGATTTTTTTCAGGGTTCCCTGTGCAATGGTGACCATCAGCCGGTTATAAAGCAGCGTGGCAACCACGCCCACAAAGTAGATGGCCGCAATGGTAATCAAGGCCCGAATCAGGCCGGTAAATACCGGCGTATCCATGGAAAGCATGGGCACAATATAGTCGTCAATCAGAGACTGGAGAAACATTGAAGACGCCGCGCTGGCAATGGCACTGAGGAGAATACACACCGCCACGATCCAGAGCTGTCCCCGGTATTCCTTCATATAAGAAAAGATCCGCATCAGTGTTTGCATGTCAAACCGGCCCGGAGCTTTGGCAGAAACGGGCTGCGCCGTCTGTTTCCTGTTATCCATTGTCCTTGTCCCCCTTCTGCTGAGATTCATAAACCTCGCGGTAAATTCCGCAGGTCTGAAGCAGCTGGTCATGCGTCCCCACCGCCACAACGCAGCCGTCGTCCAGCACCACAATCTGATCGGCATGCTGCACCGAACTGACCCGTTGGGCAATGATGATCTTGGTGGTCTCCGGAATATACTCCGCAAAGGACTTTTGAATCGCGGCGTCCGTCCGGGTATCGACCGCGCTGGTGGAGTCATCAAGAATCAGCACTTTGGGCTTTTTCAGCAATGCACGGGCAATGCACAGCCGCTGCTTCTGGCCGCCAGAGACGTTGGTGCCTCCCTGCTCGATATGTGTCTCATATCCCTTTGGGAAAGACTGAATAAACTCATCCGCACAGGCCAAACGGCAGGCATGACGCAGTTCCTCCTCTGTGGCGTCCTCATTGCCCCAACGCAGGTTTTCACTGATGGTACCGGAAAACAGCTCATTCTTCTGCAGCACCATGGCCACACTGTTTCGCAGCGTATCCAGGTCATATTTCCGGACATCCACGCCGCCCACCTTCACAACGCCTTCCGACACATCATAGAGCCGGGGAATTAACTGTACCAGGCTGGACTTGGATGAACCGGTTCCGCCCAGAATTCCAATGGTCTGTCCGGAGCGGAAATGCAGGTCAATGTGGTCCAATACCTTTTTATCCGCCTTAGAGGCATAAACGAAAGAAACATTTTCAAAATCCACGTCCCCGCTGCGAACCTGATAAACCGGCTTTTCCGGATTGGTGATATCCGACTGCTCATTCAGGATCTCTGCAATACGGGCAGCAGAAGATACTGCTATGGTGATCATCGCAAAGATCATAGACAGCACCATCAGGCTGGTCAGGATCTGCGTTGCATAGCTGATTAAAGCCGTCAGGTTCCCGGTGGTCATGCCCAGGGCAGGGTCGTTGCCGCTGGCCAGAATGGCCTTGGCACCCATCCAGGAGATGAGAATCATACAGACATACATGAAAAACTGCATCAGCGGCGAATTCAGTGCAATGAGCCGTTCGCCCTTGGCAAAGTCCTGGAAAATCCGCTCGGAAATTCCGCGAAACTTTCGGATTTCTCCCTCTTCCTGGTTAAAGGACTTGACCACACGAATGCCTCGCACATTCTCCTGCACCGTATTGTTCAGCTGATCGTATGTGGAAAATACACGCTTAAAAATGGGATGTACCTTCCACACAATCCAGAACAGCGCAATACCCAGCAGCGGAATGGCCGCCAGAAACACCAGCGCAATCTTTACATTGATATTGAAACAGGCAACCATAGCAAAGATCATCATGACAGGGCTGCGAATCGCCATGCGAATCAGCATCTGATATGCATTTTGGATATTTGTCACATCCGTAGTCAGTCTGGTGACAATGGACGCAGTGGAGAATTTGTCAATATTCGAAAAAGAATAGGTCTGTACCTTGTCATACATATCTTGACGCAAAGTCGCGCAAAATCCCGCAGCTGCTCTGGCCCCCAGCTTTGCGGAACCAACACCGGTCACAAACTGCAAAATCGCAAATACCAAAATCCAAAATCCATATTTCCATACCTGAGATATATCCCCTTGTTCCACCCCGTAGTCAATCAGGCTGGACATACACAAGGGAATGAAGATCTCCACAGCGACCTCAAAAATTGACAGCAGGACTGTGATAACAGAGCTTTTCTTGTATTCTCTCAAACTCCCGGCAAGGGTCTTGATCATAAAGGTCTCCTTTCATATGTAACACGTTACACTTTGGTGCAGCAAATTGCTGCCGCAGGCAGCCTCTCTGTCAAGCCAGATTTTGGCATACCCGCGCCAGCAAGACCTGTAACTGGACAGCTGTATCTTCGTCAAATCCCTGGAGCATGGTCTGTTCCCAGTGATGGCGGCAATTCTCAAGCATTTCCACCATACTCGCCGCATCCGGCGTCATTTGGACGATCTTATTCCTGCGGTTTTTGGGATCAAACCAGGTAGTCAGATGGCCGTTCTGCTCCATGCGGGAGACAATCCCCACCACCGCGGGATGAGAAATACTCAGAAATAGTTCAATCTCTTTCTGCGTTGCCTGCCCATCATGTTTATACAGAAATGTCAGCACCTGTCCCTGTGCCATGGTCAGATGATGCTCTTTCAAGTCTGCATCCGCTTTTGCTCTCAGCCGTTCGTCGATGATCTTGATCAGATATCCAATATCCCGTTCCGTTTTCACGCGCCTCCTTTCAAAAGTGTAACCTGTTACAGATTCTACACCATACCTGTTTAATTGTCAATATGGCAGCCAAAAAATTTATATACAAAATTTCTGTACAATGGAATTGCTCCGCACAATGGAATTGCACAACAATCTTTCGCACTACAAGCTCTGAAAACCCTGGCATTTACAGCCCCTTCGCAAAAAAGGCCGCTGCTGCCCGAAGCTTCCCCGAAACGGACAGATCTGCCTCCGAAAAAGCACCGGTACACCTGTATATTGCAATACTCCAAAAACTATGCAAAACTCGAGAAAACATTTGATTTTGGTGTTCATGTTCGGTTTTGAACATTTTATGCCGCCCGCTTTCATTCTATAATGAAGCTGTAAACTGTCAGCAGCAGACCGGCTGACGACAGGAGACTCTTTAGATTGCCGCCCGGATTGCCGGCGGCCAAATACTTCGGGCATATCCAGGAGATCTCACACACCGGATTTGCCCAGGGGAAAGGAAATTGAATTGATATGAAAAAGAAAAGACTTCTCGCGTTGACTCTATGTTTCATTCTGATTTTGGGTATCTTTGCCGCCTGCGGCAGCGAAGCGGAGGAACCGGCATCTGAACCGTCACCGTCGCAGATCACAGAAGGCACGGACACCGCCGAAGCGGCTGAAGAAAGCGCCGGGCCGGCAGAAACTTCAGAAACTGCGCCCGCGGAAGAGGCAGCCGCCTCCGAAACGCCCACCGAAGAAGAAACGGCTTCCGAAGAGGACCTTTCCATTGCGGAGCAGGTCGCGGCGGTTGCCGCTCTGGAGATTGAAAATACCCATCAGCTGCCTTTGACAGAGGATGCCGTAACCTTCACGCTGTGGAGCGACTTCATTCCACCGCTGTTCAACTATATGCCCAACGGCATGGCGGACAACCTGGTGTATGCGGAAATGGAGACGCGCACAGGCGTCCATATGGAGGTTACCAGCGTCGCCATGGATCAGGCAGCCACCAATCTGAGCCTGCTGCTCACCTCGGGCGACTATCCGGACATTTGGTATGGATTCACCTCCTACTACTCCAACAGTCTGGACGAGGCCATTGATGAAGAGCTTATTTACAATCTGGCCGATTATAAGGACTACTTCACGGCTTTCTTTTCCATCGTAGACAACTATGATATCTATGCCAAAACCGTCTACACAGACGTCGGCAACGTCAGCGTCCTCAATGGCATTTGGACCAATTCCAGCATTGACGGCGGTCTGACGGTTCGAAAAGACTGGATGGAAGAACTGGGTCTGGAGGTTCCTACAACTATCGATGAATTTCATGACCTGCTGACCGCATTCCATGATACCTATGGCGCAACCTATTACATGAGCCAGAACTCCAGCGACCCGGTGAACACTTTCTCGCAGTGTTTTGGCGTGGCCAGCTTTGCCCAGGATTCCACGGCGTATCCCTACTATATCGCCACAGGCGGCACGGACGTCCAGTTCTCGCCTCTGTTGGATGGATTCCAGACGTATTTGGAAACCATGCACCAGTGGTATGAGGAGGGTCTGATCTATCCCGACTTCCTCAGCGCTTCGGACAGTATGCCTTCCAGCGACCTGCTTCTGGATGGCAAGGTGGGCCTGACCTACTACTCCGTTTCCAACTATACCTCTCTGATGAGCCAGGTAGACGCCGGGGACAGCTTTGATCTGATGGCGATTGATGTACCTGTGAATGCACAGACCGGCGAAGCCGTTCATCTGGGCCGTTCTCTGGATTACGCCTCCAACAAAGGCTACTCTTTGAGTACAAACTTGTCTGACAGCAGCGAGGAATTCCGAATTGCCTGCGAATGGCTGGACTACATGTACACCGACGAAGGCTCGGAGCTGTGCAACTACGGCGTCGAGGGGACGACCTTCAACTATGGCGAAAATGGGGAACATATCTGGACGGATTTGATGCTGAACAACCCCGAGGGATTGGCATATTCCTGGTGCTTGAACTGCTATACCTTTGGCGCAGGCTCCTTCCGCATTGATTCCACGCGAACCATGGAGTATTATGGAGATGGTGAAATGGCCCTGATGGATGTGTGGAACAGCAGCGCCAACGATGCTGCGGATATTCTGCCCACGGCCATTAGCCTGACTGCGGAGGAATCCTATGCGTTCAGCGCCGCCTTCAACGACATCAGCACGCACGTACAGGAGAACATCCTCTCCTTTATTACCGGCAACCGCGATCTGTCCGAATACGGCCAGTTTGTCGCCGAAATTGAAGGCATGGGCATTGCAGACTGTACACAGATCCTCCAGGATGCTGTAGACCGCTACAACGAACGGTAAGCGCTTTTTCCGCCGATAGACCCCACGCGCTGGGATTTCCGGCACATTCGCTGTTACCACACGAATATTTGCGGGAGACGCACGCACTGCGGCGTCTCCCGCATTTAGAAGTTATTCCAGCGGGTTTCGACACATATTTAAACCTCGTGATACCATACCCATATTTTAAAATGGAAAGGGGCGCCCACGATGTATCGCAAACTGGTCCCATATTTACTGCGCTATAAAGGCCGCATTCTCGCCAGCAGCGTGTGCTCTGTGCTGGAGGCGCTCTTCGAACTGATGATCCCGCTGGTTTTGGCGGTCATGCTGGACGAAGGGATCGCATCCGGACGGATTGCATATACTCTTCAGTTGGGTGGCGCAATGCTGCTTCTGGCAGCGCTGGTATTCTTCTGCGGCCTTCTGTCGGTACGATTTGCCACGGCGGCGGGCACCGGCTTCAGCGCCGATCTGCGGCAGGCGCAATTTACCCATATTCAGCAGTTTTCGTTTCACAACATCGAGCAGTTTGGCGCCAGTTCCCTGATGACGCGGCTGACAACAGACGTAACCGCCGTGCAGACTGCCGTGTTTCAATGCGTCAAGCAGGTGGTTCGGTCAACTTCCATGGTGCTTGTGGCAATTGTCTTGTCGGTCCGGCTGTGCCGGGAGCTGTCATATATGTTTTTTGTCTTGGCGCCGGTCATGCTCATATTGCTGGTGGCGCTGGTGCTGAAATCGCAGCCGCTGTATCAGAAATTGCAAAAAAGCACCGACGCGCTGAACCTGATCACCCAGGAGGATCTGACCGGCATCCGCACCGTGAAAGCCTATGTGCGTGAAGCGGCGCAGGAAAACCTGTTTTGCCAAGTCAATGACGGGTTTTTCCAGGCGGCGGACAAGGCGTTCGGAGCGTCTGCCCTGGGAAGTCCCATCGTGACGTTTTTTACGTATCTTTCCATGCTTCTGCTGCTGGGCCTGGGAGGCCGTATGGTGATGGATGGCAGCGCGACCATCGGGCAACTGACCGGTTTCATCACCTATATTACACAGATTTTCGCCCAACTGCTGTCCCTGGCCAACGCCATTCTTCTGCTGAACCGGTCCATTGTGTCCGCACAACGGATCAACGAGGTGCTCGACGCCCAGCCGGAACTGCGCGACGGCGCAGATGACAGCCCCGTCGAAACGGGAAGTGTGGTATTTGATGGAGTTTGCTTTGGGTACGGCACAGGCGACGGCATGCTCCAGGATCTCAGCTTCCGCGTGGAAGCTGGACAGACCATTGGGATTATCGGCGGCACCGGCTCCGGCAAAACCACGCTGGTACAGCTGATCCCACGGCTGTATGAAGTCACCGGCGGGCAGGTGCTTGTGGACGGTCGGGATGTACGGAACTACCGGCTGTCTGCTCTTCGCCGGTCCATCGCCATCGTACTGCAGACCAATACGCTGTTTTCCGGCACCGTTCGGGAAAATCTGTTGTGGGGCAATCCGCAGGCCACTGCCACGCAGATGCAGGCCGCCTGCGCCATGGCCTGCGCAGATGAATTTATAGCGCGGCTGCCCAGGGGATATGAAACCATGTTGGGGCAGGACGGCGTCAATCTCTCGGGGGGACAAAAACAGCGGCTTTGCCTGGCCCGCGCCCTGCTTCAGAACCCGAAAATTCTGATTCTGGACGACGCCACCAGTGCGGTGGATATGCAGACCGATGCAGCCATCCGCACAGCCCTTGCGGATGGCCTGCCCCAGACCACCAAACTCATCATCGCACAGCGGATCAGCGCAATCCGCCATGCCGATACCATTTTGGTGTTGGAGGAAGGCAGGATTTCGGCCATGGGCAACCACGAAACCCTGCTGGAAACCAGCGAGATCTATCGCCAGATGTACGAAATCCAAAAGGAAGGGGGCCTGTAATATGGAGACGAAATCGACTTCGGTGTCCAAAACCATCCGCTTTCTGTTGTCCTATATCGTGCGTTGCCGGGGACTGACGCTGTTTTGCGTCCTGTGTGTGCTGTTGACGGCATTCTCGAATATTGCAGCGCCCTATTTGCTGCGTCCAATAATCAACGTGTATATTCCAGACGGAGACTGGGCCGGACTGGTACAGGTGCTCATCCTGTTGGCGCTCCTCTATCTGCTGGGAGTTGTTTCCTCCTATTTGTCGGCACGAATCATGATTCGGATTGCACAGCGCACAACCCATGCCATTCGCGCGGATCTGTTTCACAAAATCCAACAGCTGCCGGTGGCGTTTCTGGACAGCGAAACCCACGGGGACCTTATGAGTTGCTTCACCGGCGATATTGAGACGATCAGCGATGCAGTCAACACGGCCCTCAACAACATTTTAAGCGGCGTCATTACCTTTGTGGGCGTGCTTGTGATGATGCTCTATCTGAGTCCGCTGCTGACGCTTTTGAGCTGCTGCTTCCTGGTGGCCATGTACTTCATTGTGAAGGTTAGCGGCAAACGCAGCCGGTTTTATTTCGGCAAACAGCAAAAGCAGCTGGGCGCGTTAAACAGCTACATCCAGGAAATGATTGCAGGGCAAAAGGTCGTACAGGTCACTGGGCATGAGGCGGCCGCTATCGAGGGGTTCTGCCAGAGAAACGAGGGCCTCACCCAGAGCACCAACGCGGCCCAGCTTTTCTCCGGGTCGGTCATGCCCGCGCTGGGCGGCACCGCATCCATTAATACGGCGGTCAGCTGCTGCATTGGCGCGGTGTTCGTCATGCTGGGTTGGATGGACCTGGGGTCCCTGGTATCCTATTCTCAATATCTGCGGCAGGCTGGCACACCGGTGGCGACAATTTCCAGCCAGTTTAACTTGATTATGGCGGCAACCGCAGGCACAGAGCGGATTATGCATGTGCTCGAGCAGGAATCGGAGCCGGATCCGGGCAGCGTCGTGCTGCGGCAAGGGCCGGACGGCGCCCAGTGGGTCACGGCGGAAAAGCCTGTGCCGGTACGGGGACACCTGAAGTTTCAAAACGTCTCTTTCGGGTACGCGCCGGACGCGCCGGTGCTGCACAATCTGTCTTTTGAAGCCCTGCCGGGGCAGAAAATTGCCCTGGTGGGTTCCACAGGCGCCGGGAAAACCACAATTCTGAATCTGTTGATGCGCTTTTACGATGCCACAAACGGGCAGATCACCTATGACGGCATTCCGCTCCCAGAGATGCAAAAGGCATCCCTGCGGCGCAGTTTCAGCATGGTGCTCCAGGACACCCACCTGTTTACCGGAACCGTGCGGGAAAATATCCGGTTTGGCCGGTTGGATGCCACGGATGAAGAGGTCATAGCGGCGGCGAAGTTGGCCAGCGCGGACTTCTTTATCTCCCATTTGCCCGACGGGTATGACACCATGCTCGAGGCCGACGGCTGTAATCTCTCTGCGGGGCAGCGGCAGCTCCTTGCCATTGCCAGAAGCGCCATCGCCAATCCGGCGGTGCTCCTGCTGGATGAGGCAACGGCGGCGGTAGACACCTGGACAGAGCACCAGATTGAGTTGGGGCTGAACCGGCTGATGCAGGGAAAAACCGTGTTGATCATTGCACACCGTCTCAGTACCGTGCGGAATGCTGACCGCATTCTGGTGCTGGAGCACGGTGAAATCCTGGAAGAAGGCACCCACGACGCTCTTCTGCAAAAAAAGGGCCGGTATTACGACCTGTATACGGGCACGGCAGAGCTGCAGTAGCAAATACCGCACGTCTTACCGGACTAGCCTGTTAGGCCGGAACCAATCTTCATCAAACTTCTGTGGTTTTACGCACTGCCAGGCAGGGCCTGTAACAGCAATCCGGCATGAAGATAGTACGCAAAAACCGGCGCTTTTCAAAGCTGTTCAGGCTCTGAAAGGCGCCGGTTTCAAATCACTGATGGATCTCTATTTTTCGACAGTTCCTTCGCCAAAGCTGTGGTCAATGGTAATCACGCACTGACATCGCGGATCCTTCTGCCGGATTTTTTCCTCAAGCTGAACGATAAACTGATGCGTCTTTTCCGTACTGTATGCGTACGGAACCACAATATCAAAAATAAGATTGATCTGTTCCTTCCCTTTTACCATGCGAAAATCGTGGGCTGAAATGTTGCTGTCCATTTCCCGGATCAGTTGGTAAACGGTTTCCCGCCACTGAAGCACAAAGGGATCTTCTATATCCACCGGATCCATGTGAATCACCAGAAAGATACCAGACTCTTTCATCACTTCCCGCTCAATCCGGTCAATCAGCTCATGGGAGGTTTCAATATCTTCCTTATTGGAAACTTCAGCATGTATCGTAGCCATGCTGTGCGTTGGCCCATAATTATGAATAATCAGATCATGCGTACCAAGGATTCCTTCATATGCTTCCACCTTCTCCTGGAGCATTTTATAGACCGCCGGATCAGGGCGCTCACCCAGCAGCGGCCGAATCGTATCTCTGGCAATATTGATACCGGCGATTACCACCACAATCGCAACCAGCAAACCGACAATCCCGTCCACATTCCAATGAAAAAACCGGTAGATCAGCAACGAAAGGATGGTTGCCGAGGTGGTAAGCACATCACCCAGGGCATCTGTCGACGTCGCTTTCATGACAGAGGAATTGATCCTGCAGCCCAGTTTCCGGTTAAATAATCCCAGCCAGAGCTTTACAAAAATCGAAAGGCAAAGAATTACCACCGAAACGGTACTGAATGAGACAGCTTCCGGATGCACAATTTTTTCAACGGAACTCCGGACGAATGTAAATCCCACTTCGATGACCAGGCACGCTACCACAAATGCAGCGATATATTCATAGCGGCCATGGCCAAATGGGTGTTCCTGATCCGCCGGTCGGCTGGCCAGTTTGACACCTACAAAAGAAATAATCGACGAAAAAGCGTCAGACAGGTTGTTAAACGCATCCGCAACAACCGCAATACTGCCAAGAATCGTTCCAATCACCGCTTTGACCGCAAAAAGCAGTATATTGCAGCAGATTCCCACGATGCTTGCCAATACACCATAGGCCGTGCGGACCGTCTCATTTTCAACATTGGTGTAATCTTTTACAAAAAGCTTTACAAGCAGGTCTGTCATATACGCATCATCCTCCAACACCACATTCCCCTGCGATAAACACTGTCGTATTTGTTATTGTATCATGTCTGGGATAGAAATGCCATAAAAAGCTGCAAACAATGGTTATAAATGACCGCGCGCGAGAATAGGCAGCACAACACCGGAGCTGCTTCGCCGGTTCTGCGCCAGCACATTCGCCAGACTCCTGGAAAATGCCTGCAAACGCCTCCCCGCTGCTTCAGCACACTCGCCATCCCCAGTCCGCCGGTCCGCCAGTTCAAAGCTCAGGGTGATACTGCCATGAACCCGGCAGTTGTCCAGCGCTCTGCAAGGATTTCGAAAACAGCTGCGCGCCAGTTCCGCCCTCATATTGGGGCGGCACACCCCAGATTTTGCTGCATATCGGTGACGTTGTACGCTTCGTTGGCTATCTCGCCCAGGACTTGGGGATAAATTGCGGGGAGCATTATGGAATATGCACAAAGATATTGTGCGAATAGATAATTTTTTTCAGCAAAACCTCTTCCATTTTCCCATTTTTTGCGATAAAATAGAGGAACAAAGGGTGATCCCGCATCATAAAAGGAGGGATATTTTGTGATCAATCTGGTACTGGTTCGCGGTGCAGACCGTGGACTGTTTCCCGCCACCCTGTTGCCACTGTGCGCCGATCAGGGCATCAATATCAAAACGATTCCGGAGCATGCCGCGCCGGGGCCAGAGGATCTTGTGCTGGTGGACTATCCGGAGCCTGGAGATTCCCTGGCCTATATTCGAAACCTGCGGGCACAGGGGATCAGCTGCTTCCCTCTGCTGGTAGCGCCGGAGAGCAGTTTGCCGCCCTTTACGGAGCTGTCCGCACTGCGCATCTCCTCCTATATTCCCACACCGGTGAAGCGGGATGCCGTGGTGACGGCGCTGCAGCAGGCTGCGGCACAGGTACACCTGTTCCGTAATCTCTACGTCTCTCGCAGCGATTACACGCAACTCAAACGTACACTGGACACATTGAACCTTTCGCGGCTGTATATTCTGGCATCCTCTGACCGTTTCCGGGCCCCAGCCAGCCTCAAGGAATTTAATGTTTCTTTCGGTACAAATTTTCCGTCCACGCAGCTGGCTTGTTTTGGCATTCAAGTGGATCCGCTTACCGCAGCCCAACCTGCCCCCCATGATCCGGTGTGGTCCTACCTGCAAGATGACATTGCCGCCTTTTTTGAGGCACAGTCCCTATATGCCGTACAACTTCGCATCGCCGGTTTCTGCGGGTATCTGTTCACACCGGCGGGTCAGTCCGTACGTCAGCTGGCAGGCCGGCTGTTTGACGCTCTGCAAAAAGTGGTCCTGCCTGGCGACCAGCTGACCATTGGCTGCGCCGAACCCACTGACAGTCTGTCCGAACTGCCCGCACTGCTCCAAGAAACCGTCAGTGCCCTGCGCAACCGTATCAATTTGGGCGTAGGCCAGGTCATCGACCTGTCGGAGTGGGATCTGCAGGAACTCTCTGTGGCACATCTGTTTACCCAGGAAAAGCTGGTAAAGCTCTACGCCAGCACCGATGTGGGGGATGTGGCCACCCTGGAAAAATACCTGGCCAACGCCATAGAAGAACTGCGCCAGATACCAGCTCTGGCCGCGAAATCCATCCATACTGCCGCCATCCGGTTCTATGAGCTGTTTCGCGACAGCGGCCTTCACAGGAAGAACAACGATACCCACAGAAGCATTGACTCCAAGTTTTTTTCCGAGCTGGACTGGTGCTGGAATATGGAGATGGTTTTACAGACGCTGACACGCTGGTGCCACTATTTCCTGGATGAAGGAAATGAATCCGCCGTACCCAGCGGTCCCATCTCCATGGCACTTCAGTATATCGAACACAATTTGGATAAGCCCATGTCTCTGCAGTCGTTGGCGCAGCAGGTTCATTTGAGTCCATCGTATTACAGTTCCCTGTTTAAACAGCAGGTAGGCTGCACCTTCTGTGAATACGTCCAAACCCGGCGCATTTCCACTTCCATCAGCCTGCTGGTGGAAACGCAGCTGACCGTGGCCGAGATCGCCAGACGGGTGGGCTTCTCCGATTACCGGTACTTCTCCCGTCTGTTTTCCCGCATTGTCGGCATGAACCCCACACAGTACCGCAAGCGCCACCGTCCTGCGGCCCAGGAAACGCACTGATCCCCCGCACCCGCCCCGCCCACGGCGCTGAAGCGCCATGGGCGGTATATATTTTCCCCCGCCGGCGGAAGAATCCCAAATCTTCATGTTGACAAACCCCGATTCTTGTTATAGAATACCTGTGTCAAGACGTTTCATACGTCTTGTGACATATGTGTCTTTCGGTTTGTGTCACCCGGTGGATACTGATGCGAATGATCGATCCGGTTGCCTGTTCGGGCCACACCCGCCTGAAGATTTCACAGCCAGGCAGCTGTGACCGGATCATTCGCAGCGAAAACGGATCGTTTTCAGAAGCGATTCGTTTTTCCTTCCTTGCCGGCTTTCCGGCGGGATCCAGTATACAATGATGCGGGCAGAGCTTCTGTCCCATCCAAATCCATAGATAAAAGGTTGTAATGCCATGAAGCAAAATCCCATCCTTCAGTCCACGCTCAGCGCCGACAGCAACGTCCCCCTTTATTACCAGCTGGTCGGAATTATCAAGCGTAATATTTCTGCCGGACTTCTGTCCCCCGGCGATCTGCTCCCCTCGGAAGCTGAACTGTGCAAGTCGCTGAATATTTCGCGCTCCACAGTCCGCCAGGCCATCGGCACTCTGGAATCTGAGGGGCTGGTGGTCCGGCGTCAGGGCAAGGGGACCTTTATTGCCGAACCCAAAGTGCGCCGCCGGACAGAGAGCGTCTATTCCTTCACCTCTGAAATCAACGCCATGGGCAAAACGCCCTCCTCCACCATCATCGAATTTGAGATCATTACGCCGCCGGAAGATATCATCCGGATGCTGGAGCTGCGCAGCGCCGACACCAAGTGCTATAAGTTTACTCGAATCCGCAAAGTGGACGGTGAACCGCTGATTCTGGAGACCTCCTATTATCCCCAGTATATTTACCCCAATTTGACGCGGGAACTGTTAGAAACCCATTCCTTCTACTCTCTGCTCTATGAAGTGGGTGTCGTGCCGGAGACCGCTGTAGACAACTATGAAGTCATTCGCTGCAGCCGGGAAGAGGCAGAACTGCTCAACTGCAAGCCAGGCAGTCCCTGCTTTTTTGTCAAGCGCCGTACCCGCTCCTCGGCCGGAGAGTTGTATGAATTTACCCAATCCGTCCTGCGGGGCGACCGGACGCGCCTGGATTTGGTTCTGGGCCGCGACGGCGTCAGCTTTACCCGTTCTGTAGATAAATAACCATTTGAACATCGGTCAAAAAAGTGCAGCGCACCTTTTTGACCGATGTTTTTGCTGCAAAAACAGCCAAAGCGCCGTGCCCACTGGTGGCGCCGGCAGCTTTTTTCAATCAAACGCACCGGCTTCCTCTGCACAAACAGACGGCTTGTGCATCCAGCCGCTCTGCTCGTAAAAATCCAGAACCGTTTCCACCCCAGAATCAATCTTCGAACTCCGCGCATGCGTTTTTTGTGAATCGTGTGAAGATTTCCCTATCCCATTGCACATTTCCGTATTTTTCGGTATACTGAGGGAAAGGAAGCTTCTACCTGCCAATAAAAAGGAGAACATACATGGACCTACGTGTTTTAAACTATTTCCTGACCATCGCCAAGGAGGGCAACATCACCCATGCCGCCGAGCTTCTGCACATCACCCAGCCCACCCTCAGCCGTCAGCTGCGGGATCTGGAGGATGAACTGGGCGTCAGCCTGTTCATCCGCGGCAACCGCCAGATCACCCTGACCGACGCCGGGATGCTGTTCCAGCAGCGCGCGGAGGAGCTTGTGACGCTGTTGGAAAAGACGCGGCGGGATCTGTCTGAACAGCGGGATCTGGTGGGCGGCACCGTCTCCATCGGGTGCGTGGAATCTTCCGTCTCCCGCGTTCTGCCCCAGGTCCTGACGGGATTTGCCCAGCAGCATCCCATGGTTCAGTATGATCTGTTCAGCGCCAACGGCGATGATATCAAAGAGAAGCTGGACCGCGGTGAAATTGATCTGGGCATTCTTCTCGAACCGGTAGAGGCGGCCAAATACGACAATCTCCGTCTGCCCATCTACGAAACCTGGGGCATTGTGGCCCGTCAGGAGGATCCCATCGCCCAACAGAATACCGTCACGCTGGAAGATGTCCTGCATCTTCCCCTGATTCTTCCCCGCCGCACCATTGTGCAGGACGAAATCACCAGCTGGTTTGGAGATGCCGGCAACAACCTGCACGTCTTTGCCACACACAATCTTTTGACGAACTCTCTTTTGCTGGTGGAAGCGGGCCTGGGCTATCCCATCTGCGTCGAGGGGGCCTATACCATTCGCCCCTCTGCGGGTCTGTGTTTCTGCCCCATCACGCCGCGGCGGACTGCCGGTCATGTGTTGGCCTGGAAGAAAAATCGAATCTTTCCTTCAGCAATCTCTCTGTTTATCGACTACATCGGCGACGTTTTCCAATAAATGCGCATTCCGGACCGAGGGACGGTTCCGTCCTTCGGCTTTTTGCAGCCGAGTCGCATTCCCGAACACGTTGCGGACATGGCCGTGCCACCCAAGGCATTCAAAACGCGCATAACAGAGAATGCAACATAAGTATTTTACATTAGCCGCAATCCACCTTACAATAAAACTGTCAAAAGGAAGTTTTGAAACAGCCACAAACACTGTGAGAACCTGTACGGTTCACAGCCGCAGGCGAGTTTATTCGACAACTTCCAAAGAAAAGGGCAATCGCAAAGCTGCAAGGAAGCAGCCGGAGGATCTCCCCTGCCCCCTCTCGTCTTATGCTATTCCGCCGCCGGGCGGACTGCGCAGCTGTCATTGGCAGCTGTACGGCGTTTTCTGATCAAAAGGTGATTGCATGCTTTCTATGGAACATACGCACTCTCTATCCTGTTTTTATCCTATGACTACTTTATCTGCCAATGATCGGGGCCTAACCGCCAACCAGCTTCAGGGAACGGCGCTTTTGACCATGCTGCTGGATCACATGGCCAGCGGCTTTCTGGAAGCCGGCTCCGGCCTCTGGATCTTTCTGCGAACCCTGGGCCGTTTGTCCATGCCCGTCATGTGCTTCTTTATCGCGGAGGGGTACTTTCATACCCGAAATGTCGCGCGGTATACGATGCGCCTGCTGGCAGTTGCTGTGCTGGCCCATTTCCCGTTTACACTTTATTTTGACCTGGATCCTCTGCAAAACACCAGCGTGCTGTGGGGGTTAGCCATGGGCCTGTTGGCGCTTGCCGTCTGGGACAGTGCCAGGCTGCCCCGGCCGGTCAAGGCGCTGCTGCTGACCCTGTTGACGCTGCTCTCTATCCCAGCGGATTGGGGATATATCTCCGTCTTCTGGATCGTCGGATTTGGGGCGCTGCGATGCCGGCCCGTGGCCAAGTTTTGGATGTTTGTCCTGATCGGATGTATTTTCTATCTGGCGCCTGTGGCCGGCGAAATTCTGGACACGCCCTCCTCCTGGCCGCTATACAGCTACCGGCTGGGCTTCCTTGCGGCAGTCCCTGTACTGGCTTCTTACCACGGCGTTCGCGGGCAGCGTTCTACGGCTATGAAATGGGGCTTCTATCTCTTTTATCCGGCCCATCTGCTGGTGCTGCTCCTCCTCAAGCAGCTGTGAATCGCAGCCCAGCTGCCAAGAGACCCCATTGCAAAAACCGTCCCTGCACACGTCAAACATTGATAGAAAGGCAGCTGTGTACCGTCTGCATCGTCACGGCTGAAAAGGTTGTCGCCATGAACCGCACACTCTCCCTGATGCTGATCCTGCGCCTGCTGTGTACCCTGGCTGCCTGCGGCAATGCATCGCAAGCCGGCAGTCCGCAGCCTTCACAATCCGCTGCCAGCAGCGCTGAACCGCCGGACAGTACCGAAACCATCCCCCAAACCATGGATGCTTCCATCTCCGCCCCCGCCTCCGATGGGCCCGCTCCGGAAGCTGCTTTGGAAGCCCCCGCGGAATTTGACCCGGAATCTGCCCCGAGCCCTGCCGGCAGCGGCATTCTGGCAGCCTACTTCACCTATGGGGAAAACGCATCCCTGGACGAAGATGTGGACGCTTCCAGTTCCGCCAGCATCCAATATTGGGACGGCCGCCTGACCGGCAACACCGGCGTGGCGGCAGCGCAGATCGCCCAGGCCACCGGCGGCAGTGGTTTTTCCGGCGCCATTGACAAAATCCGGGCTGCCGGGCCGGATGCCTACGTTCTGGAAGGGTTCTCCGTCAGCGGCAGCCGCGCCGCCGGCGCCGCCGGTGACGTTTCCGAATGGCTGTCCAGCCTGGAACTGCCCGCCTGACAGGCCCACCGTTTTCAATGGAGGAGTCATTTCTATGAAGGCACATATTCTGATCGCCTGGTTTTCTTGGTCCGGCCATACCCGCACACTGGCGGAAGCCATTCAGCGCAGAGCCGGCGGCGATCTTTTCGAAATTCGGCCCGTGGACGTTTATCCCGATGAATATCGGGCCTGCGTCGCCCGGGCGCAGGAGGAACAGCGGACAGATGCGCGTCCGGTTCTGGCCGGCACCGTACCGGCGATGCAGCAGTACAATGTGGTACTGGTGGGGTACCCCAACTGGTGCGGGTCCATGCCCATGCCCGTCCGGGTGTTCCTTGAAACTTATGATTTCTCGGGAAAAATCATCTTTCCCTTCTGTACCCATGGCGGAGGCGGCAGCGGCCGCAGCTTCCGGGACGTGAGACGATTGCTCCCCAATGCCGATGTGTGCAACGGCTTTGCTCTGCCGGGCAGCCGTGCCCAGACCCCGCAGCCCGCGCTGGACAAGTGGCTCCGGTCAAGAGGGTTCATCCATTGAGTCTCAGTGCGTTCCAACCACTTCCTGAGGAGGCGCTTTATGCAGCGGAAGACCATATACAAACTGGGCGTCGATTTGGGAATGACCGTGCTTCTTCTGCTTTTGATGGCTTACGTGCTCACCGGGCAGCAAGTGCACGAATGGCTGGCCGCTGCAATCCTCGGTATCTGGGCGTTTTACAGGCAGCAGATTTATCTGTACCTGTTTCTTCGGACGCATTTTGTGTTCTTTGACGATTCTCAGCCCGCGATTTCATTTTTCATAGAAGAGCTGGCCATGCTGGGACTGTTTGCTGCCGTAGCCTATTATGGGGCGCAGCGGCTGCGAAGCGCGCATTCCGCCGCACATCCATAACACATAGGGGCTGCCGCAGAAACAGAACATTCTGCGGCAGCCCCTTTCCTTTGTAAAACTTGCGAAACACTGCGCTCATCCGGTTTTCCAGCGGCCAGAGCTGCCTGCATTCATGCTCTCCGCCGCTCTGCCGCAAAGTTCACCGTCAACAACAGGATTGCAGCCAGAAGAATCCCCAGCAGCACCGTCAGACTGGTCTCCTGGTTCTGCACCAGAGCCGCGCCGTATACTTCCCTGGCGGACGTGCCGCATGCATCGAAAAAGACCCTCTGCGCAGAATCGCTGAACCAGCGCGTATATACGCAGAATACCGCGCCGATGGCGATGAGGCTGTAAGAAATTTGCCTGAACATTGGATGCGTTTCTTGAAAGCACCCCACCAGTAAAATCACTGCAATCAGAAGAATCCCCAGCAGCACAGCCAGGAAAATCCACTGATTCCGTGCCAGCGCCTCCCCGTACACCTGATTGGCGGACGTATTGTACGCGTCATAAAAAACGCCCTGTGCATAGAAGCCGGACCACTGGGTATAGAAGCAGAAGCACGCGCCGATGGCGATGAAACCGAACACCAGGATCTGTACCATTCTTGCGAGCACTGTTTTCCCATCCACGGTGCAGAATTGAGACAATTTATCCATGCGTTTTCGCCCTTCCTTTCTAAAAGTAACATTGTTGGTAAAGTTTTTAGTACAATACAGTATATCAGACACGCATGAACTTGTCAATTATTTGGGGATTTTCCGCAGTATGGCCATATCAGCAGCTGGCGCTGTCAGATCTTTGTCAATACCGCGGTGTGCAGTGTGCGCGGCGTCACCATGGCGTCAAACTGCACGATGACCCGTGCCGGCTCGTCCGCCTGGCCGATCACCTTGCCGGGGCCAAATACGGCGTGGGTGACGGCGGCGCCGGTGGGAAACTCCGTGGAAACGGCACGGGCACATTCCATCTGTTCCGTTTTGCGGATGAGGGCGCTGGCGCCCTCCACCAACTCCGGATTCAGCGGCTCCACATAGTCGACGTTTTCTTCTCCGGCGTTGAACAGGAACCGCGAGGGATAGCGGAACGAACCATCATAATTGGTTCCAGCGGCATCGGACAGGAACAGCCGGTCTCGCGCCCGGGTAAAGGCCACATAACACAGCCGCCGTTCCTCCTCCAGTTTCTCCCGGGTATTGGTGCGCTTGGAGGGGAAGATCCCCTCCGCCAGCCCGCAGACAAACACAACCCGGAACTCCAGTCCCTTGGCAGCGTGGACGGTCATGAGCTTCACTGCCGCGGCCTTTTCCGCCGTATCCATGTTGGTGAACAGGGCAGCGTGATCCAGGTATTGCGGCAGCGTGACTTCCTCCCCGGCGCGGCGCGTATAGTCGAAAATGGCCTGTTTCAGCTCTGCCAGGTTGTCCAGCCGGTCCTCCTCTCCGGACATGCGGAGCATAGCCTCGTAACCGCTTTCGCTGAGCACCTCCGCCAGCAAATCCGTCAGATCCATCTGCGGATAGATGGCTTTGAACTTTTCAATCATACGGGCATACTCCCTGGCGCGGCTGCGGCGGAACAGTTCCGTGTCCAGATTCTCCAGCAGCGCCTCATAGAGTGTACAGCCCCGCAGCGCGGCATAGTCCTTCAAAAAAGCGATACGGGTGCGGCCCACACCGCGCCGCGGCGCGTTGACCGTCCGCAGGAAGGCCACGTCGTCTCCCCGGCAGAGCATCCGCAGATAGCACAGCACATCCTTGATTTCCTTGCGCTTGTAGAACTCCACGCCGGAATAGAGCACATAGGGGATCTTTTCCCGGATCAGCGCCTCTTCCACTGTGCGTGAGACATGATGGGCGCGGTAGAGCACGCCGACCTCGGAGAGACTGACGCCGCTCTCTTCCAGCTTTTTGATTTCCGCCGCCATCCAGGATGCCTCCTGCGCCTGGGTTTTGGCGTGATAGTACAGTGGTTTGGGGCCGCCGTCCCGTACCGCCGTCAAAGCCTTCTCCAGCCGTTCCCGGTTGTGGGCAATCAGGGCGTTGGAAGCGTTCAGGATTTCCGGTGTGGACCGGTAATTGGTGTTGAGAAAAATGGTTTGGGCATTGGGATGGCGGCTGACAAACTCCAGAATAAACTTCACATCGGCGCCGCGCCAGGTGTAAATGGTTGATCCGGATCGCCCACCACAAATAAATTATGGTGATACCCTGCCAGAATATCCGCCAGCTCGTACTGATCCTTGTCAATGTCCTGAAATTCATCCACCATAATGTACTCCAGCCGCCGCTGCCACTTTTCCCGAACCGCCTTGTCCTGCTTGAGGGTATAGAGGGTGAAGTAGATCAGATCGTCGAAGTCCAACCCATAACACTTGCGCTGCTCATAGAAATAGCGGTACAGCACCTTGTCTTTCAGGGTAGAGGCGGCACTTTCCAGCTCCCGCAGCCGATCCAGATCCATGTCAATGAGGGTTTTGACATACCCGCGGCCACCCTTGCGCCAACCGATGTGGTCGATGGCCTCCTTGATGGTCAGGTCCCGGGAGGTGATGCCCAGATCTTCAAAGACGGTTTTCAGCATGGCCGCTTTGTCTTCTTCGTCCAGCACAATAAACGTGGAAGGGAACTGCACCACATGGCAGTCCTCCTTCAGTAAACTGACGCAGAAGCCGTGAAAAGTGGTGATCCGCGCCAGATCCTGATCCGGCAAAACCCGGCGGATTCGCTTTTTCATCTCGGCAGCGGCCTTGTTTGTAAATGTCACACAGAGGATGCCGGCGGTGGAAATGCCCAGCGCCTCCACCAGATACAAAAAACGGTGGGTCAGGGTCTTGGTCTTGCCGGAGCCGGCGCCGGCAATGACGCGGATATACCCCTCGGTGGCCTCCACGGCCTGCCGTTGCTGGGGGTTCAGCTCGGAGAATCGTTTTTCAAATTCCAACATGGCGCACCTCACAGGTTCAAATATAAGCCGGATCACGGGGATTTCATCTATTTTAGCATGTCAGGTGTCCTATAATTCGGACTACTATGGCCATATCCGATGAAAAACGGCCTGCTGCAGCCTCTCCAATCTGTCTGCCGGTAACGCGCCGCGTCCCCTGGACCATAGACGGCTCCAGGGGACGCGGCTGAAAGGATTAAAATAAGCGGACTGTCCTGTTGATTGTGTCGGATACGCCACTGCCTGTGCTCCGCCAAGGGACCTGCAATACGCGCACATACTCTATTCTATCAATTTATTGATTTCCAGACCGCTTTTTATGTTCCGAAGAGGCAGTTTTCTCACAGATTTTCCTCTTTGAGATATCTGTCAAACCAATTGAGGATTTCCCGCATACGGCTAATGCGGTTTTGTGGCCTGCCGGAACGAGATAATTCATGATTCTCTCCATGGAACAGACACGTCTTGGCAGGACAACCATGCATCTTCAGTGCATTGAACATCGCCATGGCATCGGTCATGTAGCAGCGGTAATCCTCGTCGGACTGGATGAAGAGGGTGGGCGTTGTACAGTTGGGCGCATATTTCAAGGGAGATTGATTCCACATTTCCTCGTAGTCCTCTTCCGTGGTAACGCCCTGCTCCGCTTTGGTACACATGAGGCCGATGTCTGAGGAATATTCGAAGCCCGACATAAAGGAGATGGACCGCTGGGCGCAGGCGGCAGCAAACCGGCCGGTGTGACCAATCACCCAATTGGTCATAAATCCGCCATAGGAGCCGCCGCAGATGGCCATCCGTTCCGGGTCGATTTCAGGGTAGATCCGGAGCATTTCGTCAGTGAAATCCATGAGATTCTGATAGTCCACTGTGCTCCATTTGCCCAGAATGTTGGAGAACGCTTCGCCGCGGCCATCGGATCCCCGGGGATTGCAGTAGAGGACCATATATCCCGCGTTGGCCCACATCTGCATCTCGTGGTGATAGACAGTGCCGAATGCCCCCAGAGGGCCACCGTGGACGTGGACAATGGCGGGGTATTTCCCGCCCGGCTCAAATCCGGCGGGCTTGATGCAGAAACCATGGACTTCAAACCCATCCGAGGCGGAAAACGCGTGATATTCAGCGGGGCGCACGTCATATTGAGCGGCGAAGCCGTCGTTGAAGTGGGTGACCTGGCGGCCGTCGTAATACAGTTCCGCCAAGCTGCCCGGCGTCATTTTGCTGGCAAGGAAATGGCCGTCCCAATAGTCGAAACTGTCCACAGCGTCGTTTTCACCGTCGCCGGTGACACAGAATCTCACGTTGCCGCTGAAGTCCACATGGGCGATGGAGGCCCCCTCATTAAGCGTCACAAGGAAATACCAGCCGTCCTCTGCCCGGTAGGCCGTGTTGCCGCCGCCGTAGCGAGCGTCGGAGCAGACGGTGTTGACGCCCAGGCCCAAACCCTGGCGGGAGAGCTTTTTATAGGTACCGATGGTGATGTCCAGCACAAAGAAGTCACTGGCCTGCCCCTCGCCGTCCACCGGCAGGTCGGTGCCGGTGAAGAGGATCTCGCCGTCCTTCCAGAAGCAGATGCGGTAATTGGCCTTGCGGTGCTTTTCCAAAAGGCACACATCCTCGCCGGTTTCCAGGTCATACAGCCGGATCTGCGGCTCAAAGGGGCTGCGCATCCAGTCCTGCCATGGATATGCCTGGTAGGCGATTTTGCTCCCCCGCACATCATAGTAGGCCACATCGGACCAGGGTTCTGTCAGCGCTTGAAGGCGGTCTGCCCCGCGGTCATAGAGAAACAGTGCCCGGCGGCGGCCCTCAATAAAGCCGTAGCCATTGAACCAGAAGGGGGTTTCCTCAATGACCTCGTAGTCAGAGTTGTCGGTCTTTTCGCGGTTGTCCTGAATACCGAGAATCAGAAACCGCCCGTCTGCCAGCTGCTCCATGGACCAGACTGCCTTCTCCAGGCGGAATGCCTCCACCGCCTCGCCGCCCTTGGGGTCGATTTCATAATAGCAGGTGGGCTTGTCCGGATCCGAGGTTTGGGGCCTGCTCTGGAAGAGGATCTTATTATCTTCCGTCCAGGTATAGGTCCGCACATCCCCCCGGGTGGTGAGCCGCCGGACCTTTTCTCCGGCCACCTCAAACATCCACAGGTCGCTGACATAATCGTTTTCTGCCCGGCGGGCCTGGGAGACCACAAAGGCCGCCATGGTTCCATCTTTGGAGAACCTGGGGTTACTGACATACTGGAAATCCAGAAACGTCTCAATTTCAATTTTCTTTTTCATTCACAATCCCCTTACCGAATCAGCGCGCCGCGGCGAATGACATGCTGCGGCTTTTGATACATGACGGAAATATCCTGGACAGGATCGCCATCCACCACAATCAGGTCGGCCTTTTTCCCCACCTTTACGGTGCCAATTTCCTGATCCAGGCGCATGAGAATGGCGCCGTTGATGGTGGCCTGCTTCAAAAGATCCAGATTGCTGGCACCCAGCAGCTCTTTGCGCTGCTGCCATTCCAGGAAGGGCGCCTGGCGCTGGCTGTCCATCGCCAAATCAGTGCCCCAGCCCATGAGAATGTTGTAGTTTTCATAGGCGTTGCGCAGGCAGCTGGCCCGGCGGCGGTTGACGGGGCCGAGCCGGGCAATTTCCGTCTCGCTGCGGCCATCCAGCCGGTTCATCTCCTCGCTGGAGCAGCACAGTGTAGGCACAATGCCGATGTCGGTGCGGCCATCGAGCTTTTTGCAGGCCGCATCGGAGATGAAGCTGGCGTGCTCAATGGTGTGGACGCCGCAGTCAATCATGGTATCGATGGCTTCTGTGCCGTGGCAGTGGCAGGCCACATAACTGCCCTTCCGGGCGGCGATGGCCACAGCCTCGCAAATTTCATCTTTTTCCAGGATCCTCCGTCCCGGCAGGCTGTCTTCCACCATCATGGAGCCGGTGCCATAGAGCTTGATCAGATCCACGCCTTTTTCAAATTGCTCCCGCACCACCCGGCGCATATCCAACGGATTGTCGATGTAACAGTTCATGAAATCATAAGCGTCAAAGCCGGCGGTGTGGGGCGAGATGGTCACGCCAGTGGTTTGGATCGTTGGCCCCACAAAGTCGCCGTCGTTGATGGCATTTCTGGCCGCAATGGCGGGATACCCCCAGGTGTCCCCCACATCCCGCACCGTGGTGAAGCCGAGATCCAACAGGAATTGGGCAAACCGCAGGCAGTCAAAGGCCCGCTGCGCCGGAACCGCGATGCGGTCAATGGTGTTCCAGGGATTGCGTTTGCCCATGAACAGGTGGACATGCATGTCGATTAACCCCGGCAGAACTGTTTTCCCGGCGGCATCGAGTTCTTCGTAGCCGCCGGAAACGGGGCTTCCGCACGGCAAAAGCGCCTGAATCGCTTCCCCCTCCAGCACAATATCCGCCTGTGTGAGATCGGTCCCCTCCGTGAGCTCCGGCACCAGATTTGCGTTTCGAATGACAATCATAATTGTTCCCCCCTTATCGGACCAGGACGCCATGCTTCATCACATGCGCCGGCTTCTGATACATGACGGAAATATCCTCGTCGGGCTTGCCGTCCACCACAATCAGGTCCGCCCGTTTCCCCACTTCAACCGTGCCGATCTGGTCGGACAGCCCCATCAACATGGCGCCATTGACAGTGGCCTGCTTGAGCAGATCCAGATTCTCCATACCCAGCTCCTCTTTCCGAATCTTCCACTCGATAAATGGGCGCTTTTTCTGCGCCGGCAGAGAAAAGTCTGTCCCCCAGCCCATGAGAATGTCGTGATTGGCATAGGCATTTTGGATGCAGGCGTTCCGCCGGCGATTGGCGCGGTCCAGAAACTCCAGATTAGTATGTCCCTCCAGTTCATTCATCTCCCGGCTGGAGCAGGCCAGGGTGGGAACAATGCCGGCATCTTTACGCCCATCCAGCTTTTTGCAGGATTCTTCCGTAATAAAACTGGCATGCTCAATGGTACGGACGCCGCAGTCGATCATCACGTCAATGCCCTCCGCACCGTGGCAGTGGCTGGCCACATAGCTGCCCTTCAGGGCCGCCATTTGCACAGCCTCCCGAATCTCGTCGGTCTCCAGAAGGCGGCAGTCCGGCAGGCTGTCCACAGCCAGCATGGAGCCGGTGCCATAGAGCTTGATGAAGTCGGCGCCGTGGGCAAACTGTCTGCGCACTTCGGTGCGCATTTCATAGGGATTGGAGATGTAGTCCATGGCGTGTTCGCAGCCGTCAAATCCTGCTGCCCGGCCGGAGATGATGACGCCGCTGCCATAGATGGTGGGGCCGGTGAACTGGCCTTCGTTGATGGCGTCCCGCACCGCGAAGGACGGATAATGTACCTCATCTCCCACGTCCCGCACCGTGGTAAAGCCCAGATCCAGCAGGAACTGGGCAAACAGCAGGCAGTCCAGCGCCCGCCGGGGCTGGGCCGCCACCCGGGGCGCGGGATTGCGCCAGGCATCTTCGCTGTAGGAAACAGGTGGACGTGCATGTCGATCAAACCCGGCAGCAGCGTTGCGCCGGCCAGATCCAACTCCTGCTCGCCGGCGGGGGCGCTGCCGGCGGGTTCTACCGCAGCGATCACGCCGTCTCGAACGGTCACATCTGCCACAGGCGGGACAGCGCCGCCGGACAGCTCTGGAATAACCCTACAATTGCGATATACAAAGGTCATGATGTATGCTCCTCAATGTTGAATTTTTGACGGAGGTAGTATTCAATTAGGGCAACGGCGCCGTCTTGCCTCACCCTGCCGGTATTGATGGTCAGGTCGTAGTTGGTGACATTGGACCACTCCCCTCCGCCGGTGTAGTACTTGTAGTAATCCGAGCGGTAGCGGTCAGTTTTGGTGATCATCTCATGGGCCTGCGCTTCGGTGGTGTCCGGCATTCTCTCCATGATCCGCTTGAGGCAGTAGGCACGCGGCGCCTCGATATAGACGGAAATCACGTTGTCCCTGTCCCGCAGCACATAGTCGGCACATTTGCCGACGATAACGCAGCTCTCCGTCTCCGCCAGGACCCGAATGATGTGGCTCTGGATGTCAAACATCTTTGGATCAGAGGTGAAGCGGGAGAGAACCGGCAGCGGATTGCGGGCAATGGGCATTTTCGTCAGCAAATTCACAAAATAGCTGCCGGTGAGCCGCTCATCCGGGAAGTATTCCTCGCCCAGGCCGCTGTACTGCGACGCCATGGACAAAATGCGGTTTTCATAGCACTCAATGCCCAAATTCTTTGCCAGCCGCATGGCAATCTGTTTTCCGCCGGAACCGAAGCCCCTGGCGATGGTGATGACATAGTTTTGCATAGCTTTCTCCTCCTGTACAAAACAAGGCAGCGGACCAGCCTAAGCGTGGACCAGATGGCAGGCAACCTGGTGGCCGCCGTCACCCTTGAGCACTGGTTCCGTCTCCATACACTGCTCGGTGGCATAGGGACATCTGGTATGGAAGTGGCAGCCTCTGGGGGGATTTACGGGGCTGGGGATGTCCCCCTGCAGTACAATGCGTTCCCGCTTGGCGTTGAGCTCCGGGACAGGGATGGCGCTCATCAGGGCTTTGGTATAGGGATGTTGGGCGTGTGCGTAAAGTTCCTTCTTCGGCGCAATTTCCACAATTTTCCCCAAGTACATGACAGCCACTGTCCCGCAGATGTATTTGACCACAGACAGGTCGTGGGAGATAAACAG
>CBCPMX010000126.1:0-8860 GCA_965120355.1 uncultured Oscillospiraceae bacterium
ATCGGCTTTCTTTTGCACATCAAATTGAAGGCTTTTCATACTTGGAATCATCCTTTCCGCTGCAATTCAAAACGCGCCAAAGGCGTCTGTGATGCAACTTCACAAATTCGAGGAACTGCTTTTGAGAAACCCAAATATATATAATAATATAGTATAGCGTATGGCGTTCCATTTGCAAAGATTCACTTTACGACATGAGCGGCCTGCAAACAATGTGGGAAAATGATGCTTTCCCAAGACGAAGCAGCCAGGCGGCGAAGATGTTCTCTGCGTATTTTCCGAATCTCAGAACCTGCTTTCCGGCGATGGATCTGCCGCAGTGCCGCGCAGAAACGGCTCTCCCGCCGCCCTTCTATGGCTTCCGGCAGCGGGCGTTTTCCTGCGCTCCAAACCCGTAAGGCTTTGACAGCTTTATCCGTGCTTTTCTGCCGCAGTGCCGTGTCTGTTTTGCCGGCCGTTGCTGCTGCCGCCGCAGCCGGCCCTGGCGCCGGTCTGGGCGCAGGCTTCTCTATGGCCTGCACCACACAGAAAAGGCCGCATCCGGAAAATGGATGCGGCCTTTTCTCTTAGATCATATGCGCGGCGGCATACCCGGTCATCACGCCGTGGCGGATGCCGTGCTTGGTGGTGTCGCTGGTGGGCTTGGGCATCTCGCCGGGATGCATCCGCTCCGGGTCCCCGGAGAGCATGTTGGCGTCGCCTACAAGGAAGAACTTGGGCGTCAGGCCCGCGAAGGCCATGCACTCGTCGATTCGGGGCCGCCGGCCCGCGGAGAATACCACACTGCCGCAGGGGATGGTTTTCCGCTCCTTTTTCTCCGGCTCCGGCGGCTTTTTCTCCGCACCCGGCAAAACCGGCATTCCCGGAGGGCCGAAGCTGTCTTCGCCGCCTGTGGTGATCTCGCAGGCCACCGCTTCCGGCGTGATTTCCAGAACCTGAGCCCTCGTCAGGATCGTCAGGTTCGGCTCCGCCTCCAGAGCCTCCTTGAACTGGAAGCTGGAATGGCTGGTGTTGTCATAGGCCGCCTCCCGGTTCCGGGTCAGCAGCGTAACCTTGTGTCCCGCGTGACACAGATACAGCGCGGTGTCTACAGCGATCATGGCGCCGCCGATGACCACCACATGTTCCCCCAACTCCTGCTCCCGGCCGAATACATCTATGGCCTTCCAGACATGGGGCAGCGTACTTCCCGGCGCCGGACCTGCCTTCGGCTCAGAACCGCAGGCAGCGATGACCGCGTCAAAATTCCCGGCAGCGATCAGCTCCGGCGTAGCCTTGGTATTTGTGTGGATCTCCACGCCCCGCAGCGCACACTGCCGGATTAGAGAATCCTTATAATCCTTCATGCACCACTTGTCGGGCATGAAATCCGCATGGCGGGCCTGGCCGCCCAGCTGCGGCGCCGCTTCATAGAGGGTAACCGCGTGTCCCAGCCTGGCGCACTCTGCCGCCGCGTAGAGTCCCGCAGGGCCGCCGCCGATGACGGCCACCCGCTGCGGTGTATCGGGCCGGTCCTCGTCCTGGGTGAGCAGGCTGGGGGCGACGCCAATCTTGGGATTGACGGCGCAGATGCCGCTGTGGCATTTGTCGCAGCGGAGACAGGCAATGACCTCTTCTCCACGGCCTTCGTAGAGTTTTTTCCCGTATTCCGGATCGCAGATGAACGCCCGTCCCATGGCTACCAGGTCTGTACGGCCATCGGCCAGGAAGCCTTCAATCAGATCCAGGTCCTGAAATCCGCCCACCGGCGCCACCAGGGCTTTGAGCCCTTCCTTTTTGAGCATCTCCGCAAACCGGAGGTTGGTGGGATATTCCTTCTGACAGTTGTAAGAGCTGGCATGGGTCATATCGCCGCTCCAGGCCCGGATCTGAATGATATCAACCACGCCGGCGCTGTCCAAAATTTCACAGTATTTTACAAAGTCCCCGGCGGTATAGCCGCCCTCCACGTTCTCCCGGCCGGAGAGCTGCAGTTCAATGGGGAAGCCCCATCCGCAGGCCTCCTTTACCGAGGTCAGCAGCTCCAGCAGCAGCCGGACCCGGTTCTCCAGGCTGCCGCCGTATTCGTCGGTCCGCTGGTTGAACACCGGAGACAGAGATTTGGCCAGCAAGGAAGCGTTATAGCTGGCGTAAACATTTATCATGTCAAATCCGATGGCCTTGAGCTGCACCGCGCACCGAGTAAACTGGTCAATAAATTCCCGGATTTGGGCCTTGGTGATCTCCGGCGGCAGGTTCCCCTGCATATCGTAGGGGCTTTCGGGACCGGGGTTGAACTCGGTGGGGATGATGGATTTGTCATGAAATTCCGAGATGGACACGTCGTTGGGGACGTTGCACATGGTGAATGCGTTGGCGGCGGCGCCGTACTGATGGATTCGCTGGATCATCCGGCGGAAGTTGGCCTGAATGTTGGGATCGTCCATGTCAAAGGGGCTGGTAAAGAATGTACGTCCCTGGAATACCCGGAACATTCCCGGGGAACAGGTCACCACGGAAGCGCCGTTCCGGGCGATATTCGCCGCAAAGGAGATCGTCTGTTCCGTGAGATAAGCTGCCGGGTCCTGGGCCTGTAAGCCCTCTGGGATGGATTTGGAGTTGATGAGCCGGTTTTTGAGAACCAGATCGCCAACCCGGACAGGCGTTAAAATATGGGAGTATTTGTGATTCATCATGTTCGCTCCTTCTGATGGGGGATTTTTCGCAGGGCGTGGAGGAGAGCGCGTGCTTCTGAAGCGGGCAGCGCCGTGCAGCTGCGCTTCTGCGCGTCAGGGCTGAATCGTGAGCCGGTGGCCACGCAGGGAAATATTGCTGTTGGTCGGATCTTCATTCACCAGCGTATGAATGACGCTGTCGCCTGTCAGCTCCCAACGGCTGTCACTGCTCAAATGCAGGATCGTCTGTGCATTGCCGTCTTCCGCTTCCAGTGTACCACCAAACGACACATAAACGCAACGGTTGGATGCGGCTCCATAGGCATCCAGCAGCACATTTTTGAGTGTCACATAGCTGTTTTTCCCGTGAACAAAGACATTGTTTCCGCTGATGGCATAAGAGGTCACGGTGGAGTCCGTGATGGAGATACTTCCGTCCTCTGCAAGCACTGCAGCGTTGCAGGGAACGCGCCGGATACAACCCCATAAACTATACAAATTTTAGAAGAGCTGCTCTGCCAAATGTACAAATTCCTTTGACAAATTCACGGGAGTCTGTTATAATTCAATTAAGTATCGAGCAGCGTAAGCGTAAGTCCAGATTATACTGGACTTACGCTTTTTTTGCTGCAAATCTATAGAAAGCGAGGAATGTCGTAATGGATACCACATCTACAAGGACTTGTCCGCGCTGCGACCGGCACTGTCCAGAGGATCAGGTGCGCTGCCTGCGCGGCATGGCGCACTTCCAAAAAACCGTGACAGAAGAGTGGCTGCAAATGCACAGCCGCGGTCAAGGCGGTCCCAAACCCCTGGATCCCAATGCTCCCACGGCGGACCAGATCGCCGCGCTGCTGCAAGCCTGCGGCCATGCGCTGCATCACGGCGGCCCAAAGAACGCCAGCAAGCTCCTGGCCGGTCTGTCCGAGTCGGAGCAGCTGGAGCTGCTGCATCTGCTGAAAAAATGCCAGCAGGGCAGCACATCGGAATCAACTGCACAGACGGGCCGGTGATACCGGCTTTGAGCGCGTGGCCATGGGCGTAAATCCAGCTCTGGCCGTGCGTTTTCTTTTCTGCATCGGGCCGGCCGGCCCCTTGCGGCAATCTTTTTAAAAATTCGTATGGAGGCAGCATTTTCATGGAACAAAAGTCCAACTCGTTTCTGGAGACACAGCCCATTGGCGGACTGATGGCAAAATACGCAGTACCGTGCATTATTTCGCTGTTGGTGGCGGCGCTGTACAACATTGTAGACCAGATCTTCATTGCCAATGCCAGCTATCTCGGCTCCTATGGCAACGCCGCCAATACGGTGGTCTTCCCCCTGACCGTGGTGGCCCTGGCCATCGCCGTCATGATCGGCGACGGCTGCTGCGCATTTGTCAGCATTTGCCTGGGCTCCGGCAAAAAAGAGGACGCCCACAGAAGCATCGGCAACGCCATCATTCTGTGTATCGCCGCCAGCCTGATCGTCACCCTCTGCTACCTGGTGTTCATGCGCCCGATCCTCACCGCCTTCGGCGGTGGCGTGAATGAGGAAACGTATCAGTATTCCCAGGAGTATTTCTTCTGGATCACTGTCGGTATCCCCTTCTATATGTTTGGCCAGGCTATGAATCCCATCATCCGCTCTGACGGCAGCCCCAAATTTGCCATGGCCTCCACCTTAGCCGGCGCAATCGTGAACATCATTCTGGACCCGGTGTTCATTTTTATCTTCCACTGGGGCATGATGGGTGCGGCAGTGGCCACAGTCCTGGGCCAGATTCTGACGGCGGTGCTGTCCATTTGGTACCTGCTGCGCATGAAGGCAGTGAAACTGAGCAAGCACAGCTTTGCGCTCAGCGGCCGTCTGATCGGAAAATTCATCCCTCTGGGCGTGTGCAGCTTCCTGTCCCAGATCTCTCTGGTGGCCGCCATGGCCGCTATCAACAACATGGTGAAAAAATACGGCGCCATGGATGAGATCTTTGGGCAGACCCAGTATGCGCAGATCCCCATGGCCGTGGTTGGAATCGTCATGAAGTTTTTCCAGATCGTCATCTCCATCGCCGTGGGCCTTGCCGCCGGCTGTATTCCCATTGTGGGCTATAACATCGGCGCCGGCCACAAAGACCGGGCCAAGAAGCTGTTTACCTATCTGCTGAGTGCGGAATTTCTGGTGGGCCTGGTGGCCCTGCTGATTGTGGAACTGCTGCCGCGGCAGCTCATCAGCATCTTCGGCGCCAGCAACGAAAGCGTCTATTACACCGACTTCGCCATTAAGAGCTTCCGGATTTACCTGTGCATGCTGCCGCTGGCCACAATCAACAAAGGCACCTTTATCTATCTCCAGTCTCTGGGCAAAGCTCTGGCCTCCACGGCCCTGTCCATGGTTCGTGAGGTCGTTTTCGGCGTGGGCTTTGCGCTGTTGCTGCCGGTGTTCTTTGGCCTTGACGGTGTGCTGTACTCTATGCCGGTATCGGATATCCTGACCTTCGTCATCGCCGTCATTTTGATCATCCGCACCTATCGCGAGCTGAATGCGCCGGCGGCGCAGAAATCCTGAGCCTCGCAACAGGCTGCGTTCCCCAGACGCCAAACAGCCCCTCGGCCTGCAACCGCAGGAGAGGGGCTGTTTTTCCGGTTCAGGTTCCGCACACCCGGCAGCCACAGCGCCGGGCCATGCGCAGTACCGGCAAAAACCCCGGAAGCGCACGGCGGTGTGCGCTTCCGGGGAAACTTTTCACAACAAACAATCAGAAGTATTTCTTGATTTTATCCGTAGCGGAATTGATGTCCGCGGAAATGGTGATGGTGAACTGCATGCCATTGGCCTTGCCAAAATCCTCACACCAGGCCAGGAAATCCTCGGTCTCCGCAATGTCCTCGGAGCAGGCGATCTTGTACAGGCTGTCAATGAAGATATGGGTGATGTCGAAGTTGCCGGCGTGCAGGCCGCTGATAAAGCCCTTCAGGAAGGTGTAGCTGCCCAGCTGATATTCGCTGGCCTCAATGAGACGGACACGATAGTCTATATCAAACGTCAGTTTATTGCCCTTTTCAATGCAGATCATGCTGCCGCTTTCGGTGTGGATCGCAGTATTGATGGACTCAATCAGTTGTTTGGTCTTACCGGAACCCTTCAGACCCATGATCACTTTAACCATATGGAATTCCTCCTTTTGTGCCGGAACAGCGTCACCGGCTCCTACTGTGTATTTTCATTTTACCATTTTCCCATATTGATTGCAACTGTTTTTGTGGGAAATTCTAAAAATCTTCCCCGGACCTTGTTCGAAAATTGTCAACACGCCCAAACGCAGTCCGGTTCGCTGCACAGCATTGGCGAATCCGCCAATACGCCCGGCGCTTATTCCTCCACCACCAGGCTGGCCACTTCGGCGCGGAACGCCTCGGCCTGCGCATCAGTGCCCTGCACCTCCACGCGGATGGGCTTGATCAGATCCAAACTGAACAGCCCCATGATGCTCTTGGCATCGATGGTATACCGGCCCGAAACAACGTCAATGTCGCAGAGCTGGGTGCTGGCGGCGGAAACAAAGGTCTTGACGTCGGCAATCGACGTCAGCTGTACCAGAAAGGATTTCATGTGCATACCTCCAAAAATGACTGTACAACCGGCCTTTCAGCTTGTATACTAAACGCAGAATCTATGTTCATTATAGCGGCCTGTCCCGAAAAAGGCAAGGGGACATTGTCGCGAAACACAAAAATGGTGATTCGTATGAAATTTTCTTTTTACACCCTGGGCTGCAAGGTCAACCAGTTTGAGACCCAGGCCATGGAGCAGGCCCTGCTGGAACGGGGCCACACCCTGGGGGATTTTGACCAGGTCTGCGACTGCTACATCGTCAATACCTGCACCGTCACAGCGGTCAGCGACAAAAAGTCCCGCAACGCCCTGCGCCGGGCACGAAAGCTGAACCCCGCCGCCGTCATTGGCGTGTGCGGCTGCTATGCCCAGGTCAGCCCGGAAGCGGTGCAGAAGCTGGACGTGGACGTGGTGGGCGGCACCGGAGACCGGCTGGGCTTCCTGGACCGGATGGAGCAGGCGGCCCGAGACCGGCAGCAGTCCGTAGCCGTAGACAACGCCCTGCGCCGGCGGCAGTTTGAATACCTCCGCGCCGGCGGCCTCCAGGCCCGCACCCGGGCCATGCTGAAGGTCCAGGACGGCTGCGTCAATTTCTGCACCTACTGTATCATCCCCTATGCCCGGGGGCCGGTCCGTTCGCTGCCGCTGGAAACGGCAGTGGCGGAGGCCCGCCGCCTTGCGGCGGAGGGCTATCGGGAACTGGTGGTGACCGGCATTGAAATCTCCTCCTATGGCGCCGATCGCCGGGACGGCGCCGGTCTGAAGGCCCTGATTCCCGCCCTGTGTACCGCCGCGCCGGATCTGCGGATCCGTCTCGGCTCTCTGGAGCCGCGGACAGTGGACGCAGCGTTTTGCACAGCCCTGAAGGGCTTTCCCAATCTGTGCCCACAGTTTCATCTGAGCCTGCAAAGCGGCTGCGACACCGTGCTGCGCCGGATGCGGCGAAAGTATGACACGGCCCGGTATCTGGAGAGCTGCCGCCTGCTGCGGGAAGCGTTCCCCGGCTGTGCCATCACAACAGACCTGATTGTGGGCTTTCCCGGCGAAACGGAGGAAGAATTCCGGCAGACGCTGGCGTTTCTGCGCCAGTGCCAATTCTCCGCCATGCACATTTTCCCGTATTCCCGGCGGGCCGGAACACCGGCCGCCGTCATGGGCGGCCAGCTGTCCAACGCGGTGAAGGCGGACCGTGCCGCCCGCGCCGAGGCTGTGGCCCAGGAGATGACCGCCGCTTACGAGGCCGCCATGGCGGGGACCACGGTCCCGGTGCTCTTTGAACAGGAGAAGGACGGCCTGTTCACCGGCCATGCCCCCAATTACGTCCTGGTGGGCGTCCGCGCCCATGGCCGGGACCTGCACAATCAGGTGCTCCCCGTCACCGTGACCGGCGTCATGGACGGCGGGGTTTTCGGGGAGCTTGTGGGCGAAGCGTGACCCATGGTGCGTAAAACGGAAAACGCGCGGGGGCGGACGGTGTCCGCCCCCGCGCGCTGCGGGTTGTGGGAGATCTGCGCGTTTAGTCCTGGGTCACCCGATAGCCGGTTTCCAGGTCCACCACGTTTTTCAGCGGCGCACCCTGGGCATAGCGCCGCAGATTCTCACAGAGAATCTGGCAGATGGCGTCGGAGGTGGCCTCCAGATGGCCGAAGGAGCCGCCGGTGATGTGGGGCGTGATCAGGACGTTGGTGCAGCTCCAAAGTGGATGGGTGGGCGGCAGCGGCTCCGGTTCCGTCACATCCAGGGCCGCGCCGGCCAATTCCCAGCGCTCCAGGGCATCATAGAGGGCGTCGCAGTCAATGAGGTTTCCGCGGCCCACGTTGATCAAAAGCGCATCAGGATTCAGAAGCGCCAGCCGCCGCCGGTGAAACAGGCCCCGGGTCTGGGGGGTATTGGGCAGGGCGCAAACCACAATGTCCGCCAGGGGCAGCTGCTCGTCCAGCTGATCCAGCGTATACATCTCGTCAAATTCCGGCGGAATTGCCCGCGGCACCCGCCGAATGCCCACAGTATGGCACTGAAACAGCTTCAGCAGCCGCGCCGTGGCGCAGCCAATGTCCCCTGCGCCCAGAATCAGCACCCGTTTGCCCACGGGACTGTCCTGCTGGCCATGGTCCAGCCACTGGCACTTGCTCTGGTTGTCCCGATACAAATGCAGCTTCTTCTCAAAGGTCAGGATGAGGGTCAGAACGTACTCGGAAATGGTGCGGCCAAATGCGCCGGACACATTGGTCAGGACAATGCCCTGGGGCAGCCGTCCGTTCTGGGTATAGGCGTCGGTTCCGGCGGACGTGATCTGGAGCCACTTCAAATTGGGCGCCTGCGCCACCTGCGCCAGGGACACGTCCCCAATGATCACCTCCGCCGCGGCCAGCTCCTCTGCCGCCGGCGTCTGATTGTACACAAACCGGTAGCCGCCGTCTGCCGCCTCCATGGCGGCGCGGTCCTGTGGCCGCACCGGCGCGGTCACCAATACTGTCGTCATGCTGGATCACCTGCTTTTTGTGTTTTGATAAGCTCGCATCATATTCTAGATGGTGTCGTCAATAAACAAGGAGCCAAATAGCAATACAACGGATATGGACAGCAGCAACGAAAGAAGCGGCGTTTTTAG
>CBCPMX010000127.1:0-3660 GCA_965120355.1 uncultured Oscillospiraceae bacterium
TTTTGGACAGACTACGGATTCTGTCTAGATGACCAATCCCAGCTGCTCCAGCTGCCTTGCGTGCTCCGCACCGGTGGAAATCAGATAAATTCGCGTGGTTTCAATGGAGCTGTGGCCCAGCACGTCTGCCAGCTTCGCCACGTCGCGGCATACTTTGTAAAATGTGCGCGCAAACAGATGCCGCAGATTGTGGGGAAACACCTTGCTGGGTTCCACCTCCGCCGCTTTGCAGAGTGCTTTCATTTCTGCCCAAATCTGCTTGCGGGATAAACCGGTTCCGTTTCTGGTGAGAAAGATCTCGCCGGAAACGATTTTTTGTTTTTTGGCGTATTTTTTCAGTTTCCGGCACAGCTTGCTGGGCAGCAAAATTGTACGGATCTTCCCTTTCAGCGAAATGTCGGTTCTCCCCTGCCCCGCGGCTTCCACTGTGATATACTGCACCTCGCTGACGCGAATGCCGGTGGCCCAGATGGTTTCCAGCAGCAGCGCCAGGCGCGCTTTGCCCAGCCCGTGGGCAGTTGCCAGCAGGCGTTCATACTCTGCCCGGGTCAGTTCCCGGGCCTGGTCCCGGAACAGCTTCCGCTGAATTTTCAGCAGCTTCACCCGGCAGCTTTCCCATCCCATAAACCGGAAAAAGGCATTTAACGCCACCAGCTTACTGTTGACGGTCTCCGGTGCATAGTGCTGCTCAAGGAGGTGCGCCTTCCAGGCCGCCGCCAGCTCTTTGGTCACAGGTTGGCCATTCAGCCACGCGCAGAACGCCCGCACCTCCCGGAGATATTTTTCTATGGTTCCGCCACTGCGCTCCTCCGCGCCCAGATGGCTGGCAAATGAACGCACCTGCTCGGCGGTCAAGTTATGCTTCATCGCAAATTCCTCCGTATTTATATTCTTCATAGTCTATCATATCCATATTTATTATAATATAAAGTATCATGCTGTTTAGGCGCGAATTCCTGTTCTACGCTATGCGCCCACCCACTTCTTCTCCACAGCGCACAAATTGGCAGCGCACTTTTGGCAGGCGGCCCTATTGACACGGAGAGGCTTGTTTTATATAATAAAACTGTCTCAAATGAAACAGTTTGAAGGTGAGTCGATTTGGAAATCCTTCAGGCGCTGTCCCGGCACTGGCTGTTTGACAGCGTAGATCCCGCTGCACTGGCGCGGCTGATAGACGCCTCGGAGCAGCTGTCCGCTGAACGGGGTACAAGCATCTATACGCCGCACCGGTTCCGCCGGTGTTTGGGGGTACTGCTTTCCGGCAGGATTCAAGTGACCAGGGAAACGCTGGTGGTCTCCATCCTGTCCGACGGCGACGTGTTTGGTGCAGCGGCGCTGTTTACTGACAGCGGCGACTACGCCACCACGCTCACTGCCTTGACAGACTGCACCCTAATCCTAATGCCGCAGGCACAAATCACTGCCCTGCTGCGGAACAGCCCGGAATTTGCAGAAAACTATGTCCGTTACCTGTCCGGGCGCATCCAGTTCCTCAGCGAGCGGTTAAACGCCGTGTCTGCGGGCACCGCCGAAGGGAAGCTGGGGCAATATCTTCTCTCCAACGCCGACGAGACTGGGCAGATTACCATTTCTGCTACGCAGCTCAGCGCCCGTCTCGGCGTAGGGCGGGCTACGTTGTACCGCGCCTTTGAGACGCTGGAGCAGAACGGCGCCATCGTGCGGGCCGGCAAATCCATTCGCATTCTCTCCCGAGAAAAGCTGCAACATTGAGCTTACCAGGGATTGCCGAAGCAGTGCCGGCAGTCCCAAAGAAGAAAGGAACCTGACGTCATGAAACACAACAAATTGCTGGCCATCCTGCTGGTACTGGCCATGGTTTTCTCCTTAGCTGCCTGTGGCAGCAGTACAGAAGCCACGACCGCTGAAGCAACTGAATCGCCGTCTGAAGAAGTGAGCACATCCGCTGAACCTTCTGCGGAATCCTCTGAAGAAGCCACCGAAGCGTCCTCTGCAGAGGTTTCTGAAGAAGTTTCCCCGGATCCCTCTGAAACGCTTTCTGAGGAACCCTCTGAGGAACCATCTGAGGAAACAGCCGAAGAAGAACCGGCCGCGCGTACCACTGTCAATCTGGCGGTCCTGTCCGGTCCTACCGGCGTCGGTGCCGCAAAATTGCTGACCGACAGCGACGAAGGGCTCACTAGCAATGACTATGCGTATATCATCGCTGCTGATAACAGCGAACTGGTAGCCGGTCTCACCACCGGCACTCTGGACATTGCCACCATGGCTTCCAACGCCGCAGCCAGCCTCTACAATAAAACAGAAGGCGATATTCAGATTTTGGCGCTTGGCACATTGGGCGTGCTTCACATTCTGGAGAGCGGCGGCAGTACCTCCATCAACTCTGTGGCCGATCTGAAAGGAAAGACCATCTATTCCGCCGGCCAGGGCGCCAATCCAGAATATATTCTCCGTTATATCCTGTCAGAAAACGGCATTGACCCGGACAATGACGTAGAACTAGTCTTTGCAGAAGCTTCGGAAATTACCCAGAAGCTGCTGACTGGCGAAGCGGAGGTTGCCATGCTGCCGGTTCCCGCCGCTACTGCCGCCATACTGCAGAGCGATGGGCAAATCCGTGCCGCGCTGGATGTCACAGAGGAGTGGGACGCACTGGACACCGGCAGCCAACTCATCATGACCGCCGTGGTTGCCCGCACTGCGTTCATTGAAGAAAATCCGGACGCTGTGGCTGCCTTTCTGGAGGAATATCCCGCTTCCATCGACTTTGTGAACAACAATGTGGAGGAAGCCGCAGAGTTAATTGCCGGCCTGGGCATCACGCCTTCCGCTGCCATTGCGCAGCAGGCCATTCCCCAGTGTCACCTGACTTATATCGCCGGAGCGGATATGGAGCCGGCCATTGCAGGATACTATACCATCTTGTATAACGCCGATCCCACATCTGTGGGCGGGGCTGTGCCTGACAGCGGCATCTACTATGTCCCATAACATCCGGAACCGGCTGCTCAAATATGCCATACCCCCAGTCTTTTGGCTGGGGGTATGGCAAGTTGCGGCCAGTGTGGTAGGCATGGATCTTCTGCTCCCCTCGCCGTTGTCAGTGGGGAAAGTACTCGTCCAGCTTGCACAGACCCGTGACTTTTGGCTGGCCACCCTGTCTACTCTGGGCCGCATTTTCGGTGGATTGCTGCTGGGCTGCGTCCTGGGCGCAATCCTTGCTGGACTGACCTATCGATTTCGGTGGGCAGAACTGCTGTTGGCGCCGGCAATTCGAGTCATACGGGCCACACCTGTGGTGTGTTTCATTTTGCTGGTCTATCTTTGGGTAGTACGAACCCGCATTCCCGGCCTCATTGCTGCACTGATGGTACTTCCGGTTTTATGGGGCAATCTGGATGCCGGTCTCCGGGCCACCGACAAACAGCTGCTGGAAATGGCACACGCGTATCGGTTTTCCCACTGGAAAACGATTCGTTTGATCTATTTGCCCTCGCTGCGGCCCCATTTTCTCAGTGGTTTTCTCACTGCCCTGGGACTCGCCTGGAAATCCGGCGTAGCCGCGGAAGTCCTCTGCCCTCCGCAGTTGGCCATTGGCACGGAAATCTCTCGGGCAAAAACAGCGCTGGAAACACCGGAGCTGTTTGGCTGGACTCTGGTGATCATTGTCCTGTC
>CBCPMX010000128.1:0-16425 GCA_965120355.1 uncultured Oscillospiraceae bacterium
GCTTTCGGGAGGAACACTATGAAAAAAATACGATGGACCGCGCTGTTGCTGGCCCTGGCCATGGCAGTCTCCCTGACAGCCTGCGGCGACAGCGAACCGGAAACCAGCGGCGAACAGTCCCAGACGGAATCCGCCTCTCCCGGCGGCGAAGTGCCCCAAATGCCGGAGGTATCCTCCACCCAACTGGCGGACACGGTTACTGTGGTGTGCGACGGCATCACCGGCACCTATGATCCCCGCTATGCCCAGGAAGAGGGGGATTTGGCTGTGGCACGGCTCACAGGTGCGCCGCTGCTGACAGTGGACGTCGGCGGGGGCTTTATATACGAGGCCGCCAGCTCCGGCATGGCCACGGCCCCTGCGGACGTATCCGTCACTGCCGGCGGCACTTTTGCCATCTATACCATCCGCCTGCGGGAGGAGCTGAACTACACCGCACAGGAGCTGGAAGCCCTGTATCTGCAATTGCTGGATCCGGACTATATGGGGCCCCGGACCGTCTCCGAAGCCCCCATTCAGGGGCTGGAGAGTTACCGCAGCGGCGTCTCCGAAGCCGACGAGGAAACCTTTGGCGCTGAATTTGACTACGGCCGGGACGAAACGCTCTACGCCCAATGTCTGACTCAGGCCTGGTATGACGCGCTGGAAGACATTGCCGATCAGTGCATCCAGGCGGCCCAGTCTCAGCCGGTAGACACTTTTGGCATCTCTGCCTCCGACAGCAATTTGAAAGTGGCCCTGGCCATGGCGCTGCGAGGCTTCGGCGAGGTGGACAGCAATGGCGTCATGACCGGTCTGGCCACTGGCCGTACCTGGACGCTCAGCGGAAGCGATGTGCCGGACTGGGAGGATTTCTACGAGGAATGCACCGCGTGTTACCTTTCTGACGCCGCTGCTTTTTCCGCCCAGGAGCTGGGGGATGAAAACGCCCTGGAGGACGCGGCCCGCACCCTTTACATCGCCGCCAGAGCCGCCGAAGACGGCTCCGGCGTCAGCAGCGTGGCCGGCATCCAGGTGGTGGATGATCGCACACTGCAGATCACCGTGGAGAGCGGCGACCTGCGCTATGTCTACAATGTCTGCGATGTGATTTTACCGGATCTGGGGCCCTATGTGCTCACCGGGGAAAGCAACGGCACGCTGATTTTGGAGGCCAACGAAGATTATTTTGGCGGAACCGCCGGCATTGCCACCATCTATCTTCAGTCTGACGGCGAAGGCGATATCAATGCCTCTGACGGCGGTTATGGCAGCTACAGCGTCTATCAGGCGGAACAGAGTTTCGGCTACATTGCCCTCAACGCCAATCAGGTGATGGTGGGCACCAATTCCGGCAGCGCACAGTCCATCGCCCTGCGGCAGGCCATCATTGGCCTGTTGGCGGTATTCCGGGAACGAACCGTGTCTGCCTATTACGGCGACGAAGCGGCAGTGCTTCAAGTCCCCTGCGCTGCCGACAGCTGGACCGCCCCATCGGAGGATTGGACGTTCCCCGCTGACTCTGACGCAGCCCTGGCGCAGGCCAAAGAATTGCTGCTCCAGGCCGGTTACACCTGGGATGACGCTGCCGGCCAATTCACGGCCGCACCGGAGGGTGCGTCCATGACCTATACGCTCCTGATCCCCGCCAACGGCACCGGCAACCATCCGGCAGCCACACTGGCCAAGCAGGCGGCGGCGCTGTTCACCTCCCTGGGCCTGACCCTGGAGGTGGAGGATGTCAGCACCGAGACCTTCTGGCAGCGAATCAGCGCCGGCGAGGCTCAGCTCTGGGCTGCAGCCTGGGAAGACGATGCCGCCACAGATCCCAGCCGCTGGTACAGCCTGTGCGGGCTGCGGGAATCGTATCTGGAGCTGTGTCAGACCGCCCTGGAAACGGGTACTGCCGCCGCATATCAGGCGGCTTACGCCGAACTGGAGCAGTGGCAGGTAGTTCTGCCCTTCTACCAGCGGCGCAGTACCGTGTACTTTTCCGGCGTTCTGCCTGTGATTCCGGACCGGCTGACCGGTGATTACGACTGGGTGCGGTGGTTGACGGATCTGTCTCTGAGTGCGGCAGTGTGAACCGCAGGCTGTGGCTGTTGCGCCGCACGAACTGCATGGTATATGCAAAGGGGCCGCCATCCGGCTTACCGGATGGCGGCCCTGTGTGTTTGCGAAGCTTGCGGTTATGGGTGCGATGCGTCTGTTAACGGCAGCTGCGGCAGCTGCTGTTGGACGTGCTGGAATTAGAGGTGCTGGAGTTGCTGGAGCTGTTGGTGCTGACAGCGCAGCCACAGCCGCAGTTCAGATCCCGCACAGAGTTCTGGGGCGGGAAGAAGTCGTTGACAGGGAACTCGATCTGGGAGAACATTTCACAGGGGTCCTCCTCGGCAGCACTGCCGGTAGCAGAGCAGTCCTTCTGGGGGATGCAGTAGTCGAAGCTGGGGATCAGCAGCTGCGTATCCCGCTCCAAACGGATGATGCTGAACTGGCCCAGCGTCACATACAGCCGCTTGCCCTCGCTGGAAAACACCAGCTTATCGTCAAAGCAGCAGCAGATGGCCTCCGGCAGCTCCATAATCTCGCAGTCGCAGCGGCAGCAGTCGCACACATCCACCGCCCGTGCGCTGAGAATCAGCGGATCCACGACCTCCACCACCGCTTCGGGGCGGTTGCAGCGCATCATTTGCTGCTTGTCAAAGCCATTGTCCACCGCCTTGCTGGAGAAGATCTTCGCAGTGCCCTCACTGCCGAAGAGCATGACGCGCTTGGAGAACACCGCCAGGCCGCAGGCCGTGAACGGAAGGTTGGCTCCCACCATCAGATCTACGACGATGCGATAGTAGTAAGTCACATCCACCGTATAGAATCCCCGGTTAAAGGTCACCGGTTCCACATCGATGTACGCATACAGCAGTTCTGCGTTGCGCGCCTTGACACTGGTGGCGCGATCCAGCGCGGACTGAGATTCACAGGTCAGATAAACCCGCAGATCCTCGATGCAATCTTTATCCAGGCAGCTGTCAAAGATCTTTTTGGTATGGATGCAGACCGCCTCTTTCACATCATTGATGTCACAGATGGGGCCGATTTGCGTTGTACTGGACATGAAAATCCCTCCTGAATTGATGTCTGAGCATCTTGCTCACTCCAGTCTATGCTGTCGAAGGAAGGTTGTGCATGGAATCGCGGCAAGAATCGGCCCGTGTTCATAGACAAATCGGCGAAACCGTGTTATACTAAATTGATCTAACCTTTCATAAAATAGAGGTGGTATGCCCATGCGGATCGATGTGATGGGGATCGGATTTGACAATGTGACCATGCCGGAGGCCATTGAAGCCGCCAAAACGCTGCTGGAGACACCGGCAGCCAGCTACTGCGTGACACCCAATGCGGAAATTGCCTATGAGAGTCTCCATGACAGCAATCTGCGGCAGATTCTTAACGGCGCGGATCTGGTTCTGCCAGACGGCAGCGGCATTGTCCTGGGTGCAAAAATCCTCGGTACACCTCTGAAGCAGAAAGTTGCCGGCGTGGACTTTGCCGACGCGCTGTTGGAGGTTCTGGCGCAAACCGGCCAGGGGCTGTATCTTCTGGGCAGCAAGCCCGGCATTGCCCAGCAGGCCGCCCAGAAGATGGTGGAAAAGCATCCGGGCCTACAGATCGCCGGAATGCACGACGGTTACTTCCAAGAGGAGGGCCCGGTCCTGGATGCCATCAACGCCTCCGGTGCGGCCGTGCTGTTTGTCTGCCTCGGTTCGCCGAAGCAGGAACTGTTTATGGCCCGCCATCAGCAGGATCTGCACGTCCGCTTTATGATCGGCCTGGGCGGCTCCCTGGACTCCTTTGCCGGGACGGTGAAACGGGCGCCCAAATGGATGATCCGGCTGAATCTGGAGTGGCTCTATCGCCTGATCAAAGAGCCGTGGCGGTTCAAACGGATGCTGCGGCTGCCGAAATTTGTCTGGGCTGTGTTCCGGCGGCGAATGGGAGGATCTCATGGGAAAACTGATCGTATTTGAAGGGACGGACGGCTCCGGCAAGTCCACACAATTCCAGCGGCTGACCCAGCGGCTGGCTCAAGAGGGCCGCAGCTTTGAAAAGCTGGTCTTTCCCCAGTATGACCAGCCCTCCAGCGCGCTGGTGCGGATGTATCTGGCGGGAGAATTTGGCGGCAGCCCCAACGACGTCAACGCCTATGCCGCCTCCACATTCTATGCAGTAGACCGGTACGCCTCCTATGTCAAGGTCTGGCGGGACTACTATGCCGGCGGCGGACTCATCCTCACCGACCGCTATACCACATCCAATGCGGTTCATCAGGGTTCCAAGGAACCGCCGGAGCGCCGCGCCGCCTTTTTCTCCTGGCTGTATGATCTGGAATACGACAAGCTGGGGCTGCCCGCGCCGGATTTGGTGCTGTATCTGGACATGCCCACCGCCCTGTCTGAGCAGCTGCTGCGCAGCCGGGAGCAGGCCACCGGCACCCACGCCGACATCCATGAGCAGGACCTGGCCTATCTGGCCCGGTGCCGGGAGGCGGCGGCAGACGCTGCTGCCCACTACGGCTGGACGGTAATCCCCTGCGCCCGGGATGGCAATCTGCGATCCGTGGAGGACATTCATGAGGAAATTTACGGCCATGTGCTGGCCTGTTTGGAGGAATTTTAAATGGTCTATATCATTTTAGGAACCGGATTTGAAGAGATTGAAGCCGTCGCCCCCTGCGACATTCTGCGCCGCGCCCAGATCCCTGTCCAGTATGCCGGCATTGGCGGCAAAGTGGTCGAAGGGGCTCACGGCATCCGCATCGAAGCGGATCTGACCGTGGAGCAGATGGACCTGACGGCCATGGACATGATCGTGCTGCCCGGCGGACTGGGCGGTGTGGAGAGCATGCAAGCCTGCCCTGCGGTGCTGGATGCGGTGAAATTTGCTGCGGAAAACAGCAAATTTGTGGCTGCCATCTGCGCTGCGCCCACAATTCTGGCCGGCCTCGGCCTTTTGGAGGGCCGCCGCGCCACCTGTTATCCCGGCATGGAAGACCAGATGGCCGGCGCAGTGATGGTCCCCGGGGCCAAGGCCGTGGTAGACGGTAACCTGATCACCGGCCAGGCCCCCGGAGCGGCCATGGAATTTGGCCTGACGCTGGTCGAGCAGCTCCGCGGCCAGGCGCAATTTGACGCCGGGACTGTGGCGCAGTTCCTGGTCTATGACCGATAAGACCGCCATTCGCGCCGCCATGAAGGCCGTCTGCCCGCCGCCGGCGGCCAGCGCCGCCATCTGCCGCCGCATTCTGGCCCTGCCGGAATTCCGGCGGGCGCAGTGGGTATTGGGGTTTTTCCCCATGGCGTCGGAGCCAAACATTCGGCCGGTGCTGGAGGCAGTCCTGGCCCAGGGCAAACGCCTGTGTCTGCCCCGGTGCCTGGCGGGCCGGCAGCTGGGGGCCTGTGCGGTTACGGATCTGGCCCAATTGCAGCCGGACGTCTGGGGCATCCCCGCCCCGCCGGCAGACGCGCCCGCAGCCCCGCACATCGACCTGGCCCTGGTGCCGGGGGTGGCCTTTGACCGTGCCTGCCGCCGCCTGGGCCATGGCGCGGGGTATTACGACCGGTTTCTGGAGACTTTTATGGGTGTTTCCGCAGGTGTCTGCTTCTCCGGCTGTCTGCTGGAGCAGGTGCCTGTGGACGCCCACGACCGGCCCGTAGATCTGGTAGTGACCGAAACGGGCCTTTTGAGGAACGAGGTGCAGCATGTCTGAATACAAAGATTGGGATTTGGACGATTTGAATCTGGATGGTCCGGGACTGAATGATCCGGACAACACCGTGCCGGAGACCGGTGTGCCGGATCCGGATGACACCCGCGCCGTCAGCGATATTGCCTCCTCCATGGAGGAATATCTGCGCGACGTAGAAGCCAGCTGGAACAAGAATTTGTCTACGCCCATTTCTCTGGACGAAGACGTGAAGCTCTATCAGCCTCCTATCCGCGCCGCGCGGCCCGCGCCGGAACCGGAACCTGTCCCGGAACCTGTGACAGAGCAGGAACTTCCGCCGCCGGAACCGGACGAGGAACCCAACGATCCCGAGCCGGAGGACTTGGACGAGGACAGCGAAGACCATCTGCCCCGTTTCCTGAAGGTCATGCTGTATTTTGTCTGCGTTGTGCTGGCCGCGATTTTGCTGGCCCTGGGAGCCTGGCTGGCCGCGGAGGACGTGCTGGCCCTGACAAAACCGGATCGCACTGTCACCATCGTTGTGGAAGAAGGCGACACTATGGAGGACATTGCCCAGACCCTCTATGACAACAATCTGATTGAGTACAAGGGCCTGTTTAAGCTCTACGCCTGGTTCACCAACGCCGATGAAAAAATTTCGCCGGGAGAATATGAGCTGAACAATCAGTATGACTACAACGCGCTGGTCAACGGCATGCGTTCCAGTTACACGCTCCCGGACACCGTCACCGTCACCATTCCCGAGGGTTACGAATGCGCCGACATTTTCGCCCTGCTCGAGGAAAACGGCGTCTGTGACGCCGCCTCCCTGGAAGAAGCCGCCGCCAATTACCAGTTCTCCTATGACTTTCTGGAAAATCTGCCCTACGGCGACGCCAACCGGCTGGAGGGCTATCTGTTCCCCGACACCTACGAATTCTATGTAGACGATGATCCGGAGAACGTTCTGGACCGCTTCCTGTCCAACTTTGAAACCAAATTTGACGACGAGATGCTGGCGCAGATGGATGTCCTCAATGACTGGATCCGGCAGCAGCTGGACGGCAAAACCGAAGAAGAAATTCAGGATCACCTGATGACCATAGAAAAGATCGTCATCATTGCCTCCCTCATTGAAAAGGAGGCCGCCGTCTCCTCGGAGCGGACCACCATTTCCTCCGTCATTCACAACCGGCTGGTCAGTGACCTGCATCCCTATCTGGAGATCGACGCCACCATCCAGTATGTGCTGGAGGAGCGAAAGGAAGTGCTGACTTACAGCGACCTGGAAATCGACAGCCCCTATAACACTTATCTGTACCCCGGTCTGCCGGTGGGGGCCATTTGCAACCCGGGCCTCAGCTGCCTGAAAGCGGCGCTGTATCCGTCGGAGACCAACTACTATTACTATGCCCTCAACAGCGAAGGAACCCACACCTTCTTTGAAACCTCTGTGGAACATCAGGCGTTTGTCAACTCCACAGAGTATGCCGCCGCAGAGGACAGCGAAGATGCGGAGACGGCGGACACAGAGCCAGAGACTAACGGCACTGATGAGACCGGCAGCGCCGAAGAAGGCACCACGGAGGGAGGCGGCACGCCATGATGAAACCCGAACTGCTCTCTCCCGCCGGAGACCTGGAAAAGCTGACCATGGCGGTCCTCTATGGGGCCGACGCCGTATATCTGGCCGGCAAGCAGTACGGCCTGCGGGAAAAGGCAGGCAATTTTGATCTGGACCAGCTGGCGGAAGCCACAGCCTTTTGCCACCAACGCAGCGTCAAAGTCTATGTCACCGTTAACACACTGCCGCGGTGCGGCGAGGCCATGGCTCTGCCGTCCTATCTGGAGGCTCTGGACGCCATCGGCGTAGACGCTCTGATTGTGGCGGATCTGGGCGTCTTCCGCATGGCCCAGAAGTACGCCCCCCATGTGGATCTGCACATCAGCACCCAGAGCGGCGTGGTCAACCATGAGACCGCCGCAGCCTGGTACGACCTGGGGGCCACCCGGGTGGTTCTGGCGCGGGAGATGTCCCTGGAGGAGGTCCGCACCCTTCGGGCCCACGCCCCGGCGGGGCTGGAGCTGGAGGCGTTTGTGCACGGCTCCATGTGCGTCAGCTTCTCCGGCCGGTGCCTTTTGAGCAACTACATGGCCGGGCGGGACGCCAACCGCGGCGCCTGCGCCCAGCCCTGCCGCTGGAAATATGCCCTGGTGGAGGAGCGCCGCCCCGGCGAATACTATCCCATCGAGGAGGACGACGGCGGCGCGTACATTCTATCGTCCAAGGACCTTTGCATGATCGACCACATTCCGGCACTCATAGACGCCGGAATTGCCTCATTCAAAATCGAGGGCCGGGCCAAGTCCAGCTACTACGCCGCCTCCGTCACCGCTGCCTACCGCCACGGCATCGACGCAGCCCTGGCCGGTGAACCGTTGCCGCAGATTTGGCGGCAGGAGGTGCAGAAGATCAGCCACCGCGCCTACTGGCCCGGTTTCTATTTCGGCCAACAGCCCGACGGCCAGATCTACGACGACAACCGCTATATCCGGGATTACGCCGTGGCGGCCTATGTGCTGCGCTGCGATCCGGACGGCAGCGCTGTGCTGACCCAGCGGGGCAAGTTCTGGGTGGGGGACACCCTGGAGCTGCTGACCCCGGATCGGGATCCGGTCCAATTCCGGGTGGAGGCCATGACCGATGCGCAAGGGCAGTCCATTGACTGCTGCCCCCACGCGGAGATGGAAATTCATCTGCAATTGCCCTTCCAGGCCCCACCTATGTCGATCCTGCGGCGGAAGGCGGAGGGGTAATTGATTGTCCTCCCCCGCCGGGGAGCTTGGCAAAGCACAGTTCTTGCCTGTTGCAGGGCTTTTATCTGGTGTGGCCAACGGACGCCGGAGGCGCGCACAAGCCAGACAGGCCAGGTGAAACTGCGGAGGCGCTGTCCGGCGCTGCCAGACAAAAAGCGCCACAGGCAAGCACACTTCATCAAATAGGAAATATTCGAAAAGCACCCAGCGCCACGGTCAAACTACACCGCTGGCTGGCAGTGCGGCAGGCAGCCGCACTGCCGCTGCTTTTCGGCGGCTGTGGCAGGGAACGGTTTTCCGTTCCCTGCCGCTTTTTTCAAAAACTACGGATTTGGACACAGAACGGACACATGGCGCAGGTATAGTAGCAGCAGAATCACCGCTCTGAATTTATCGCAACAGGAGGAATCTCACTATGAAACCAGAGGAAGTAAAGCAAGTATTCGACGCCATTGCTGCAAACATCTCCAAGGTTCTCATCGGCAAGGAACACGCAGTCCGGCTGGTGCTGGCAGGACTGCTGGCAGGCGGCCATGTGCTGCTGGAGGACGTGCCGGGCACCGGCAAAACGGCCCTGGCCCGGGCCCTGGCAAGGAGCCTGGGCTGCCAGTTCTCCCGCATTCAGTTCACCGCTGACATGATGCCCTCCGATGTGACGGGTCTGAGCGTCTATGACCAGAAGGCGGGGCAATTCCGGTTTCAGGCAGGTCCGGCGTTTACCAACATTCTGCTGGCGGACGAAATTAACCGCACCACGCCCCGCACCCAGTCGGCGCTGCTGGAATGCATGGAGGAACGGCAGATCACCGTAGACGGCCAGACCCGGAAGCTGGACGCGCCATATTTCGTCATTGCCACACAGAACCCGGTGGAGACTTCCGGTACCTTTGACCTGCCGGAGGCCCAGCTGGACCGGTTTTTGCTGCGGCTGTCTCTGGGTTATCCGTCCCGGGCGGACAGCGCCGCCATTCTGCGGGACCGGGGCCTCACCTCTGGCGAGGAGGATTTGCAGCCGGTGGCCTCCGGAGAGGATATTCTGGCAGCCCAGGCAGTGCTGGGAGAAATCCTGGTCAGCGATCCGGTCATTTCGTACATGGTGGACATCGTTGAGGCCACCCGGCAGCATGATGAGCTGGCGCTGGGCGTCAGTACCCGGGGGCTCATCGCGCTGCGGCAGGCCAGCCGGGCATGGGCCGTTCTGGAGGGCCGGGACTACGTGCTGCCAGACGACGTGAAAGTCATGGCCGCGCCGGTGCTGGCGCACCGGATGATCTTGAAGAACCGCTACGGCAGCGCCGGGCGGGACGCGGCCATTGTAGGCGAACTGCTGGACCGGCTGACGGTCCCCACGGAAGCGATGGTGTGAGATGGGATGGCTGCTTTGGTTCCTGGTGCTGTTGGGTGTGCTGGCGGCACTGCAGGGATGGTACTACCGGGAACATGCCATGGACCGGCTGTCCTACCGGCGCGCGCTCAGCAAGACCACCGTCACCACCGGCGACACCGTGATTCTGGAGGAAGAGGTGTTCAACGACAAGCTGTTCCCGCTGCCGTGGCTCCGGGCCGAATACCGGCTGTCCCAATGGCTGCAGCTGGGCAGTGACCCGCAGGTGACGGACGTGGATGAGCGGCTGCACCGCAGCGTCTTTCAGCCGGGCATGTACAGCCGGATTACCCGGCGTTATACGGTTACCTGCCTGCGGCGGGGCGTCTATTCTCTGGGCAGCGTCAGCCTCAGCGCAGGGGACGTGCTGGGCCTGTCCATGCAGTACCGGAATTACGACCAGGCTCTCCAGCTGACCGTGTATCCCAAACCCATTTCCATGGAACAGCTGCCGGAGACGGCCCTGCAGTGGCAGGGCGACGTGACGGCCCGCAGGTGGATTTTCCCGGATCCCATCCTGGTACGCGGCCTGCGGGAATACCAGCCCGGCGACGCCCGGCGGGATGTCCACTGGAAAGCCTCTGCCAAGGCCGGTGCGCTGCAGGTCAAAATCCATGAATATACCATCCAGCCCCGCGTACTGGTTGCGCTGAACATCACGCCGTTCCGGGGATTCTGGGGCTCTTTTTCCGAGCAGCAGCTGGAGGAGCTGGAGTACGCGGTTTCCGTAGCGGCCACAGTGGCGTCCTGGGCGTGGGAGCGCGGCATGGAGGTAGGCTTTCTCACCAACGCCACGGGGTGCGAAAGCTGCCTGCCGCCCATGCGGTGTGCCGGACAGTTGGAACGGGTCCTGCGATCCCTGGCGCTGCTGGAGAGCCGGGAGCGAACCTCCTTCGCCATGACGCTGCGGGAACTGCTGGAGCAGGGTATGACGCGGACGGATATTCTGGTGCTGTCGTCCTGGTGGGATGGCCCCATGGAGGAAACCGCCCAGCAGCTGCGCCGCCGGAACAACTCCGTCACGCGGCTGAATCTGTTGGAAGGAGAGAGCCGCCATGAAAAAAACACGGCTGCTTCGTGAGGCGCTTGGTGTGATCTTCGCCGCCTCGGCCGCGCTGGCGGCAGGAACCATTGTGTCTGGACTGATGGCATGGCCTTGGGCATCCACCGCCATTTGGTTTCTGCCGGCCGCTTTGGGGCAAGTGGGCGGACGGCTCGCCCAGGGCCATGCCCGGCGGCGAACCTGTCTGACCATGGCAGGCAGTCTCGCCGCGGCCATGTTGCTGAGCGCCGCCGGGCTATACGGCGGCGGAAATAACGGCCTGTTGACGGCATGGGCGCTGGCGGCGATCCTGTGTTTTCAGGCATATCAAAGCCGGCAGCCGTGTACCGGCGGATTAGTAGCCTGGGCGCTGATCCTGTGGACAGGAGCCCTGGTACTGTGTCAGCGGATCGGATGGGCCCCGCCATATCCCACCGTCACCTCTGCCGGCGCAACTGCCACCTGTCTGGCAGGGATTGCGGTCCTGACCATCCAGGCAGCCCAGCGCAGTACCCGCGGCGGCGGAGAGCGCCACCTCCCCCCGGCCCTACGGCGGCGGGTTCTCTGCCTGGCCGCATGCCTGCTGGGAGCAGCGCTCCTGCTGGCAATTATTCCGGCGCTGCGCGGCGCCGCCGGGCAGGGTGCGGGGCTTGCCATGCAGCTATTAGGGACTGTTTTCGGCGGGTTCTCTGCCGTTCTGGAGGGACTTATCGACGGGATTATCCAGGGAATCACGCTGCTGAGGCAGGGGCTGCAGGCATTGTATCAATGGCTTTGGTCCTGGCGGGATGCGCTGCCTTCTTACAGCGGCAGCGGCTGGACCGTCTCCGGCATTGCGCTGCCTGGCCTGCCGTGGACACTGCTGGCAATTTTAATACGGGTGCTGGTGGTAGCCGTACTGGTAGTGCTGCTGTGGGCCATGATCACCGGCGGCATCAAACTGGTCAAACAGGCCAAAACCCTGGTGCGCAAAAAACCGGAACCGGCTCCACCGGCCTATTCCGATCAGGTGCGCCGGGAATTCGATCCCAAAAAGCTGCTGGGCCGCATGGCCGCCAAACTGAAAACGGCATTCCGGCGGAAACCGCGGCTGTCGGACTTCCCCGACGGCGCGGGGAAAGTGCGGTTCGCATTTTCCAGGTGGCTGCGCCGCTGCGCGGACGGGGATCCCCTCGCCCTGACGCAAACGCCCAACGAGCTGCAGGCCCAGACGGGGCAGGCCGCCCTCACTGCTTACTACAATGCCGTCCGCTACGGCGGCAGAGATGCCCCGGAAGACGCGGAGCGCGTGGCAAAGGAGGCGTTGGCAGCGCTGCGCGCACAGACAGATGCCAAAGGCAAGCGCAAGCATGAATAGGGAACAGTTCTACCGCCTGTTCGCCGGGCAACGGCCGCCGGCGCGGGGAACCCCGCAGGCGGTCTGATGGCAACACCCGGGAGGCTCTGTGCGCAGCGCACAAAGCCTCCCGGGTGTTTCAGCGTGTTGAACGCCCTCGTTCTTCGGTAAGAGAAACGCCGCCCCTGCCTGCACTCCGGTTTCTCAGGCGGCGCGCAGTTGGCTCTGCCGTTTACAGCAATTCCGGCAGCAGCTGCTGGGGCAGGCAGGAATTTTTTCGCCGCCGGAAGCAGAACCACGCCGCAAGCCGGTGCCTTCTCACCTCCCGGCATAAGCCTGGCCAACCAGGCAAAAGAAGAAAGACTTCCGCCCGGCATGGCCGGGCGGAAGTTCACCGGCTGCGCCGGCGTTTTCGGACGATCAAAACCGCCGCTGCGGCCGCGGCCAAGACGGCCGCCACGGTTATGCAAATACCAAGGATCCCTGCCGCTGAGACGCCGCTTTCGGCGCTCTCCACTGCCTCTGCCAGGGCGGCAATGCCGGCGGCGAAGCCGCTCAGATCCCCATCCGCCGCCGGGGGCTGGAAGGCGGCCTCCAGCCGCTCCACCTCCGCCTGGGTCAGCGTGACGCCGGCGTTTTCACCAATGTCGATCCGGGCCAGGCCGGTGTCGGTGTAATAGGTGAGATAAATGGCGTCCCGGAAATAGTAGTCCAGCGTCTGCTCCCACTGGGCGTATTCGGCGTCATAGTCCCGCAGGCGGTCCCGGCGCAGGACGGAGCTGCGGTCCTCCGGGGTCTGATTCAGGATTTCGATCCGCAAATAGCCGGAAAACACCTGGCTCAGGGGCTGGGCCGCCTGGCGCAGAGCCTCCCGGCTGCTGTCGGAGCAGTGCATGCTCGTCACATAGGTCCCGGTGGCCTGCCCCAGCTGCCAGCACAGGTCATCAAAGACCCGGGCCATGTGGGAAAAGGCGTCCTCTCCGGCCTCGGGCAGCAGGGACCCCAGGGCGGCGGCGTCAAAGTCCCGGGTAATGTCCCCGCCCACATGGACCTCCGCCCGGCCCAGCCCGGCAATATACAGCAGGCACACCGCATTTTCCGTCCCGTACTGGCCCACGGTGGCCGCCCGGGCTTCTTCATAGGAGGCGTAGCCGCAGGAGGAGCTGTCCAGCCCCTGCCAGGCCCACACATGGACGTCGCAGCCATAGGTCTCCGCCAGGGCCGAGAACCGGGCCGTCAGGTGGTCATAGCTGTCCGCCGCCGTTTGGCCGGAGACCCCAAAGGTGACCAGGGCGGGGATGTAGTCACCATAGACCCGGACAGCGGGCGCAGCCTCTGCCGCCCGCACCCAGCCGCCGCACAGCAGCGTCAGAATCAGGGGCAGAACAAGGATTCGGCGAAGGGTTGTTCTCATGGCGTTCCTCCAATCTATCCATCGCAATCATTTCTCTATCCATAATTTTTATAATGGCTCTAAAAATGGCATACAAGCGCCCCATGGCGGGCATGCTTGACACAATGAAGGGCCGGATTTTTGGGCGTTCCGCCGGAGGCATGGGCAGAAGCGGCAATGCCGTATGGCGCGGTGGGGATCATTCCTGACGGGAACCAACCACGATCTCCGCAAACTCCATTTCATAGACTGTGCGCCCAATGGTCCAGCTGCCGGTAATGGTGTAGGTGGTTCCGTCCCCGGCCTCCAGGACGCAGGTCTCCTGGGGCGTATGCACCGCCAGGATCCTCTGCCCATCGCCGCCGGTTTGCCAGATCTCCAGGGCGTCCGGCATCGCGGAAAACTGCAGCTCCAGATCGCCGCCGTCCGCTTCCGCCGCGGCCGGCGTCAGCGCTTCGGCCCAGGACACCTCCTGGGTCGTGGTCTCCCCCAGCCAGCTGGTGGTGGTGACGGCAGCGGCCCTGCCGGGAACCGGCCAGGATGCGCCGCCCTGCGTCAGCGTCAGGGTGGGCTGGGCATCGCTGCATCCGGATAAGGCAAGAAACAACATGCCTATGAAAATCAGGAAAATTCGTCTTATACGCATTGTCACTTCCTCCTTCTCCGATTCCAAACGGGCGAACCGGCCCGTCCCTTGGACGAGCCGGTTCGCCGTAGTTTTAGCGACCGGTCTGCTTGGCGCAGCGGAACCACCAGATCTGGGTGAGGATCTCCGCCGCCAAGATCAGCAGCGCCGCCAAGGCCAGCAGAAATGTGGCACGGAATAATAGGAAGCACCCCGCCAAGATGCCCCCTGCGGCATACAGGCCGCTGACCAGGCTTCGGGTCCCTTCGCCGACCCCCGTGCTGCGCAGAGACAGGAACCGCAGCACAATGAACGCCACATTCGCTGCAATGTTCAAAATGCCAAAGACCAACATGCCTGACACTGGGGCCAACGCCCCCACGATTGCAATGGCGCTCCACACCACGCTGCCCACCGCCGCCAGCAGGAAGCGGCGGTCTTGGATCCACAGCAGCACCATGGCAGAGGCAAAAGCGATTCGCACCACAATGTCCAGCACAGTGGGCGTGAACCGGGACAGGCAACAGGCCAGGTAGAGCACAAAGCAGATCCACATGGTCCATTTTTGTTTCATGGATGTTTTCTCCTTTCGGGAAATGCGGGTGGGCAGCGTGGAATTGACATCATCCTAAGTAGCTGTCAATTCCAGTTTTAATAAGTTCTGTATTTGCCAACGGGAATCCTTCGTCATATGCACTGGACATATACCGAAGCTGAATGCTATTTGAGGTATTGGTTCCGACCTCATATGATTTTGTTCTGTATGTGGTATAGATAATTGTTCCGCTTGTAGAGTTCAATCGGACTCGATAATTCCACTCATAACACCGAATGGAAAAAGTTACAGTGTATTGATTTTGGTATGTGCTATACAGATTTACAAGGATATCCACGGTGTCTGACAAGAGCGGCTCAAAGTCTCCAGACGTAGTGAAAAAGATAGTATCGATAATAATTATCGCTGCATCTTCCCACGTTACTCCAGCGTCAAATTTATATGTATCGCTGTATTCTGTAACATATCCAGACGTCTGCCTTGAAAGATATCCGTATACATTAGGCGCATAGGAATAGCCGCCACGATAGCCCATGTTTTCCCAGCTCGATGTCGTTCCAGTTCCCGCCAGATTAAGCTGCTGCCCCCGGCTATTCAAAAGGAAGGTCTCAGAGCTAACATAGTCTGTCGAATAAGGAATAACCTCTGACCCGCCATCGGTGCTACTATCTTCTATTTCTTCCAGAGAAGCATCTTCGTTTGTTTCAAAAGTATCTTCGTGATCCGTAATCTCAACAATCTCATCCAAATCCCATGTATCTACACTGCCATCAGGATAAATGTGAGATAATGTTCCTGCACTACTATTGGCTACAATTGTATACGCAAAAGTCGAATCAATGTAACAATCCACCCTTGTAGGCTGATATGTAGCAGAAGACGCGACTTGAGTCTGACTTTCGACTCGCTCAAGTTCGATTACGCCCCTTTCGGAATCAATATATTCCACAGTATCCTCGACTTGGGCAGTAGTTTCGTCATTTGTTGCAGATACGCATGGAATTGATGCAACCAAAATACTGACTGTCATAATAATAGCTGATTAAGCCAAACAACTCTGCAATGGAATCACCTTTAACTCCTATAAAAAGTAATTGTATACGTTGTGGCAGGCGCTCCCTCTGCAGCGAAAGGGCCTGCGCTACTGACACAACCATTGTAATACAGAACACCTGAATTACCAAGGTGTATACACACGCAATCATATACAAATCGAATACAGAAATTCTGTCCATGTTCTACAAAAAATGTCATTTTATCGCTTTACAAACTGGAGCAGTCATGATCCTCTTTGCAGGGTAAATAGAAAAGGTTATCTTTTCACATTTCTTTCTTAAAAATCAGGCAGCAGGCAAGTTGCACATCCTTTCATACCACCGACGGGCCTATGTAACAAAATTCACCTCTATAGTGGGGAACTCAGATAACCTTCCTATGTAATTATAATTGCTAAACGGCGAAACGTCAACCTAATATACAAAATATATATAAAAATATATAAAAATATGGTTGGTTGATTGTAAAATCAATCAAAATCAAGTTGAACACCTAACGAAGAAGTCCATAGC
>CBCPMX010000129.1:0-17513 GCA_965120355.1 uncultured Oscillospiraceae bacterium
AAATGATTTATCCTGATCCCATCCCGGCATTGCGAAAACACCGGAGATACAGTATAATGGGGTCGGAATTTTTCCGTCAGAGCGGAAAGCAAAGCGTGAAGATATCCCAACTCAGAATTGCGCGCGGTTTGTCAACCGGAAACTGGCGCCAAAGCGCCGCGTATCCATTGCGGACAGAGCCCCTCCATACAGCAGGAAACCGTACGGCTCCCATCCCGAATACCTTCACACCGCACTCTCCACTCCGATGCCATCTATCGCCTATCATGTAAAAGGGGTGTAGTATGCTACATATTTTAATCGCAGGCATTCCCGACCGGGTGCAGCACTACGTCGCAGCCATGGAGGCTCTGGCCGTAGCTGCCACCGCCGATCTGAACGCGGAGGACGCCACGGGGTTTGACGGTCTGCTGCTGCCGGGCGGCGGAGACATTGATCCAGCCCTGTTTGGCCAGGAAAACCACGGCTCCCGTCAAATTGAACGGGAACTGGATGAGGCGCAGCTGCGCCTGCTGCACCTGTTTGCCGGCGCGGGCAAACCGGTGCTGGGCATTTGCAAGGGCTGTCAGCTTGTAAACGTGGGCTTTGGCGGCGACCTGATTCAGGATCTGCCCAATGCTGCGGAACACGCTTATGACGAAGATTTCAAGTTTCACGAAATCGCCTGCGTTCCCGGCAGCCTGCTCCACCGGCTCTACGGCCCGTCGGTACGGGTCAACAGCGCCCATCACCAGGCTGTGGGCCATCTTGGTCAAAATCTGCGAGTCACCGCTTCCGCGCCGGACGGTGTCATTGAGGCCATTGAACATGAAACTCTGCCGGTGTTTGGCATTCAGTTTCACCCGGAACGAATGTGCTTCGCCAGCCTGCGGCCGGAAGCCGCAGACGGCAAGGCGATATTCACCGCTTACAAAGCGATTTTGGAGGGACGCACATGACCGGCAGACGCATCGCAGATTACGGGATCCAGATTGGCAGTCTGCCCACCGGTCCCCGGAACCGCATCACCGACGTGCCGGGGGTGCGGGTGGGACACACTACACTGGACACAGACCGGTATAAAACCGGCGTCACCGTGATTCTCCCTTCTTCGGACAACGTCTTCCTCCACAAACCTGTAGCCGCCTGTCACGTCCACAACGGCTTTGGCAAGACCTGCGGCCTGATGCAGCTGGACGAGCTGGGGGTTCTGGAAACGCCCATTGCCCTGACGGGCACGCTGAATGTGGGCCTGGTGGCCGACGCTTTGAACGAATGGACCGTCAAGCAGTGCCGCAGCGCAGGCGTGGACGTCCGCTCCGTGAACCCGGTGGTGGGCGAATGCAATGACGGCCGAATCAGCACCATCGCCGACCGGCCCATCAAAAAAGGCCATGTATTCACTGCGCTGAAAAACGCCTCCGCCGAATTCGACGAAGGCGATGTAGGCGCCGGCAAAGGCACCATCTGTTTTGGTTTAAAGGGCGGCATAGGTTCCGCCTCCCGGCAGATTGCCATTGGCGGCGCTGTCTACACCGTGGGCGTTCTGGTTCAGAGCAACTACGGCGCGGCGAAAGATCTGCTTCTGGGAGGGCGGCCCGTGGGGCCGGCCCTGACAGCCTGGAAACAGTCCCTGGCCACAGCGGAAGACCAGGGGTCTATTATGACGGTGCTTGCCACGGATCTTCCGGTAAATGCCCGGCAGCTGCGGCGGATTCTCCGCCGCTGCGGCGTTGGGCTGGCCCGCACCGGCTCGTATATGGGGCACGGCAGCGGCGAGGTCATGTTGGGCTTCACCACCGCCAACCGGGTCCCGTATCTGATGGATGCCGCCCTCCTGTCCATGACGGTGCTGCGGGAGGATCTGCTGGACAGTGCATTCCGCGCCGCCGCCGAGGCCACAGAAGAAGCCGTCCTCAATTCTCTTGCTGCGGCCTCCGCCGTCACCGGCGTAGACGGCGTACAGTATGCTTGCCTGTCCGCGTTCCTGGAGGCAGAGGGATTCCGGATGGACGCGCAGAAATAGGAAGCCGCTTTTCTGACAGGAAGGTGCGGACAGGAATACTGTCCGCACCTTCCGCTTGTTATGCCTGCGCCGCTTTTCAACCGTTGGCTTTGCTCTGCGCGGGCAAAGGCTGCTTTCTCGTCCGTCCGGCGGCTCCAAAGGCGCTTTAGTGCAAATCGGGAAAGCCGTGTTCCGCCTTAGCCCGGTTAAGCGTCTGGTATGTCATGGACGCCAATACTGCCAGCCAGCCCAACAGCAAAATCACCCAGACGCGGCCCAGTCCGTTGACCGCCAGCAGCAGAACCCCCAGAGGTCCGCTGACGGTCAGTCCAATGAGCATCAGCCAACCCACCGCCGACACAAAGACAAGGCCCAGGAAAAAGCAGGCCACTGCGCAGGCCAGCACGGTGAAATATCCGCACAGCCCGGCCGCCAGCTTTCCACCCCGCAACGCCCGGCAGAAAACCGCCAGGACTGTCAGTCCCACGGCCCAGATGCCCGCCAGCACATATTCCCACACGCCGACGTCTGCTCCGTGCCGCCACACCAGCACCGCGACGATCCCGTGGAGCACCGCCAGCAATCCCGCCAGGCCCCTGTACAAGCCCGGATGCGCGCGCAGCTTCTCTTTCATGTATATTCACCCTTCCGGCCAGCGTTTTCAATAGTATAGCATATCTGCCCCCGCCTTGTCCATTCCCGCCTTTTGTCCCGCTTTACACGATAAACTGCGCATTTGCGTATCCCAGCGTTCCATTGTACTCCACCACATACCAGCCGTCGTACTGGTTGACAACCGTCACGGCAGCCCCGTTGGGTATGCGTGCCAGGATCGGGGCCGCCGTACTTGGCGCGCCGCGCAGATTCAGGCTGCCGCTGGTGGTAGCAACTGTGCCGGCCCGTTCCTCCATGGGCTGCAGGAACGGCAGTCCGAAATACTCTGTCACAGATAGAACCAGATTTTGGCCAATGATCTCCACATTGTTCTGAATCCACTGTGCGTCCTCCAGATTGTCATGATAGGCCAGCTCCACCAACACCGACGGCGCACGGGTCCGGCGAACCTCGCCGATGGAGGTGGTCGGCAGCGCCCGCACCCGGGACGGGTCCGGATAGATCTCTTTCAAATTGTCCACGATAATGTTGGCCATTCGCAACCCGTCGATACTGGTCGGATAATAATAGACGTCGCTGCCCCGCAAAACCCCCGCCAGGGACTCCGGTGAAGCGTTGGAGTGAAGCGCCAGATGAAAATCATAATTGCCGGCATTGCTCTGGAGGATGGAGGTGTAGGCCGTCATCTCCGGCGTATTCCGGGTGACATTGATGCCGGCTGCCCGCAGATATGGTTCCATGGCGTCGGCCACGCGGTTCATCCAGTACTCCTCCGTCCCGGTGTTGATGTAAGGGTTGGCCTCCTGCGTAGAGGGGCTGAGGTACAAATAGGGCATGGTGCTCCCACCTTTCATGTTTTCTCCATACTATGACAGAGAAGGCAGAACCGTGCAGGCAAACGGCTGTAACGTGCAGGGCAGAAAACAGGCCGTCGCAATTCTTGCAGGCATGCCGCACGCTCGCCCAAACAGATTGAATCCACCGGTCAGAAAAGGGGAGCCGCTTGACGGACAAGCTGCACCCGGCAGCTGCGGTTTGCAGCTGCCGGGGATTTTCTTTCTATTCTATTCTCAACCGTTCCACAATGCTGTATTTTTCCAGATTCCGAAAACACAGATATGGGGTGAGCGCCGCGAAGGCGATGAGCACCGGTGTACATAGCACAAGCGGCAGAAGCGTGAAACGGAACGTGGTGAAGCCGCCTTCAACCATGGCGCGAACGACGATGCCGACGCCGGCGGCCCCAAGGACATAGGATGCCAGCAGCGTAAGCGCCGCATAGCAGAGTCCTTCATCAACAAGCATGCGGTTGAGCTGGCGCTTGGTCATGCCCACGCTTTGAATGACCGCAAACTCCCGCTTGCGGGACACGATGGCCGTCACCATGGAGTTGATGAAGTTCAGCACGCCCACCAGGGCAATCACCACACTGACCACATTCCCCATGACAGCGGAAGAACGGGTCTGGGTTTCGTACTGCTCCGCCATCGTCTGGCGGGAAGACACCGGCAGGCTGGGGTCCGTCGTCTCCATGTATTCATCCAGGAACGCCTGTACCGTGTCAATGTGGGCGTCATCTACATTCAGGAACAGCTTGCGCAGGGTGTGATCCGGCCACTGCTCCCGGAAGGTCTCCACCGGCAGGATAAAAGACAACTTGAATTTGTCGCCTGCGCCCTGCTGCACCGGGAGCTGGGTCACCGGGTTCAGCGGATAGACCACTGCCATGACAGTATACGTGCGGCCGTTCAGTTCTACCGTGCTCCCGACGGAAGGGGCGGGCAGCACCGGGTATGTCTCCTCCAGCTCGATACTGGGTCCCACCGCCAGGACATAATCTCCGCTGGCAAAGGCCGCGGCGTCAAAGCTGCCCTCCAGCACATACGGCTCCTGGGTGATGGCGTCCAGCGGGATGCCATCCAGGCCGTACAGAACGGCGGAGCCTTCCCCGCTCTCCAATGCGTCGCGCAGCGCCTGGGCGCCGGCAGCGTCATAGGTTTCCCAATCGGCCAGTTTGTCCTCGGTGTAGAAGGCCGCCACATTTTGCAGCGTTCCCTCATCCAGCTGCCAGTCGATCTGGGCCGAGTATAGGCGGCCGGACGCCTCCACCCCCTCTTGGCGCTCCACCTGGGCCACCAGAGAATCCGTCAAGGTTGTACCGTGAGGATCATACCCGTTCAGATAGTCCTCGCTGGTGACGTCAGACAGCTCAAAGTCCGCCAGGATCAGGTCGGCCAGGTATTTGTCCATGTCAAAAGCCGCGTTTTTGGCATAGAAACAGCTCAACAGCACAAGCCCCAGCGTAAGCGAACAGAGCACCGTGACCGTCCGCTTTTTATTTCGCCACAGATTGGCCCAGGCCATGGAAGCCAGGGAGGCATTCCCACGGCGGCGCTTGGTTTTCTTCTTGCTGCTGCCGGCGTCGCTCATCCGCAGGGCCTCGATGGGCGACACCTTCCCCGCCAACCGGGCAGGCCGCAGGCAGGAAACCAGTACTGTCACCCAGGCAAAGAGCGCCGAGCCAACAAAGATGATGGGACTGGCAGAAACCACGGCCTCGCCCTCTATTGTTCCCATCAGCACCGGCACCAGCACGCTGCCCAGCAGCCAGCCCAAAATCAGGCCGATGGGGATGCCGATGACGCAGAGCCGGTTGGCCTGCCCATAGATCAGCTTCTTCAGCTGCCGCTTTGTCGTGCCCAATGTCTTGAGCTTGCCATAGAGCTGCACATCGGCGGTCACGCTGATCTGGAAGATATTATAGATAATCAGGTATCCGGCAAGGAATACCAGCACCATGCCCAGATACATGGGCATGCTCTCCTGGGCGGCCATCGCCCCCATCTCCGGGGAATAAGCCAGATTGACATTGTATGCAAGACCCGTGAGGCCGGTATCGGCCAGGATGCGGTCCATCGCCGCCTCAATATTCTGGTCGCTTGCCAGGTTGACCTGAACCATATAGAGGCCCAGCATCTGGCTCTCATCAGTAGAAATGATACCGCCTGTCATCTCATCGGCATAGGCCCGGCTGACCCAGGCCATGGAGGAATAGCTGGACTGATTGCCCTCCCAGAATCCACACAGAGTGAAGGTAGAGGCGGTCACTTCATCGCCATTAAGGTCCTTGCGCCACTCCAGGGTCACAGTCTGCCCCAGCTCATGGGGGATGCCCAGCCGGTCCAGGGTGCCGGTATCCAGCGCGATCTCGTCCGCCGCCTGGGGCATCTGCCCTGTGGTGGGGGCGGCAAAGGAGTGTTCGGCATAGGCATCATTGGCCCAGCGGATTTCCACTGACCGGCCGGTGAGCTGCTGGTTTTCGGCAAGGCCCAGCACGATGCTGCGGCCCAGCTCCACCACATCCGGGTGGTTCGCAATCAGGCCGGCCTGCTCCTCGGTCAGCCCCCGCACAGAGGCCTGGGCATCGTAGCCGGTCTGGCGGAAGGTCATCTCCACCAGGTTGCGGCTCATGCTCTGGGTCAGAGTGAACAGCGTTGTAAACATCATGGTGGTCATCACAATCGCCAGCACAGCTACCAGATTCCGGCCTCGGTTGGCGCGGAACAGTCTTTTGGCCAACACGGAAACCGGCTTAAAACGCGTTTCTTTTTTCATGTTCCCTGCCTCCTCATTGTGCGACGATTCTGCCATCCTCGATGCGAATCACACGGTCTGCCATGGCGGCGATTTCTGGATTGTGTGTGATCATCACGATGGTCTGGCGAAACTCTTTGCTGGTCATTTTCAGCAGGCCAATCACGTCCCCGCTGGTCTTGCTGTCCAGATTTCCGGTGGGCTCATCGGCCAGAATGATGGATGGCTTGCTGGCAAGGGCCCGGGCAATGGCCACCCGCTGCTGCTGGCCGCCGGAGAGGTTATTGGGCAGGCTGTCCAGCTTTTTCTCCAGGCCCAGCAGCTTCACAATATCCATGATGAACGTCTTGTCCGGCTTGCGGCCATCCAGGGAGATGGGCAAAATGATGTTTTCCCACACGCTGAGCACGGGAACCAGATTGTAGTTCTGGAAGATGAAGCCGATCTGTTTCCGGCGGAAAATGGTGGCCTGCTCGCTGCTGAGCCTGGCCAGCTCGGTATCGCCCACCCGGATGCTGCCCTCGGTGGGGGTGTCCAGGCCGCCCAGCATATTGAGCAGCGTGGACTTGCCGGAGCCGGATGTGCCGATGATGGCAGTGAATTTGCCCCGCTCAATATCCAGGTCTACCCCGTCCAAGGCACGCACCTGTGTCTCGCCTTTGCCGTAGTACTTCTTCAGACCTCTGGCCTGCAAAATAGTCTCCATAGTGATTCCTCCTTTAAGCATTCGGGAAGTCTTTCCCGTTCTTTGTCTTTAGCATAGCAGGCCAATGTCTCATTTCCGGTACAGCAAAGGTACAGTTTTGTAACTTAGAAAAAACTGTGCCTCCCCGCAGGAAGGCACAGTTTCACACATGAGTTATTCTGTTGTTCCCAGCCGCTGCTGGATGGTCCCTTTTGTAATATAGCGCAGGCAAAGGAGCGGAGTGACCAATGCCAGTGCGAGGATCACCGGCAGCGTGATCCACAGCGGCGTCACATCGAAGGTGTAGACAGACACCCAGGAGAGGTTTGCAATATAGCCCGGCATCACCAGCGCGGCAAAGGCGATGGTCACCGGCACCAGCACCACAGCCAGAAGGAGGGCGGAAAACGCCCCCTCCAGCAGCACCAGCCGCAACAGCTGGCTCCGGGTCATGCCCAGGCTCTGGTAGACGGCAAATTCTCTCCGGCGGCTTACCGTTTTCGTCACCATCAGATTCACAAAGTTCAGCAGGGCGATCAGCAGCAGCACCGCTCCCACCATGCTCAGGATCAGCACCATATTGAGGCGCGCATCCTGGAAGTTCTCCTGATAGTCGCTGCGCATGGTAATGCTGATCCCCCGGTTCAGATCCTGTTCATACTGGGACAGGAACGCCTCAAAGGAGGACTGCCGGCTGTGGTCAATATCCACCGCCAGCTGCCGGTAGCCCTGGCCGGGGAACAGCTCCTCAAACACGGACAGCGGCACCAGATAATAAAAGGTAAAGGATGCCTCCGGGCTGTTGGCGCCCTCCAAATAGGTGTTGTCGTGCATCAGGGAGCCCAGCACGGTGAACGACCGGCTCTCCAGCTCCAGCGTCTCGCCCGCCGCCAGGCAGGAGACGCCCTCATAATAGGCGCCGCCGGCGATCACATACTCCCCACTCTCAAAGGCCGCCTGGTCAAAGCTTCCGCTGGTGAAAGGGCAGTTTTCCAGCACATAGTCCAGGTACGCCCCATCCAGCCCCACCACAATGGCCGTGTATTCGCCGGACTCGGTGAACCGGTCGAGCCCCGCCATCCAGTCCGGAAAAGCCGCCTGGGATTCTTTGAGGGTCATGGTCTCGCCGTAGGGCTGGTCGTAGTAGTCCACAATCCGCTGGTACAGCGTCTCATCCGCTGTCAGGGATACCTCCCGGCTCTTGAGCGCGCTCACCGATGTGACCTCCGGCCGGGCGTTCAGTTCCTCCACCATCTCCTGGGTGATACCCTGGTTCTGCTCGTTGTACCGCTGATAGGAGGTGGCCGCCGAGGCGTCGGCAATGGAGTAATCCCAGGGAGACAATGCCTCCAGATACAGATCTTCCTGCAAACTCACATATTGCAGCCGGATGTCCGTCAGCAGCAGCACCGCCGCCAGCAGGATGACCACCGACAGGGCCAGGCGGCCCTTGCCCCGGCCCAAGGTGCGCAGGGCCAGGCGGGGCAGCGTGACCATTCCGTTTTTGGCGCCGCTGCCGCGGGCTGGGCTGGGCGTATTCAGGCGCAGGGTCTGGGCGGGCGTCAGCCGGGTCAGCCGCAGCGCGGGCAGCAAATAGGACAGCAGCGTAGTGCCCAGAGCGCACACGGCCGCCAGGGCAAAGGGCTGCCAGCTCAAAAAGTAGAGGGCCGGGTTCTGCTCCATGCCCACCACCACCCGGGGCGTGATGGCAAGGTTCAATAGAAATCCAATCAAAAAGCCGGGAAGCAGTCCCAACGCCGTCACGGCGATGCCCTTTTCCAGCAGATACCGCCGCAGCTGCCGGGGCGACAGGCCCAGAGCCTTCAGCCCGGCAAAGCCGGCGCGGTCCTGCCCGGCGGTGACCTGCACGATGGCAAAGATCATGAGGAAGCCGCACACCAGCACCAGAAGCGCCGGAGCGTAGTAAGGGCGGGCCTTCTGCCCGGCCAAATTCAGCCGGGCTTCGTTGTAGGCGAGGTTCGTGGTAAAGGGCAGCTCCGGCAGGCCCTGGTCGTTCAAAATCTGAGCGGCCTGGGTCTCCAGATCCCGGGGCTGGTGCAGGATAACGCCCAGCGTCAGGTTGGCGGCAGTTTCGCTGTCGTAATCCGGCACCAGCGTCCGGGCGGTTTCCGCCGTAATCCAGGCGCAGGCTTCGGTAAAGTTGGTGGGGCTGGCCCACCAGCCGCACAGGGTAAATTCGTCCGTATGGACCTGTCCGCCGGCATCCGTCCATTGCAGCGTCACCGGCGCGCCAATCTCCTTCAAAATCCCCAGGGACCCCATGGTGAACGCATCCAGGGCGATCTCGCCGGGCTGCTGGGGCAGACGGCCGGTGGTGGGGACAGACAGGACGGTTTCGGCATAGTCCTGTCCGGCCACCGCCAGTTTTACCAGGCGCTGGCCCATCATCGGATCCGAAAGGGTGCCGATGGTGCTCAATCGGACGGTGCTTTTGATATTGGGGTGCTGCGAGAGCAAATCGGCCTGATGCTCCGTCAGGCCGCTGTAAAGGATGTGGCTGGTGGAGCCATAGCTGTACTGGTAGTTGAGCAGGAACGCATCCTCCACCGCCCCGCCCAGCAGGAACACAAAGGCGTACAGGCCGGTGACCAGCGCCACCGCCAGCGCCAAGACCGCATGTTTGACCCGATGGAAGCGGAGATCCCGCCGCACCAGCGTCCAGCAGACTTTCAAATTGTTGTTTGCAAGCATGGCCGGTCCTCCCCTTACACGCGGATGCGCCCGTCCTCGATGCGGACAACCCGGTCGGCCATCTGCGCCAGCTCCAGGTTGTGGGTGATCATCACAAGGGTCTGGCGGTAGGTCTCCACCGACAGCTTCAGCAGGCCCAGCACATTCTGGCCGCTTTTGCTGTCCAGGCTGCCGGTGGGCTCATCGGCCAGCAGGATCGCAGGCTTGGCGATCAGCGCCCGTGCGATGGCCGCCCGCTGCTGGCCGCCGCCGGACAGCTCGCCGGGATAGGCGTTCAGGCGATCTTTGAGGCGCAGCAGCTCCACGATCTCGTCAAAGAACACCGGGTCAGGGGTGGCGCCCGCCAAGCTCAGGGGAAACAGGATGTTCTCTTTCACCGTCAAAGTAGAGACCAGATTAAAATTCTGATACACGAAGCCCACCTTGCTGCGGCGGAATACCGCCAATTCCCTCTCCTTCATTCCACGCAGGTTGACGCCGTCCACAACGACCTCCCCCTCGTCCGGGATATCCATGCCGCCAATCATGTTCAGCAGCGTGGTCTTGCCGGAGCCGGAGGCGCCGATGATGGCGGTAAACTTGCCCTTTTCAATCTCCAGATCAATGCCGTCCAGGGCCTTGACCTGGTTTTCGCCCTTGCCAAAATACTTTTTCAGGTTATGTATAGTTACGATGTTCATGGACAGGTTCCTCGCTTTTCTCCACAGTCTCTCTTTTTCTCCATGCGCCCCAGCAGGCGCGAAAGGCGGATCAAATTCATGCGCTGCACCAATACGCAGTACAAATTGTGCAGCCCCACCAGGGCGGCCAAAAGCACAATCCAGAGTCGTCCCGCTGCCAATGCACAGGCAAAACACAATACAGCACCAAAGCCATGAATTTTTGCGTTTTTGATCAACTGTTGCTGTAAAAAAAGCAGATCCTCCAGCTTTCCGCTTTTCAAAAAATAATTGTCGGTATCCGTTTTGCCCCGCCATTGGTCGTAGTGCCGCTTAATCCAGACCAAAAAACGGCAGTACTGCTTTACGCCCAGGGCGCGGTAAATCTTTTCCTCTGCGGTAACAGGTTTCATAGTTGGTTTTCTCCTTGTCAACTTAACAGATAAACTGAAAAGGTCGTTCCCTCCCCGACTTTCGACTTTACGCTAATGTACCCTTTCTGCCGGGTGATGATGCCGTTGGCCAGGTACAGCCCCAGGCCGACCCCCTCCTGGGCGGCCACTTCGGGAGCGCGGTAGAACCGCTGGAACACATCGTTGTAGTGCTCCTCCGGGATACCAATGCCGGTGTCGGCGATATCCACCCGGGTGTAAAACTGCCACGGCCGCACCGTGATCGTCACCTTGCCGCCGGACGGCGTATACTTCACGGCGTTGTCCAGAATGTTGCCGATGGCCTCCGCCGTCCATTTGGGGTCGTGCTGCACCGTGATGGCCGGGTCGCACTCCGCCGATAGATCCATCTGCTTGGCCTCCGCCTTGGCCCAGACGGTGCTCATGGCCCGGGCGATGGTGTCGGAGAGCCGGGCCTCCTCCATGTGCAGGGTGAATGTCCCGGTCTCCAGCCGGGACATTTTAATGAGGGACTGCATCAGAAAGTCCAGCTTGTCGATCTGACCGTCCATGGTGGCCAGAAACTCCGCCCGCTTTTCCGGCGGCAGGTCGTGGCCGCGCAGGATGCCGGTGAACATTTTAATGTTGGCAATGGGCGTCTTGACCTGATGGGAGATGTCGCTGACCAGGCCCTGGATGGTCTCCTTGTCCCGCTGGCTCTGGCGCTTGCCCTCGCTCATAATGTCAAAATACTGCATCAGCTTGCCCTGCACCTTGGCGGTCAGGCTGTCCTCGTAGGGCTGGTAGCCCTCCACCGTCCGGCCGGACATCAGGGCGTCCAGGGTTTCGCACAGGTCGTCGGCAAACAGCGATACCTGCCGCCGCTGATCCCAGGCCCACAGGCCCACTACAGCAAACATGGCGGCACACAGTCCCAGGATGCCCCAGCGCACCGCCGCCCAGGGGATCGTCTGCCACAACAGCCAGACCAGCGCCCCAAACAGCGCCGCCGAGAGCAGGAACATCCCGGTGCGCAGGGCCGTCATGCTGCGGTGTTTCATGTCTTTCCTCCTGTCCAGATATAGCCCATCCCCCGCACGGTTTTGATATAGGTATGGGCGTCATCCTCAATCTTGGCCCGCAGCCGGTTCATGGTGACGGTCAGGGTGTGGTCGTCGATAAAGTTGCCATCGTTGTCCCAAAGGCGATCCAGCCGCATCTGGCGCGTCAGAATTTTCCCGGCGTGTTCGGTAAGCGTCCGCAGCAGCTTATATTCATTGGGCGTAATGGCCAGCTTCTCCTCCCCACGCTGTGCCGTGAGGCCAGAGAAATCCAGCAGAAGATGCCCGTCCGTCCAGCTGTCCTTTGCGCCATGCTTACCACCCCGGCGCAGGGCCACTTCCACCCGGCGCAGCAGGATCTGCATATTGAAGGGCTTGGTCACATAGTCCTCCGCGCCCATGTCAAATCCGTTGAGCACATCCGTTTCCAGGTCGTTCGCCGTCAGGAAGATGACCGGCAGATCCGGGTGTGCCGCTTTGATCTCCCGGCAAAGTTCGAAACCGCTGCCATCCGGCAGATTCACGTCCAGCAGCGCCAGCGCAATCGCTTCCTCGCGCAGGAAAACCCGCGCCTTTGCGCAGCTATACGCCGGAACTGACGCATAGCCCGCACTGTCCAATTCAAAGCAAAGTCCCGCATTGAGCGCGAGGTCGTCCTCTACAACTAAAATTCTTTCCATAGCGCTCCCCTCACAAGTTTGCCCTGCTTCTACAGGGTTGTCCGGGGCATATTATAGCACAACCACATCCGCAGGCAAAGAGCCGGCGTCAAAAAAGCGTCCCCGCTGGAAGAACGCAGCCCATTCCTATCCGCTGCGCATGTATATGGGCCCGCGCCATCACAAACGGCTTCAAAGGCGCCGCGGAGCAAAGAAATGCCGGCGCTTCGCTGTTTGCCCCGCCAAGCCTCTGCATATACATGCAGGACTTGAATCGAACCGGCCTTCCGTATATAATAGATATGAATTTGATCTTTGGGCGTCTCGGCCGTGCCGGCAATTTCCCGGCACGTTTCTGCCGGGAAGAACCCGGTTTTTGAGCCATTGTGCAGGAGGAGGTGCCGCCTATGCTGTTCAGACAAATGAAATACTTTGTTGCCGTCATTGACTGCAACAGCTTCACCGAAGCCGCTGAACAGTGCTACATCTCCCAGTCGGCAATCTCCCAGCAAATCCAATCCTTAGAAAAGGAATTGGGGGTAGAGCTGATTCAGCGAAAAAACCGCCGGTTCACCATCACGCCCGCCGGTCAGTATTTCTACTCTCACTGCAAGGCCATCTTGGAACAGGTAGATGATCTGATCCGTGAGACAAAGCGCCTGGAAACAGGCCGGGAATTGCAGCTTCGCATCGGATATCTTCGCGGTTACAGCGGACTGGAGCTGCATCAGGCCATCGCCGAATTTTCACGCAGCTTTTCGGAGGTAGCCATTCACATTGTCACTGGCACCCATGAAGAATTGTATGATCTGCTGCGCTTCGGCGGCGTGGATCTGGTTCTGAATGACCAACGGCGGGCATTCTCCGACGCCTATGTGAATTATGAACTGATGCAGTGCGGATGTTACGCCGAGATCTCCACAAACAACCCTCTGAGTCAAAACAGCCGCGTACAACTCCAGGATTTAAAACATATCCCCTGTATTCTGATCAGTTCCCGGGAACAGCAGCACGCAGAACAGATATATTATCAAAATACCCTGGGATATGGTGAAAGCTATCTGTTTGCGGACACACTGGAAGCAGGCCGTCTGCTGGTCGTGAGCAACCGCGGCTTTTTACCCATCGCGGGCATCGGAACACTGCCCCCGGAAGGCGCGTCAATCCGGCGGCTGCCCATCTATCAGGGGGACACGCAGATCACGCGCAATTTCTGCGCCTTTTGGAAGAAGGAGCAGGACAACCCTTACACGGAAGCATTTGCCCAGACCCTCAAAGCGCTTCTGACCAGATAACGGCGGCGTGCAGCCGGCTGCTTTGACGCCGCGGATCTTCACATAAGCTGACCTGATCTGAACAGCCGGCAAATCGAGATTGCAATTCGAAGAAAAACACGCTAGAATTCTTGCTGCAAGCGGAAGCATGCGCTTCCCCGCAGCCTTTGAACAGGAGAGAACGCCTTGAAAAATATTCTGATTATCGATGGCCAGGGCGGCGGAATCGGAAGGCAGCTTGTGGCCGCAGTCAAAGAAACGCTGCCTAACGTGCAGATCACAGCGGTAGGCACAAATTCGGCCGCCACCTCTGTGATGCTGAAAGCCGGAGCGGACCAGGCGGCCACCGGCGAAAACGCCGTCATTGTCAACAGCGCAAAGGCCGACGTGATCATCGGCCCCATCGGCATTGTGATTGCCGACGCCCTTTTGGGCGAAATCACGCCGCGGATGGCCCGGGCCGTGGGCCAGAGCCGCGCAAAAAGGATCTTGATTCCAGTCAATCATTGTGATAATATAGTGGCCGGTGTGAGCAGCCTGCACGTTGGCACGCTGATTCAGGACGTCCTTCGGGAGCTGAAAAAGCTGCAAACGTAACAGTCCCCCGCCCTTGCTGCCGCGGAGGCGCGCTCCGCAGGCGTTCTATCGCAGGCTTTGGCGCATCGCCAACCGCCAAATGACAACTGCCGGCACGAAGCCGGCCTCTCCGGCGCAGAAGTGCCGGTCCTCTGGGCGCTTGCCCGGTTCCGCACCAACGCGATCCCGCTGAATTGTATGCTTTGGAAGCACACGGTCCCCTCAGAAGAGGGGGTGGTGTGCTTCTTTTTTTGCGAGGTGATATTTTGGATTTACAGGAATTTTTTAAGCAGCATCCAAAGGCTGCGCTGGCCTTCTCCGGCGGTGTGGATTCGGCCTATCTGCTGTACGCCGCAAAGCAGTATGGGCAGCGTGTCCGGGCATACTATGTCAGCTCCGAGTTCCAGCCTCAATTTGAACTGGACGATGCCCGGCGTCTGGCCGCCGGACTGGGCGCCGATTTGGCGGTGCTGCAGCAGCAGATTCTCTGCGTGCCCCATGTGGGGGAGAACCCTCCCGACCGCTGCTATTACTGCAAGAAGGCGATTCTCTCTGCCATTGCCCAGGCTGCGGCCGCAGACGGCTTTTCCGTGCTTTTGGACGGGACCAACGCCTCGGACGACGTCGAAGACCGTCCCGGCATGCGGGCACTGGCGGAGCTGCAGGTCCTTTCGCCGCTGCGGGCATGCGGGCTGACCAAGGCGGAGATCCGCCGGCGCTCCCAAGAGGCCGGGCTGTTCACCTGGAACAAACCCGCCTATGCCTGCCTGGCCACCAGAATTCCCACCGGCGAGGCCATCACGCCGGAAAAACTGGCGGCCACAGAGGCAGCCGAGACGTATTTGGCATCCCTGGGCTTCACCGATTTTCGCGTCCGTTGGCAGAACGGCCACGGGCGGCTGCAGCTGCCCGCCTCGCAGTTCCCGCTGGCGCTGGAACGCCGGGAGGCCATTGTGCAAACGCTGAAACAGTATTATAAAACCGTATCCTTGGATTTGGAGGCGAGAGAATGAACGATGAAATTCGTCAGCTGCTGGAGGGCGTCCGCAGCGGGACCGTCCCTGTGGAGGAGGCGCTCCTGAAGCTGAAAATGCAGCCCTTCTCCGACATTGGCTATGCCAAGGTGGACACCCACCGCAAACTGCGCCAAGGCGCCGCCGAGGTGATCTACGGCGCGGGCAAAACCCCGGCGCAAATCGTTGGCATTGCAGACACCATGCTCGAAAACGGGCAGTCCACGATCCTGATTACCCGCCTGTCTGCCGAAGCTGCCGAAACCGTCCGGCAGACCCACCCGCTGGAATTTTACCCTCAGGCCCGCTGCGGTGTCATCGGGCCGCTGCCCGTGCCCGACGGTCTTGGGAAAATTGTGGTGGCAACCGGCGGCACCAGCGACATTCCCGTGGCAGAAGAAGCCGCCGTCACCGCCGCCGTGCTGGGCAACGAAGTCGTCCGCCTGTATGACGTAGGGGTGGCAGGGCTGCACAGAGTCCTGGCACATTTAGACGACATTATGAGCGCCAGCGTCATCATTGCCATCGCCGGCATGGAGGGCGCGCTGGCCAGCGTGATTGGCGGCCTGGCGGACTGCCCGGTCATTGCCGTGCCCACCAGCGTCGGCTACGGCGCATCCTTCGGAGGAGTTTCGGCGCTGCTGTCTATGCTCAACTCCTGCGCCAGCGGTGTGAGCGTGGTCAATATCGACAACGGCTTCGGCGCCGGCTTTCTGGCAAACCGAATCAATCATATGAAATAGAAAGGAGCCCCAACCATGCGTACACTCTATCTGGACTGCGCCATGGGCGCCGCCGGCGACATGCTGGCGGCGGCCCTGCTGGAATTGCTGCCGGACCCCGACGGATTTGTCCGGGAGCTCAACGCCCTGGGCCTTCCCGGCGTCGCCTTCACCCGGGAATCCTCAGTCAAATGCGGCATCACCGGAACCCATATGGCCGTCACCATCCACGGCGAAGCGGAGGAAAGTCAGGACGTGCATTCCCATACGCACCCCTGCACGGAAGGCCACGACGATCATTCTCACGATCACGACCATTCCCACAACCATGACCACGATCACGACCATGACCACGACCATGACCACAGCCACGACCATGACCACGACCACGACCACAGCCATACCCATGCGGACGGCCATCACCACCACAGCAGCCTTCACGACATCGAGCACCTGGTGCGGGAGCATTTGCCGCTGCCAGCGCAGGTGCAGGATTCCGTGATGGCCGTCTACGGGCTGATCGCCGAGGCAGAGAGCCATGCCCACGGAGTCCCCGTCAGTGACATCCATTTTCATGAGGTGGGCACACTGGACGCCGTCGCGGATATTACCGCAGTATGTATGCTGATGGACCGGCTGTCGCCGGATGAAGTCGTGGTCTCCCCTGTCCATGTGGGAAGCGGCCAGGTGCGCTGCGCCCACGGGATTCTTCCGGTTCCCGCCCCCGCCACCGCGTTTATTTTAAAGGATGTGCCGGTTTACGGCGGCTCCATCTCCGGCGAACTGTGTACCCCCACAGGGGCGGCGCTGCTGAAGCACTTCGCCACCCGCTTTGGCAGTATGCCGGTCATGCGGGTGCAGGCCATCGGCTACGGCATGGGCAAAAAGGATTTCGAAGCCGCCAACTGCGTCCGGGCCATGCTGGGCGAAACGGAGCACGCCCCGGAGGAGATCTATGAACTCAGCTGCAATGTGGACGATATGACCGGCGAAGCCATCGGCTATGCCATGGACCAGCTGTTTGCCGCCGGCGCGCTGGACGTGTACACCGTGCCCATTGGCATGAAAAAGTGCCGCCCCGGCACTCTGCTCCACGTCATGTGCCGGGAAGGAGACAGGGAAGCGGTGCTCCAGGCCCTCTTCCGCCATACCTCCACCATCGGTGTTCGGGAAAACACCTTCCGCCGCCATGTGCTTCAGCGCACCGTACAGACGGTGGACACCCCCTACGGTCCCGTCCGGTATAAGCGTTCGTCAGGCTACGGCGTCCAGCGGCAAAAATATGAATATGCCGATCTTGCCCGGATTGCGCAGGAACAGTCCGTCAGCCTTTCGGAAGCCGCTGCACTGGTGGAGGCGTATGGTTCCCGCGCGTAACGTCCCCCGCGATTCGGTCCTACACCCGGTTCCGGTGTTTGAGCCCACGCCAGCACCGGGCGGCGGGCCGCCATGCCTTCTATTTCTGGAAAGAGAGGTGTCCCAAGGTTGAAACATTATAATTTGAGTACCATTCCGAAAAAGGGCGCACAAAACCACGCCCCCTAAAAGCGAGCGAAAAATGAAGTTA
>CBCPMX010000130.1:0-31893 GCA_965120355.1 uncultured Oscillospiraceae bacterium
GGCCACAGACAAGCTGACGCTGCTGTGCCTGGGCAATGAGGATGTGCCGGTGGGACAATATTCCCTGGAGATTTTGGAGTATCTGGGGATCGATGTGGCCCAGCTGGAGAGCGAGGGCAAGGTAACCTACGGCTCCAACGTCAAGGAAGTGACGACACAGGTCTCTGAAGCCATGGTGGACTGCGGCATCATCTACGCCACCGATGCCTTCTCCGCTGACTTGGACGTGGTGGATCTGGCCACTGCGGATATGTGCTCTCAGGTCATCTATCCTGCCGCTGTGCTGAAGATCTCCCAGCATCAGGAGGAGGCGCAGGCATTCCTGGACTATCTCCAGACGGACGAGGCCATGGCAGTATTTGAGTCTGTAGGCTTCTCTCCTGCGTCCTAAAGTACCCCTCAATCAATTTTCGGAGGCTGGGGGCGAAACGCATTCGCCCCCAGCCTGAACCGATTGAACCAAAGCTTCCCGAAGCCGCTTGCATGCAGAGTGACGCGGCAGTAAAATGAACTGGGAAAAGGCCGGACAGTAGGTGGAAACTGTCTGGCCTTCAGCCCTATTCGTACCATATCCCGGCGCGGTTCCGTCGTGCCGGGGAAGAGAAAGGATGTGGCCCATTATGGACTGGTATCCCTTATGGAACTCCCTGCGCGTGGCGCTGATCTCCACGGTGGTGGTGTTTTTTGTGGGGCTGTTTGCCGCCTATTACATTGCCAGGCTGCCAAGAGTGCTCAAGGGCATTCTGGACGTAGTGCTGACATTGCCCATGGTTCTGCCGCCGACGGTGGTGGGCTATTTTCTCCTGCTCCTGCTGGGACCCAAGCGGGTTGTTGGCAGTTGGGTGCTGGAAACCTTCGGCGTCCGGCTGACCATGACCTGGTATTCGGCCATTTTTGCCGCTACAGTGGTGGCGTTTCCCCTGATGTATCGAACGGCCAGAGGTGCGTTTGAATCTTTTGATGTGACGCTGCGCTACTCCGGCCAGACGTTGGGCATGTCCAACACCCGGATCTTCTGGAGGATCACCCTTCCCGCCTGCCGTCAGGGGATTCTGGCCGGAACCGTGCTGGCGTTTGCCCGGGCCCTGGGCGAGTATGGCGCCACCAGTATGATTGCCGGCTATACGCCGGGCAAAACTGCCACCATTTCCACGACGGTTTACCAGCTTTGGCGCACGGACAATGAGGAACTGGCCATGAAATGGGTGCTGGTAAATCTGGCTATTTCCACGGTGGTGCTGCTGGCGGTGAATCTGCTGGAGCGGCGGGACGTCATCCCCAAACGGCGCAGAATGAAGGAGGCGGACCATGGCACTGTCAGTTGAGATCTACAAGGACTTCGGCGGCTTTGTGCTGGATGTGGCCTTCCAGGTGGAAAACGAGACGTTGGCGCTGCTGGGCGGCTCTGGCTGCGGAAAAAGCATGACACTGCGGTGTATTGCCGGGATCGTCCGGCCGGATCGCGGCCATATTGAGCTGAATGGGCAGGTGCTGTTTGATTCGGAAAAGCACATAGATTTACCGCCGCAGAAGCGCCATGTGGGACTGTTGTTTCAGAACTATGCGCTTTTCCCCAATATGACTGTGGAGCAGAATATCCTCTGCGGCATTTCTCAAAAGATGTCCAGGGAGGAAAAGCGCCGCCGGGTGTCGGCTATGATGGAACGGCTATATCTGACGGGGCTGGAAAAGCGCCGCCCCGCGCAGTTGTCCGGCGGTCAGCAGCAGCGGGTGGCTCTGGCACGGATCCTGGTGTCCGAGCCGAAGATCCTGATGCTGGACGAGCCCTTTTCGGCGTTAGACAGCTATCTGCGTTGGGAACTGGAGCAGGAGACTTTGAAGGTCATTGAAGAATTTGGCGGCCCCACGCTGCTGGTCAGCCATAACCGCGACGAGGTGTTCCGCATCAGCGACCGCATTGCGGTATACCGGGATGGGTGCATTGATGCCATCGGGGAGAAACATGCCCTGTTTGACAACCCACGGACCTATACGGCGGCGCTGCTCAGCGGATGTAAAAATCTCAGTCCCGTTGCCCGGGAGGGCGGCGGGGTCACAGCGTTGGATTGGGGCGTCACGCTTCAAACCGCCGGCCCGGTGGACCCGGAGGTCCGCTATGTGGGCATCCGCGCCAACCATTTGACGCCGGCCACGGAGCCGGGGGAAAATGTGTTTGCCTATGAGGTGGTCCGGGAGATCGAGGACGTATTTGATATGATCCTGATGGTCCGTCCTGTGGACGGCCCGGCCTCCGCGCAGATTCGGTGGGAGCTGCCGAAACAGACCTGGGCGGCCATCCGCGATTGGGATCGCCTGCTCTGTATGCCGAAGGACAAGCTGCTGCTGTTGAAATAATAAAGACCATGCCCCCAGGGAAACGCCCTGGGGGCATGGCTTTGTGTATCTGGATTATGTGCTGCCGGATTCGCGGCTGGCGGGAGGTTCCGGCGGCCTGCCGCGCCGCCGGCGGGTCCGCCGCTTGTCCAAATACGCATTGAACATGCCGCCGTAAAACAGAATATTCATGCAGATATACAGCCACAGCATGAACACTACCAGTGTGGTCAAACTGCCGTAGAAGGCTGAATAATTGCTGAAGTGGTTAATATAAAATGAGAATACTGAAGAAAACAGCACCCAGCCCACGGCAGACAGCAACGCACCGGGAAAGGCGCTGCGCAGCTTGACCTTGTGGTTGGGCAAAACCAGAAAGCAGCTGGTGAACACCAGCGTCAGCATGCCGATGAGGAATACGTAGCGGAACTGCAGCGCCATGGCAAAGAGCCGCCCCAAAAAAGGCACCCGGGCCAACAGCAGCGCCTGGAGCCGTTGCCCAAAGACGTGGAGGATCAGGGTCAGCAGCAGGGCCACCAGCAACGCGACCATATAAATCATGGAGATGAGCCGCCGCAGGGGATAATACCGGGTTTCTTCAGCGCCATAGACGGCGTTGAGCCCGTTGAGAACGCCCATGACACCCTTGGAGGCCAGCCAGATGGCGGAAATGGCGGTGATGGAAATGACGGTACCGGCGCTGGCACTTTTTAAATCATAAAACATATATTCCACCATGGGCAGCAGTGCGCTGGGAATGAGCCCATTGAGGGCGGAAATCACATCGTCTGCGGTCAGAGGCGTATACTGCAGCAGCGTCAAAAGCATCATCAGAGCGGGAAATGCTGCGATGATGAGAAAAAACGAAGCATTGCCCGCGTAAACAGAGACATGGGCCTTGGAAATTTGCTTAATATATTGGTTGAGCTTCTGATACTTTTCCAGCATAAACGGAACTCCTTCTGCAGTGAAAGGTTTACAGTTCAGTATACTACGAAACTGAAAAAAAAGATAGGGAAAGTTCAAAAAACCGCAGGCCGCTTGCCGGCCGCAAGGGTATGCCGGGAAACTGGCGCAAAATTCGGTATTGCGCCGGTTTTCAAAAGACGGAAAATATGGTACAATAGCTGACAGTATTGTTTGAATCAGACCTAAGGAGAATGTAGATATGTCAGATGAGATGCGCTTTCCCTGTGGCATCCGTGCGGTACACCGGCCGGCAGATCCGTCGGCAATCCCGCCGCTTTGTTTTGGCCATCAGAATATGGTTGCAGTGCGGAGCTTTCAGGCATCTGTCCCCGGCTATGCGCCGACACCGTTGATCCCGCTGCGGGCAATGGCGGACCGCCTGGGGGTTGGAGAGGTCTTTGTGAAAGATGAATCCGGCAGATACAGCCTCAATGCGTTCAAAGGGCTGGGCGCCATCTGGGCTGTGTGCCGGACGCTGTGCGAGCGCTTTGGCTTGGATTTCCATACCGTTACGTTTCGGGATCTGACTGCGCCGGAGCGGCAGGCGGAGATCCGGGATATGGTGTTTTGCACTGCCACCGACGGCAATCACGGCAAGGGTGTGGCCTGGGCTGCGGCGCAGTTGGGCTGCGGTGCGCGGGTATTTATGCCGAAAGGGGCTGCGCCAGCTCGCGTGCAGGCCATAGAGGCATGGGGGGCAGATGTGACGGCGACGGAGCTGGACTATGACGGCGCCGTGCGGTTGGCCGCGCGGCAGGCGGAGGAAAACGGCTGGATTCTGCTTCAGGATACCGGATGGGAGCACTATACCCAGGCGCCGGGCTGGATTGCCCAAGGCTATTGCACACTGGCGGACGAGGCGGCCGCTCAGGTGGAGGCCAATGGCTATCGTTCCCCCACGCATGTGTTTTTGCAGGCCGGCGTCGGCAGCTTTGCGGCTGCGGTACTGGCCTATTATGCCCATATCTACGCCGACGATTTGCCGGTGATGGTTCTGGTGGAGCCGGAGAGCGCGGCGTGTATTCTCGAGTCTGTCCTGCTGAATGACGGCAAACCGCATACGGTCCATCATGCCGGAACGACGGAAATGGCCGGCCTCAATTGTCCCACGCCAAACCCTCTGGTCTGGCCCATCCTTCAGAACTTTGCTTCGTTTTATGTGTCGTGTCCCGACTGGGTAACGGAAGACGGCATGCGGCTGTTGGCCCATCCGGAAGGCGAAGATTCCGCGATTGTCTCCGGCGAGTCTGGAGCGGTGACCACGGGCCTCCTGCAGGCCATCCTGGAGCGGGAGGAACTGCGGCCCCTGCGGGAGGCAATGGAGCTGGATGAGACATCCGTGGTGCTGCTGATCAGCACCGAGGGCGATACGGATCCGGAAAATTATCGCCGGATTGTGGACGGCCCGGTGTAAAGCAAATCAATCCGGGGCCGCTGCTTTTGCAGCGGCCCCGGATTTGTTTATACGGCTTAAAGCAGGAAGGCTTAGAATTCGCCCTGGCCCAAATATTCGTCCACGTTTTCCGCCGTAATATAGGTCAATTCGGTGTAGTGATAATACTCGGTGGAGCCGGTGGTCAGATATTCTTCAATGGCATTGACAGTCTCGGCAGCAATGTCACCAGCGCGGTTCATGACGGTCAGTTCCATTTTGCCGTCCTTGACAGCCTGAATAGCATCGTTCTGGCCGGTCAGGGAATAGACCTTGATGCTGTCGGTCATGCCCGCCTCTTCAATGGCGGAAACGGCGCCCATGGTCAGGTCGTCATCAAAGCCCATGACGATGTCGATATCGTCGCCCAGAGCCTGGATGTGGGACTCCATAAAGGACTTGGCATCCGTCCGGCTGGAATAGGCGTAGTCGGCTTCCAGAACATTATAATTGGTCTCTTCCATTGCGCGGGCAAAGCCAGCCTCGCGCTCCTGGTAGTCGGCCAGGAACGGCACACCGGAGATCTGCACGACAGTGCAGCCGGCGTCGGCGCCGTTCTGCTCAATGATGTACTGGCCAATTTCGTAGCACATCTCTTCCTGGTCAGGACCGATGCATGCGGTGGCATATTCGCGGCCCTCTTCCGCTACGTCCAGCGCACACAGGAACAACGGAATACCGGCATCGCTGCAGGATTTTGCCACGTCCACCATGGCGGTGGGATCGCCGCCGAAGACAGCCAGTGCGTCAACACCGTTGTCAATCATCTGATTGCAGTAGTTTACAACGTCGTCCGCTACAGTCTGGGCGTCCAGCACGTTGACGGTGGCGCCGGCCTCTTCAGCGAGACGCTCCAGCTCTGTGCCAACCAGACCGCCCCAGGGGGCAGCAGAGTTGATGGTCACATAGCCGATGGTTTTGCCTTCCAGGCCGGAGCTGGAGGTTTCCGTGCTCTCGGAGCTTTCAGAAGCGGTTTCGGAGCTGCTGCCACAGGCGGCCAGGGAGAACACCATGACCAGCGCCAGCAGCAGCGCCAGCAACTTTTTCAGGTTTTTCATGATTCGGATTCCGTCCTTTCAATTTGCGTAAAAGCGATATTTGTATGATAACCCCAAAGGGTAATCAACGGGAAAGAAGTTCCGTCAGTCGGCGGACTTGGTGCTGGTAAAGCGGTCGATGATCAGGACCACAATCAGCAGCACGCCGGTGATCAGGTTGACCATATCTGCGCTCAGATACATGGCGGTCATCATCTGGGAGATGGTGCGCATGATGAGCACACCCAGCAGCACATGGATGGCGGTGCCTTTGCCGCCGGACATTTTAATACCGCCGATGACGCAGCAGCTGATGGTCAGGGTAGACAGGCTGTTGCCCTGCGTATAGATGGCGTAACCAGCGTTAGAGACCATAATGAAGCCGCTGAGCGCCGCCAACACGCCGCTGAGTATATAGGTGACCCAGACTGTGTTGGATACGGAGATGCCGGCAAAGGCCGCGGCCTCCGGGTTATCGCCCACCACGTGCAGGCGGTTGCCGAACCGGGTCTTGTACATCCACAGGAACACCAGGATCAGCACCACCAGGAAAATAATCAGCGACGGCGTCAGCCAGCGCAGCCCGGCGATGCGGGTTTGGGCAATGAGCTTCACCGTGTCGGCATCCGAGGGCGGGAAGGAGCTGTTGGCATAGTAGAATACGATGCCCTGATAGGCATAATTGGCTGCAATGGTGGCGATCAGCGAGGATACGCCGATTTTTGCCACAAAAAACCCGTTGATGAATCCGGTGATGGCGCCGGTTACCAGCGCGCCGATAATGCAGATTACCAGGGACAGCACGGAATTCCCGCTGGCACTGTAGACTGCATTGAATACAATGACGGAGGAGACGCCTGCCAGACCTGCCTGGAAACCGGCGGACAGGTCAATGTTGCCGGTAATCATAACCAGGCCCAGCCCCAGACATACTGGGCCATACATGGCAGTATAGCGGATGACATTGTAGAAGCCATTCCGATAGCCATCAATGCCGAGGAACGCCACAAACAGAAGAATGACCAGGATCAGAATTGAGTTATTGTCTTTGGCAATGCGGATCCACTGGGCTTTTTTGCTGTTGGACTTGGCCGCCTTTACTTTCTCTTCCACAGTTTGACCCCCTTTCCTTTCAGAACATCCAGCGACAGCGCCACCAGCATGATCGCGCCCATAATGACCCACTGGAGATAGGTGGACAGCGCCAGAGAGGTAAAGCCGGCGGACAGCACGCCGTAGAACAGCACGCCGATGATGGTGCCCCAGACGGAGCCCTTGCCGCCACTGACGGCACAACCGCCCAGCACTACGCACAGGATAACCTCCATCTCCTTGCCGGAGGCGGCCTGCGGGTTAGAACTGAGGGAGTTGGCCATCATGACCACTGCCGCCAGGCCAACGCACAGGCTGGTAATGATATAGGCGATTGTGATATTGCGCTTGTAGCGGATGCCGGAGTACCGGGCCGCCACGGGGTTGGCGCCGATGGCGTACAACTGCTGGCCGTACACCGTGCGGCTCAGGACCAGGCCCAGAACCACAGCCACCACCACAAACCAAACGATCAGAATGTGAATCGGGCCAAAGGAAGCCTTGCCCAGGGCCTGGAAGGCAGAACTGGCATTGGTATCGATGACCAGCACTGTACCGGAGGAGACAATCAGCGCCAGGGCGCTGTAAATGGAGCTGGCGCCCAGGGTGGTAATAAAGGAATTCAGCTTGACATAGCTGACCAGCAAACCGTTGAACAGGCCGCACAACAGGCCCACGCCCAGCGTGCCCAGGACACCCAGCAGCGCGCTGTCAGTCCGGATCACAATTGTGGCGCAGATGCAGCACAGGAAGGTCAGCATATTGCCCACGGACAGGTCAATATTACCGGTCAGCATGACCAGGGTCAGGCCAAAGGCGATCAGGGCGATGTATACCTGCTGGCGGAGGATCATCATCAGATTTGTGCCAGTCATGAAGATCAGACCGCTGGAATTGGGCGTCCGGATTTGGAGGATCACCTCAAACAGAATAAACGCAACAATCGTTGCCAGGAAAATGGAGCTGCCATTGAGGCTCATAAACCTGCTCCACAGGGACTGCTGCTTCTTTTCCGCAGCAGTTTCCGTTTTTTTACTCACTGCGGATCGCCTCCTTTCCAGCAATGGCGGCGTTGCTGAAGCTGCCGCCCAGGGCTGCTGCCAGGACCTCTTCCCGGGTCAGTGTGTCTGTAATGGGCATCTGCGCAGTCTTTTTGCCCTCGAAGATGGTGATGACGCTGTCACACACACCCATAATTTCTTCGATTTCAGAGGAAACGACAATAATGGCCATTCCCTGCTTTGCAAGATCAGACAGCAGACCGTAGATCTCGGATTTGGAGCCCACGTCAATGCCGCGGGTAGGTTCGTCCACAATCAGCACCTTGGGATCCATCATCAGCCACTTGGCGACGACAACCTTCTGCTGGTTGCCGCCGGACAGATTGCCCACCAACTGGTTGACAGAGGGCGCCTTGATGGAAATGGACTGCATATACTCGTTGGCAGCGGCGCGCTGGGCGCTCCGGTTAATGACGCCTGCCTTGGCCAGCAGCGGCAGCCGTACCAGCGTCATGTTCAGCAGAATTGACAGCTTCAGCGCCAGGCCCTCTTTTTTCCGGTCCTCGGTGCAGAAGCCGATGCCCGCCTCAATGGCGGCGGCGGGATTGCCGCCTTTGAGCTTTTTACCGTCCAGGATGATCTCGCCGCTGTCATATCTATCGACGCCGAAGATTGCGCGCATGATCTCGCTGCGGCCTGCGCCCACCAGACCAAAGAACCCCACCACTTCGCCCTTGCGGACGTTGAAGGAGATGTCTTCAAACACACCCTTCCGGGTGAGCCCCTTGACCTCCAGCATGGTGTCGGTGATTTCCGCCGGTTCCTTCAGATACAGATTTTCCAACGGGCGGCCGATCATATTGGCGATGAGCTCTTCCTGGGTAAAGGCATCCTTGTCCTTGCTGATGATGTTCTTGCCGTCCCGAATGACTGTGATGCGGTCGGCCAGGTACATGACTTCGTCGAGCTTATGGCTGATGTACACAATGGCAATGTTTTTGGCCAGCAGCTTGCGGATAATCTCAAAAAGGGTATCCGTCTCCGCTTCGGACAGGGAGGATGTGGGCTCATCCATAATAATGACGCGGGCGTTTCTGGTCAGGGCACGCCCAATTTCAATCATCTGCTGCTGCCCTACGGACAGGGTCCCCGCAATGGTTCTGGGGGAAATGTCTATGCCCAGCTCGGTCAGAATCTGCTTTGCGTCGGCATAGAGCTTTTTGTGATCCACCAGACCGCCCTTCATCGGCAGGTTGCCGATATAGAGGTTTTTGGCGACGTCCAGCTGCTGCGCAATGGACAGCTCCTGATACACGCAGGAGACGCCCATGGCAATACCATCCTGAGTGGACTTGAAATGGACCTCCTTGCCGTCAATGGCGTAAACGCCGCCATCCCGGGCATGGGCGCCTGTTAAAACCTTGATCAACGTGGACTTGCCTGCGCCGTTCTCCCCGCACAGCGCATGGCATTCTCCCTCGCGAATGTCAAAGGACACGCCGTCAAGCGCTTTGACGCCGGGAAAATACTTTGTGATGCCGTCACACTGGATGATCGTTTTTCTCTCAGGCAATTCAATACCTCCATTCCTTCAACTGTAATGGGCTAAATCGCCAAAACAGCTTCAAAATCTATAGCTATTGTAGTACAATCCGTCCACTTTTTCAATGGTTATTTTTCATCTTGTTGTACATCTTGATAACTGATTGGAAATTCCTCCGTTTTTCTGATTTTCCGGATAAAAGGAGGCGCGCGCCGGACTGGCCGCGGCGCTGCGGTTTGCGGACTGCCGGGAGAAATTAAGACGATGGGACTGCCTGCGCACATTGACAAGCTTCTCAGAGTCCCTTATAATGACAGCAGGTTTGCGGTTTTCCGACAGAACTCAGATTCTGGGAGGTGCTTATGAAACGATATGTTTGTCTGCTGCTGACGGTCCTGTTGATTTTTGGAGAGCTTTGCCTACCTGCTGCCGCAGCCGGCGGTGGGGAAGCTGAGCTGACCGCGTCGCAGACGTATGTACAGGGGATGTTTTCCGATGTGTCTGCTGCTGCTTGGTATGCCGACAGCGTGGCCATCGCCTATTCCTATGGGCTGCTGCAGGGCAGCGGCGAACGCTTTGCGCCGGACGAAGGTCTGACCCTGGCGGAGACGCTGGCACTGGCCTGCCGGCTGCACAGTCAGTATACCGGCGGCAGCGGCGTGCTGGACCAGGGGGAGCCCTGGTATCAGGTTTATGTGGACTATGCCCTGTCCAACGGCATTTTGAAATACGCCTATACGGACTATACCGCGGCGGCCAGCCGCGCGGAATTTGTGCAGATCCTGTCTGCGGCCGTTCCGGATACAGCGTTGGAAGATTTAAACACCGTGGCGGACGGCGCCGTGGCAGATGTACCCATGAGCGCCGGCTACGCCGGAGCGGTTTACCGGTTTTATCGGGCTGGTATTCTCAGCGGCAGCGGCGGCAATGCCGCCTTTCAGCCGGCCTCCGGCATTACCCGTGCCGAGGCTGCGGCTATTCTGGCCCGCATTGCCGACCCGGATCGCCGCGTCCGACTGACTCTGGACAGCGGGGAGACGGCGGAGACCCCGGCGGACGGCGGCGTCCTGACCGGCGCGCAGATTTATGCCCAGTGCTCTCCCAGCGTGTGCTACATTGAATTGTATGACCAGGAGGGCACTGCCGTAGCCACTGGCAGCGGCTTTTTTATCGATGCCAGCGGGATCATGGTCACCAACTATCATGTGATTCAGAAGGGCGAATCTGCCCGGATTACCACTTATGACGGCCAGATCTATGACGTATTGGGCGTCTATGACTATGATGAGGAACACGACGTAGCCCTCCTGCAGGTGGACGGCAGCGGGTTTTCGTTCCTGCCTGCCGCCCAGCAGGCGCCGGCAGGCGGCGACACGGTCTACACCATTGGCGCGCCTCTGGGGCTGACCAATACCATTGCCGGCGGGATTGTCTCAAACCCCAGCCGGACCTATGACGGCGTTACCTATATCCAGACCACCGCGTCCATCTCTTCGGGCAGCAGCGGCGGAGCGCTGATCAATGACCGGGGCCAGGCTGTAGGCATTACCACAGCCTCTCTGATCACCTCCTCCGGCATCAGCCAAAACCTGAACCTGGCGGTGCCGATCTCCTGCCTGGACAGCCTGTCCACGGATACGCTCCATCCGCTGGCGGAGGTCGCTGCCGCAGCTGCCGGAGACAGCGCCGCCGTGGATGCGCCGGCCATATATGCCAACGGCGCGCCCAATTACACCTATGTCACCCAGCAGCCCTGCGTCAGTTCCTATTTTTCCGACGGCGCCCGAACGGAAGAGGGCTATGTGGAAGGGGCGGAGCGATATGCGTATGCGTATAGCGTCGTGGATGCCGCCAACTATATGCAGCATTTGCTGGAGGCTGGATTCACGGTCAGCGGCAGTGAAGCGGTGGAAGCCGACACCGTGATCTATTATACCAGGGAAACTGAGACGGGGCCCATCCATGTCGGCGTCTGTGTTTCCAGTACGATGCGGTATATTTATATCTACCTTCCGGACAGCTTGCCGGACAGCGGGGACATGGGGTTGTCCTGACGCGCAGGAGTCCATAGAAAAGTTCCGATTGTTCTGAGGACATACGAACAATCGGAACTTTTTTGGCAAAATTGTGCGCAGATCGGTGTGAGCGGTGGACGGGAGAGCTTCGGTCGGATGAGAGGCCGGGAAACAGGGGGATTCTTGGGAAATTTCCTGGTTTTCAAACTGACAGGCCGCACGAAAAGAACCGTACAAGGCCGATGACGATGTGATTTAGAGCTTCCTGAACGGCTAGGGGCAGGCCGGTGCGTTTCCCTGCGCCGCAGCCTGCCGGTAAATCCGGCTGCCCGCCGCCAGCGTCAGCATAGACAGCGCCGCGCGCGGCAGGACGCCCGGGTTCTTTTATGAACCTGTCCTGCGGAAATCCGCTGTACGTTCTAAAAATCGCATTTCATGTGAACAAAATATTATTATTTTGTGAATTTTAGCACTCTCCCCTTGACAGTGCTAAAATTGCGGAGTATGATATACACGAACCTTGAGAGAGGGGACCGAAAAGCCCCGCAGGGTTCCGTACCGCAAAGATGCACGGACGGCAGATGCCGTTTGCGAAAGGTAACAAAGCTCGCCACCGTTTGGGAATATTCCAGCAGCTACGAGCGCATGACAATTATGAATGGAGGAATGACTTATGTTGCCTAGCATTTTTGGAGAAAACCTGTTTGATGAATTTTTTGACGCCCCCTTCAGCATGATGCGCGCATGGGACCGCCAGAACCCGGCTTACCACAAGTCTGCCGGTTCCTTGATGAAAACAGATGTACGGGAGACCGAAAATTCCTATGAGTTGGACATTGACCTGCCCGGCTTCAAGAAAGAGGACGTGCAGCTCCAGCTGAACAATGGGTATCTGACCATCAGCGCTTCCACAAACACCAACAACGATCAGAAGGACAAGGAAGGCCGCTATATCCGGCAAGAGCGCTATGTGGGCCAGTGCAGCCGCAGCTTCTATGTGGGCGACCGTATGGAGAAGCAGGACGTATCCGCCCGGTTTGAGGACGGCATATTGAAGATTTCCCTGCCGAAACAGACCCGCAAAGAGCTGCCTGCCAACAACAATATTATTGATATCCAGTAATCCTCCCAAACTCCCCGCCGTGCTCTGTATGGCGGGGAGTTCCCATGCTGCGGCGGGTTGACCGCCCCGGCATGGGACTTTTTTTGCCGTTTGCCAGGGGAACCTGCAAAAAGTGTTTCCTGTGGGGAACCTTTCTCGACCGGCAGCGTCCAATACCTACCCAATCAGCAAAGGAGGTTTTTTCATGAAGCGATTCATGTTACCCGTTCTGACGCTGCTGTTGTGTATTGGCCTGTTGGCCTGCGGCAGCACATTGCAGGCCGAGGCCAACGTCGCCGCGTCTGACGGCACGGAGTTGGATGCTGCCGTTTCGCAGGATCCGGAAGACAGCGATGATTCCGACGGGGCGGAAACGGAGCCGGCAGACGGCGAATCTGCCGGCCATGAAGCAACGCTGGAGGGGGAATCCGCCGGCTATTCCCTTGCAGTCTCCGAAGACCCCGTGGCTCCGGATGCCGAATATTTGCCCTTCCGCCTGTGCAACGACACGGGGGCGGATGCCAATATTCTGTTGATTCCCACGTTGGAACGCCAGCTGGCAGACGGCCAGTGGGAGACGGTGTCCTTTGTTCAGCAGGTGGGGTTTTGCGGCGTGGCGGACCCGCTGCCGCCCGGCGAAACGGACTGGAGTGAGTCTCTGAATGCTCTGTGGGGCCAGTTGGAGCCTGGGCGCTACCGCCTCAGTTACACTGTGACGGATGCCAGCGGCAGAGAGCACCTGGCCAGCGGCGAATTCACCGTGGCTGCTGGCGGAGATGCCAGCAGCGCATAAAATATGCAGCTCCTGTGTGCGGGGGCTGCATATTTTTCTTGATTTTCGGCAAGGCCACTTTTATAATGGATACGGATTTATGCGGATTTTGTCCGTACCAATGACGTACAGAAGGTGTTTCCCATGGCGCAGGCTGCAGCGCAGGCAGTGCAGAACGATTTTTCAAAAGGAAGTGTCACCCGGGCGATTCTGCGAATGGCCGTTCCCATTACGGCGGCGCAGCTGGTCAATATTTTATACAACCTGGTCGACCGGGTGTATATCGGCAGAATTCCCGAGGCCGGAACCCTGGCCCTGACGGGGCTGGGGCTGTGTATGCCCGTGATTTCCATTGTGCTGGCTTTCTCCCGGCTGTGCGGTATGGGCGGCGCGCCGCTGTGTTCCATCGAGCGGGGCCGCGGCAACACCGAAAAGGCGGAGCAGATTATGGGCAACGCCTTTGTTCTTCTGGTGGGTTCCGGCGTGATCCTGACGGTTTTGGGGCTGCTGTTTCTGCGGCCCATTCTGTTCGCCTTTGGCGCCAGCGAGGCCACCTATCCCTATGCCGCCGGTTACTGCCGCATCTATCTGCTGGGCAATGTGTTTGTCCTCATCAGCGCCGGCATGAACAGCTTCATCAACGCCATGGGCTTTGCCAAAACCGGGATGCTCACTGTAGTGGTGGGCGCCGTGGTGAACATCATCCTGGATCCCATCTTTATTTTTGTCTTTGATATGGGCGTGGAGGGCGCGGCACTGGCCACCATCCTTTCCCAGGGGGTTTCTGCCGCCTGGGTCATGGCGTTCCTCCTGGGCAAAAAGGCGACGCTGAAGCTCCGGCTGCGCAATTTGCGACCGCAGGCGGTACTGATTCGGAAAATTATGGGCCTGGGGGCGGCGGGCTTTGTCATGGCCGTCACCAATTCCATTGTCCAGGTCATTGCCAACCGGACGCTGCAGGCCTTTGGCGGGGGCCTCTATGTGGGGGTTATGACTGTCGTCAATTCCATCCGCGAGGTCATCACCATGCCGCTGCAGGGGCTCACCTCCGGTTCCGAGCCGGTTATCGGCTTTAACTATGGAGCCGGCTGCTTCAGCCGTGTCCGCAAGGCCATTCGGGTCAGCTGCGGCGTATCCTGTGTGTATAATCTGGCTGTCTGGGGCATCCTGCTGTTGTGCCCCGGCCTGTTGATCCGGATTTTCACCAGCGATCCGGCCACGTTGGAGGCTGGCCGTCAGGCCATGCGCATTTACTACGGCGGCTATTTCTTTATGGCGTTCCAGATGGCGGGCCAGTCGGCGTTTGTCGCCTTGAACCACGCCAAGCAGGCGGTCTTTTTCTCCATGTTCCGCAAGGTCATGATTGTGGTGCCGCTGATGCTGGAGCTGCCCCATGTGGGGCAGTTGGGCGTGCTGGGGGTTTTCTGGTCCGAGCCCATCTCGGATGTCGTGGGCGGCCTGGCCTGTTTTATTACTATGTATCTCACAGTCTATCAACCACTGAAATCTATGCCTGAAAAGGAGACTGCTATCTAATGCTGCAAGACAAAGTCAAACAACTCAAAGCGCTGGAGGCCAAACTCCATGCATACCAGCACGCCAGCGGCCTGATCTATCTGGACGCCGTGACCGTCGCACCCAAAGACACCGCCGCCGGCCGCGGCCTGACGCTGTCCATTCTGGCCGAGGAGCAGTATAAGCTCCTGGTCAATGACACCGTGGGCCAGCTGCTGGAGGATCTGGACGCGGAAAAGGACCGTCTGGATCCCCAGACTGCCCGGGAGGTTCACCAGCTGAAGCGCAGCTACGATCAAACCCATAAGATCCCGATGGAGGAGTATGTGGCCTATACCCAGCTGCTCAACGATGCCCAGAGCGTCTGGCACACCGCCAAGGCTACCAACGATTTTGCGCTGTTTTGCCCCTACCTCCAGCAGATTGTGGACTATAACCGGAAATTCGCCGGGTACTACAACAGCGCCAAGGCCCCCTATGACGCGCTGCTGGATCAATATGAGCAGGGCATCACGATGGAGACGCTGGACCGCTACTTTGACCAGGTCCGCCAGACGGTGGTGCCCCTGCTGAAAAAAGTGGTGGCGGCCCCCCAGGTGGAGGCAGGATTCCTGCACCAGACGTTCCCTGTGGAGGCCCAACGGGCCCTGTCGGGCTATCTCATGGACATCATGGGCATCGACCGGAACCACTGTGTCCTGGGGGAGACGGAGCACCCCTTTACCACCAATTTCAACAACAAGGATGTGCGCATCACAACCCACTACTATGAGGATAACTTTGTTTCTTCCATGTACTCCGTCATCCATGAGGGCGGCCATGCCCTCTATGAGCTGAACACGGATGACGCCCTGGCATATACCTGCCTGGCCGGCGGCGTCTCCATGGGCATTCATGAGAGCCAGTCCCGGTTCTACGAGAACATCATTGGCCGCAGCGAAGCGTTTATTTCCCTGATTTTCCCCAAGCTGCTGGAGCTGTTCCCCACCCAGCTGGCCGGTGTCACCGCCCACGACCTGTACCGCGCCGTCAATCGCGGGGAACCGAGCCTGATCCGCATCGAGGCCGACGAGCTGACCTATTCCCTGCACATCATGATCCGGCATGAGCTGGAAAAGCAGCTCATTGCAGGCCAGCTGGAGGCCAAGGATGTGCCTGCCGCCTGGAACCGGCTGTATCAGGAGTATCTGGGTGTCGACGTGCCCAACGACACCATGGGCTGCCTCCAGGACTCCCACTGGTCCGGCGGTTCTCTGGGCTACTTCCCCTCCTACTCCCTGGGCAGCGCCTACGGCGCGCAGCTGCTGGCCGTTATGAGCCGGGAGATGGACTTCTACGGCGAAGTGGCCAAAGGCAATCTGGCCGTCATCACCGATTGGCTGAAGGAACATATTCACCGGTACGGCTGCATGTACGATCCGGCGGATCTGCTGGAAATGGCCTGCGGCGAGCCGTTCAACCCACAGTACTACACCGACTATCTGACCAAGAAGTATACGGAAATCTACAACCTGTGAGGGAGGGCTGCCCATGAAATTGATGATCCTTGACGGCAACAGCGTCATCAACCGCGCCTTTTTCGGCGTCCGGGATCTGACCACCCGGGATGGGATGCACACCAACGCCATCTTCGGATTCCTCAACATTCTCCAGAAGCTGATGCACGAGGAGAACCCGGATGCGGTCTGCGTGGCCTTCGACCTCAAGGGCCCTACCTTCCGCCACCAGCAGTACGACGGCTACAAAGCCACCCGCAAGGGGATGCCGGAAGAGCTGGCCATGCAGATGCCGGTGATGAAGGACATTCTGCGCGCCATGCGCATTCCCATCTACGAGGTCCAGGGCTATGAGGCCGACGATGTCATCGGCACCGTGGGCCGCCGCTGCGGCCAGGCCGGTTGGGACTGCACCGTGGTCACCGGCGACCGGGATTCCCTGCAGCTCATTGACGATCATGTGACCGTCAAGCTGGTGGTCACCAAGGGCGGCCAGACCAACGCCACCTGCTATGACCGGGATACGTTTTTTGCCGAATACGGTCTGGAGCCCAAGGGGATTATCGACCTGAAAAGCCTCATGGGCGACAGCTCGGACAATATTCCCGGCGTGGCCGGCATCGGCCAGAAGACTGCCACGGCTCTGCTGCAGCGCTTTGGCACCACTGAAAATCTCTATGCCCATCTGGACAGCCCGGAAATCCGGGACTCGGTGCGCAAAAAACTGGAGGCGGGCCGGGACATGGCTTTTCTCAGCTATGACCTGGCCACCATCCGGTGCGATGTGCCCCTGGACTTCCGCCCGGAGGACAATCTGATCCGCCCGTGGGACCGGCCGGCTCTGTACGGCCTGTTCCTGCAGCTGGAATTTGTGAAGCTCATCGACAAGTACGGCCTGCGGGGCGAGTCCGTTCCGGCGCAGGAGCCCCCCGTGTTTACCGGCCAATGTGAAAGTGAATTGGTACAGACGCCGGAGCGGGCGGAAGAGCTGCTGACCCTGTTCCGCAGCCGGGATCAGGTGGCCTTCCTGGCGCTGCCCGGCCTGGACGGCATCTGTGTGGAGTACGGAGAGGATGGCGCCGGCTGTGCAGCCGTATTTCTGGCGGACCGGCTCCCCGCATACGACGCGTTTTTGCGCAGCTTCTTTTCCGGGCAGATCCAAAAGATCTCCCACGACGTCAAGCCCTTGATGCGCAAGCTGTTGGAAAAGGGACTGCCTTTGGACGGCTTTGTGTTCGACACCGCCGTGGCCGCCTATCTCCTTTCCCCCACTGACGGCAGCTATGATCTGGAAAAGCTGGCGGTGCGCGGCTTCAGCTTTGAGGCGCCTAAGGCGTCGGCCTATGAGGCTCCTGGCGCCTTTGCCCCCGACGGGGATCCGTCCGCGGCGCTGGCCGCGTGGATGAGCCACACGGCGCTGGTGGCAGCGCTGTATGATCTGCAGCGCCAGCAGCTCCGGGAGCTGGGCATGGAGACGCTTTATACCACCGTGGAGCTGCCCCTGTGCGCTGTGCTGGCGGAGATGGAGCATGCCGGCGTGCTGGTGGACCGCCAGGCGCTGGCTCAGTTCGGCGACATGCTGACCGCCGGTATTGCGGCGTGTCAGGATCAGATCTATGGCTACGCTGGCGAGACGTTCAATATCAACTCCACAAAAAAGCTGGGGGAGGTGCTCTTTGACAAGCTGGGCCTGCCGCCGGTAAAAAAGACCAAGACCGGATATTCCACCAACATCGACGTGCTCAACAAGCTCAAGGACAAGCATCCCATTATCCAGGAAATCATCGACTACCGCACGCTGACCAAGCTCAAGAGCACCTATGCCGACGGCCTCCTGAAGGTCATTGCCGCCGACGGCCGCATTCACACCACGTTCCAGAACACGGTGACAGCTACAGGCCGCCTCTCTTCCACGGACCCCAATCTCCAGAACATTCCCGTGCGAACGGAGTTGGGCGGGGAGATCCGCAAGATGTTTGTGCCAAAGCCCGGCTGTGTCTTTGTGGACGCTGACTACAGCCAGATTGAGCTGCGGGTTCTGGCCCACATCGCCGACGACCCGATTATGCAAAAGGCCTTTGCCAGCGGTGAAGACATCCATCGGGTGACCGCTTCCCAGGTATTCGGCGTGCCGCCGGAGGCCGTCACTCCCGAAATGCGCCGTCACGCCAAGGCCGTCAACTTTGGCATTGTCTACGGCATTTCGGAGTATTCCCTGTCCGAGGACATCGGCGTCTCCATTGCCGAGGCGCGGGCCTATATTCAGAGCTATCTGGACAAGTACGCCGGGGTGAAGGACTATATGCACCGGGTGGTGGAGGAAGCCAGGGCCACCGGCTATGTGACCACCCTCATGGGCCGCCGCCGCCAGCTGCCGGAGCTGCACAGCTCCAACTACAATGTCCGCTCCGGCGCCGAACGGATGGCGCTGAATACCCCCATCCAGGGGACCGCTGCCGATATCATCAAGGCCGCTATGCTGCGGGTGCGCAATGCGCTGCGGGATGCGGGCCTCTCGGCACAGCTGCTTCTGCAGGTTCACGACGAGCTGATCGTCGAAGCTCCGGAGGAAGAGGCGCAGCAGGTCTGCCGGCTGGTGGAAGCGGAGATGGAGCAGGTCTGCACACTCTCTGTGCCATTGGTGGCAGAGGCAAAAATTGGAAAGAGCTGGTATGACGCAAAATGAATCAGTCGATCACCATCCTTCCCATGGAAGCTGTCCATGTAGATGCCGTGGCGGCCCTGGAAGCCCTGTGCTTTTCCGATCCCTGGAGCCGGCGGAGCATTGCCGGAGAGCTGGATAACCCGCTGTCTTTATGGCTGGTGGCCGTAGAGGACGGCGAGGTATTGGGCTATATCGGAAGCCAGACGGTGCTGGATGAGGCCGACGTGATGAACGTGGCCGTCCATCCGGCGGCCCGCCGCCGGGGGCTGGGCACGGCTCTGCTGGAGGCTTTGCTGGAGGCCCTGGGGCGCAAGGGCGCTCGTACACTGACGCTGGAAGTCCGGGCCTCCAACGCCCCGGCCCTTGCCCTGTATGACAAGCTGGGCTTCACCCAGGCCGGGCGGCGTCCTCGCTATTACCGTCACCCCACAGAAGACGCGCTGCTTCTCCGCTGTGCGGTGGCCCCACAAAAACCTGACCCAAAGGGAGACATCTGTGATGAACATCCTGGCCATTGAATCCTCCTGCGATGAGACCGCCGTGGCGGTGGTGCAGGACGGCCGCACCGTCCTGTCCGACTGCATCGCGTCCCAAATTGACATGCATAAACTATACGGCGGCGTGGTGCCGGAGATCGCCTCCCGCAAGCATATGGAGGTCATCTATGCCCTGGCGGACCAGGCTCTGGCGGACGCCGGCCTGACCCGGCGGCAGCTGGACGCCGTGGCGGTCACCTATGCGCCGGGACTCATCGGCGCACTTTTGGTGGGCGTCAACTTTGCCAAGGCTGCCGCGCTGGCGCTGCAGATCCCGCTGATCCCTGTCCACCACATTCGCGGGCACATTGCCGCCAACTATCTGGCTTTTTCGGAGCTGGAGCCGCCGTTTCTGGCTCTGGTGGTCTCCGGCGGGCACAGCCTGATTGTGGACGTGGCCGGCTACACGGACATGACCATTCTGGGCTCCACCCGGGACGATGCCGCCGGCGAGTGCTTTGACAAGGTGGCCCGGGTTCTGGACATGCCCTATCCCGGTGGGAAAGCCCTGGATCAGAAGGCCCAGGAGGGGGATGCGGCCAAATACCGGCTGCCTCACGCCAAGGTAGACGGCAACCCCTTGGACATGTCCTTCTCCGGCCTGAAAACCGCCGCGCTGAACCTGATTCACAACACCCGGCAAAAGGGTGAGGAACTGGACGTGGCCAGTCTCTGCGCCGCTTTCCAGGCCACCGTCAGCGACACCCTGGTGCCCCGCACCATGGAAGCCCTGCGGCGCACTGGCCGCAGCAAGCTGGTCATTGCCGGCGGCGTGGCTGCCAACAGCCGCATTCGCGCCGATTTTGCCCGGGAAACTGCCGCTGCCGGCGTCACGCTTTATGAGCCGCCGCTGAAGCTGTGCGGCGACAATGGCGCCATGATCGGCGCCCAGGCATACTATGAATTTCTGGCGGGCAACGTGGCCGGTCAGGAGCTGAATGCCTATGCCACCCGCAGCGTAGAGCTGGGCAGCCGGTTGGATTGAACGTCTCGAAAACAGACGGGATTCCCACTCCAATTTCCAAAACACCCCCGCAGCTGACACGAATGGGTCAGCTGCGGGGGTGTTGATCGATTATGCCGGTTCGGTGTCCGGTGCTGCCGCTTCCGTCAGCCCTTGACGGAACTGCGCCGCGTCCGTGTCCCACTGGGCGTAGGCTTCTTCGCCGGTATGGGTGGCTACGTCGTAGTGCTCCAGAATGTATTGGCCCACATAGGCGGTGACCTTCAGCGCGCCGGACATGGCGCAGTGATTGTTGTCGTGCAGGTCTTCCAGAGGGTCAAAGTCCATCTCGTCATAGCAGTGCAGCAGGTTCAGATACCGTACGCCGTATTCCTCGGCGATGGCTTCCACGGCGTTGTAGCGCCGCTGGGCGTCCGGATCCACGTTGGAGGGCGTATTGAGCAGCAGCACCTCAATGCCCTGTTCCTGACAGTATTCGATACACTTGCGCAGGTATTCCTCCGGTACGTCGGAGATCTCTGCCGTCTCATTGGCGGCAGGACTGTGGTACAGGGTCATGGTCTCGGCTGCGTCGGTATAGACCCGCGCGCCGTTGGTGATGCTGGAAATCTTTTGGAAGTCTTCTGCCGCCACCTCCGCCCAGCGGTCGTGATAGAGCAGAATGGGAAAATAGTACTCCAGCCGGTCCTCCGGCTCGATGAGCGTTTGAATGGCCGCGATTTTTACCGACAGGGTTTTCATATTGTCCAGTTGGGTGTGGACATAGCTCTCACTGCCCACCAGAATGTCCCCAAAATAGACGCCGGATACATCCAGCACCACCAGGGAGGGGGACTGATAGTGCAGTGCGTCCAGAATTTGAAAATAGGTCTGGGGCAGAACCTGCGCCGAGGTACAGCAGTCATAGGACGCAATGCCGTACTGTTCCCACAGCGTCAGGGGATAGATGCTGCACATGATGTGGCTGGAACCGAAAAACAGCACGTCCAGGCTGTTTTCCGCTTCCTCATAGAACGGGGCGATGCTTTCGCCGCCGGTTTTATCCCTGAGCACCTCCGTCGCCATCCCCAGCAGGATGCAAAACACCAGCGCAAAGCATAGGACCTTACACACGCGGCCCAGGGCTTGTTTTTTCTCCATAGCACTGCCTCGCTTTCGGTAGCTAGAAATCCACCGGCACGGACGGCGGGCGCTGCGTCAGCTGATGCCGGATTTTACAGAGGTTCCTCAGAACTGAAAATAGAGGAACGACGCGGCATCATAGGCCGGCCCGTATACACCGAACACCAGCACCGCAAACAGGGCGGCCAGATACACCAGCCACCGCAGCCACAGCCCCTGGGCCGCCAGCTGCTCGCGCAGCCGGATGCCTCTGGCGTGGCAGATGTCCACTGCCAGCAGCACCGCAATGGCGGCTGCGGCCAATTTCATATCGCTGGTTTCCAGGCCCATGGTGTACAGAGTTTGGCCGTCGGCGTCCGCCAGGGTCGCAATGCGCCAGAGGATCCCCGCTGCCTGGGTCATGGTTTCGGAGCGGAACAGCACATAGCCGCCGCAGACCAGCGCAAAGGTCCGAAGCATCTGCACCAGCCGGGCGCTGGCTTTGGCCCGGTTCCAGCCCAGCCGGTCTGACAGCCGCTCCAATGCCGGTGAAAACAGGGTGGAGAGGATGATCAGGACCCCGTAATACAGGCCCCAGGCGATATAGTGCCAGCTGGCGCCGTGCCACAGGCCAGTGGTGAACCAGACAATCCCCAGGGCCAGCACTGTGGTTGCCTTGGCGGCGGCGTCTTTTCCCCAGCGGCGCTTGAGCCGGGCGCCCAGGGTTTTGCACCATCCCGCACGCAGCACCGGATAGAACAGATAGTCTTTGAACCAGCTGCCCAAGGTCTGATGCCACCGACGCCAGAACTCCGGAATGCCCCGGGAGAAATAAGGCTGCTGGAAGTTTTCCGCCAGTTCGATGCCAAAGACCTGGCCCGCCCCCAGGGCGATGTCCATGTATCCGGCAAAGTCGGCGTAGATCTGAATGGCATAGCAGACCACCGCCACCACCAGGTGCCGGGCGCCATAGGTCTGCCAGCCGCCAAAGACCGTGTCCACGAGCATGGTCAGCCGGTCGGCAATGACCAGCTTTTCAAAAAAGCCCCACAGCATCCGCTGCAGGCCAAAGCATACCCGCCGGTACGAAAAGCCGCAGCCCTGGTAGAGCTGGGGCGCCAGCTCGTCATACCGGCCAATGGGCCCCTGCATGGTCTGCGGGAAAAAGCTGACAAACAGCAGGTATTTCAGGAAATTCCGCTGGGGCTCCGTCACTTCCCGGTACACGTCCAGACAGTAGCCCACCACCTGAAAGGTGTAGAAGGAGATCCCCAGGGGGAGGGCCAGAGACAGCCGTACCGGTGAAAACTCCGGCACAAACAGCCGGATCAGGCTGCCCACATTGTCCGACAGGAAGTTAAAATACTTTAAGAACCCCAGAATTCCCAGATTCAAAACCAGGGTCAGCGCCAGAACCCGCCGCTTGCGCCGCCCGACGGCCGCCCGGTACTGCTTTTTTTCCTCTGGGGACAGCGTCCCCCTGTGGGTCTGCAGGTAGTCCCGCTGCCGGGCAGCGCAGCTGCCCAAATACCGGCCGCAGCCATAGGTGCTCAGGGCGCTGAGCAGCAGAAACACTGCGTACCGAATACTGGCCGAGAGATAGAAGTACAAGCTCACCGCCAACAGCACGGCCCACCGCCATCGCTGCGGCGCAAGGAAATACACCGCCATGGCCGCCGCGAAAAACACCAGGAACGAAAAGGATGTGAACACCATTGTTTACAATTCCCGCTGGATGACGTCCACCAACTCGCCCACGTTTTTCATTTTGACAATCTCTTTCATTTGGAAGGTGACCCCAAACACGTCCTCAATGGTGTTGATCAGGGTGATGTGGGTCAGGGAGTCCCAGCCCTCCACGTCCTTGGCCGTGGTTGCATCACAGACCCGAATGGAGGCGTCGTCGAACACATCCCAGAAGATGGTGTGCAGCGTTTCATAGATTTCTTCGCGATTCATACGCTTGGCTCCTTCCTGTTTCCTGCTTGCTGCGCGTCTGATTCATTGACGCGGATGACGTGGTTTTTGGGCGTATACCCTTCCAGAGGCAGCTCCCAGACGGTATCGTCGCCGTGCTGCTCGGCCAGCGTGAAGCCGAATCCGGGCCAGAAGTCCCGGACCATGCTGTTTTTGGCCGTTTTATAGTAATAGCCCCGGATGATCTCCACGCCCCGGGACTTTGCCCGCCGGACCACCTCGTCGAGCATGGCGTGCTCCATGTTCCGCTTCAGGACCCGGCAGCTCATGAGCCACAGCTCAATGTGCAGCACCGTTCCCTCCTGGCGGCCGATGACCACTGTGACAACGCCATTGTCGCCGAACTTGTCGGTCAGTTTGCCATATAGCCGCAGACGGGCAGGGTCCTGGGACACGGCCTGCATTTCGCTTTCGGTATAGCGGCGGGTGGTCAGGTTAAACTGATTGGATTTGTTGGTCAGCTGAGTGATCCGGGCCAGATAGACCGGGGTGAAGTCCCGAATCTCGGCCCGCATGTCCAGGGACCGCAGATAGTCCCCATAGTCCGTAAACCGCTGCTGGAGGGCCGCCCGCTGGGCGTTGGCCCGGTACATGTCGCTGCGATGCAGATCATCCCGGGAGACCTCCGTGGCCTCAAAATAGCCGGCCCGGTCCAGAATTGTCACATACCGCTCCGGCGCATCGATGGCCGGCGCATGTACGCCGGGAATCTGGCCGGTTACAATGGCCCGCTCCGCCGGATTGTCGTCCACAAAGACCATGGACTCCGGCAACAGATTCAGCTCCGCCGCGATTTCCCGGAAATTCTGATCCTTTGGCTCCCAGTTGGCGCGGATGGCCACAAAATCGTCGGGCCGCAGGGTTCCTTCCGGGTGCTCCAGCCCTGCCATGGCGTTTTCCAGGTCGTTTTTGGAATTCACCGCCAGCAGGATGCCCAGACCCTTCAGCTCCTTCAGATACTGTTGGAACTCGCTGTAGACTTGTCCCATGGAGGTTTCGTGTCCGATTTCAATGCCCTCGACGCCGTCGTCGCCCACCACGCCGCCCCACAAGGTGTTGTCCAGATCCAGCACCAGGGCTTTTTTGTTTTTGCCGTAGAGGGATTTGATGAGATTGGACAGGCTCCAGGCAAACGCGGGCATGGCGTCCATCGCCATGCAGTATTTGTACATGTGCCAGTATAGGGGATCGGCCCACCGCGACAGGCCGTAATCGGCGGCCAGATAGTCAATGTCGTGCAGATAAAAGGCGCTGTGGGTTCTGGCGTACTGGCAGAACTTCTCATTGAGCCGCGCCGTAAAGCTGACCCGGCCCCGCACATCCCAAGCGTCCCGGCTTCCCAACAGGCGGTAATAGGGCTTTTCAAAATTGTTCTGGATGATGGGACACCGGTATTTTTCCCGCAAGGTGTCCCACATGACTTCAAATTGCCCGTACTGGGTCTCCAGCAGGGCCTCCACCGCAGCCGCGTCCATGGCCGGTTCCGGCCAGGCGCTGATATTCCGGCTGCTGGTGTGAATATAGATTAGCTCGGGCTCAAAAGCTGCCAGTTCTTCCCCGAACATGGCGTCTTGCCAGAACTGGCCAAATTCTGATTCATAAAATACCGGCGCAATCCCCTGATCCAGCAAAAACAGCTCCAACAGTTCCCGGATATCATGGGTTGTGGAGCCGCCCAGAATGGCAATGCGCCGGGTTTGCCGCGCTGTCCCGTCTGCCAGCAGCTCCCGCCGGATAGAGCGGCGCTTTTTCAGCACTGTGGCGGCGTCAAAAGGGTAGTCTAAAAGTGGATGCATGGTAAAAATCGCCTCCGCGCACCATTATATAAAGCGGTATCTTTTATGTCAACCTTCCATTTGAAATCTTAAGAAAGTCTTCACAAGAATGTCACATACTTTCGCTTAGACGCTGCTGCTGCGCATTTGTTCCAAAAGATTCGCCACAAATTCAAAAAATTATCACATTACGGCGCGCCGCTGCCTGCTTTGGCTGAGGGTTTCTGTCTCCCGGGTCTTTTATTTCGCGGCTCAGGGAGAACCGTATGCGGGAGCGCAGGTTTCCGCAGGAAATTGTCACACGGCGGCGCCGGTGAATATACTGGAGCGAGACTGTGCGAGAGGTGAATGCAATGGAACTACAGCAACTATGGTTTCTGGTTCTGGGCGGCGACCAGCGGCAGCAATGGGTGGCCCAGGGCCTGCGGCGGGACGGCTGTCAGGTGCTGACCTACGGCGTGCCCGGCATGCCGGACAGCGCCGCGGAATTGGAACTGCTGCTGGGGCAGGCCAGCTGCGCCATTCTTCCGCTGCCGGCCCTGGGAGAGGACGGATGCCTGAATGGCCTGCCGGATGTGACGCCGAAAAGACTGCTGCGGCAGCTGCGGCCGGGGTGCGTCCTGTTTGGGGGCAGGTTGGGCGGCCTGCAGCAGATGGCGGTGGAAGAAGGCGTGGTGGCCGTGGACTATGCGGCCCTGGATACCCTGGCAGCGGCCAATGCGGTTCCCACCGCCGAGGGAGCCATTCAGATCGCAATGGAAGAATTGCCCATGACCATTCAGGGCAGCCGGGTCATGGTGGTGGGATTTGGCCGCATTGGCCGGGTCCTGAGCCGGAAATTGCAGCTCCTTGGGGCGGATGTGACGGTAACGGCCCGGCGCTCCGCCGACTGCGCCATGATTCGGGCGCTGGGAATGCGCGCCGATGAAACGGGCGTATTCCGCAGTGGGCTGGAGCAGTACGACCTGATTGTCAATACGGTGCCGGTTCAGCTGTTCGACCGAGCGCGGCTGGAGCAGCTGCGGCCCGACTGCCTGCTGCTGGATCTGGCCTCTAAGCCCGGCGGCGTGGATTTGCGGGCGGCGGCGGCTCTGGAGCGCCATGTGATCTGGGCCCTGTCTTTGCCGGGCCGGGTTGCGCCGGTGACAGCAGGAACCATCATCAAAGATGTCATATTGGAATTTTTCGACATACGAATTGAGGTGTAATTCCATGGAAAAGATCACGTTGGGATTTGCCATGTGCGGCTCCTTTTGTACATTTGAGCGGGTGCTGGCGCAATTGGAGCCGCTGCGGGACCGCTTCGGCGAGATTGTTCCCATCCTGTCCGCCGTCAGCTATGAAACAGACAGCCGGTTTGGGCCGCGGCAGAGCTTTATCGACCGCATTGAAGCCATTTGCGGACATGAGATTATCCACACCATTCCGGCGGCAGAGCCCATCGGGCCGAAAAAGCTGCTGGATGCTCTGGTTATCGCGCCGTGTACCGGCAATACTCTGGCGAAACTGGCCGCAGGAGAAGCCGACTCGGCTGTAACCTTGGCCTGCAAGGCCCATTTGCGCAATGAGCGTCCGGTGGTTATCGCCGTTTCCACCAATGATGGACTGGGGGGCAACGCCAAAAATATTGGCGCATTGCTGGCGCGCAAACATTTCTACTTCGTCCCATTCGGGCAGGATGACCCCATTGGAAAGCCCTGTTCGTTAGTGGCGAAAATGGAACTGATTCCGGACACGGTGCAGGCTGCCCTGGAGGGGCGGCAGCTGCAGCCGCTGCTGCAATAATTGGGGCAGGCGGCCTGCAAGCGGCGCTCGGTGAACGGCATGCTTCGACCGGATGAGGCCGCCCCGATGGGGACGGCGGCTGCGTTCCTTTGGGACAAATAAAAGTATGCGGGGGTGCTGCAACTGTGTCGCAGCACCCCCGCATAAGCGCTATTCATATGTATATGCCGCTGTCTCGCTGAGGACGATGGCATCGTCGGCGACCTGGGCAACAGTAATCTGTGCGCCGTCATCCGGAACAACGTCCGGCGCCATCAGCGTGTGGCTGTCCAGGTATACTGTATTGCAGGCGTGGCCGTCTACATAGATCACGCTGTATTTGGTGAAATTTTCTCCGCTGACATACAAAGAGCCGCCTACGCTGCGGACGCCAGTGATGCAGATGGTGTCAATGCCCATCTGCAGGTCAGTGGGGGAGTAGGGATTGACGCCGTCATAGGCCTCCATGTTGCCATAGAGCATGTCGTATTCCAGCAGCTCCAGATTCTCCTGATAGTCTGCGTCGTCGGACTGGGTCTGATGGAGCACGGTCAGCAGGCCGCTGTGGATATCCATTAGATCCAGCACATGGGCGGTGAGCTGATAGGCAGACAGATCCTGATCTTCCGCCTCCAGATCAAAATTGGACCAGATGACGTATTCGGTCTGGAAGAGGTCCCCGTTGACCAGATCCTCTTCGGAGAGATCCAGGCTGGGCAGATGGTCGCCGAAGAGCACCACCACCGTCGGTTCGTCGTATTCCGTCAGCGCATTGATCAGCGCGCCGATAAAGGCGTCCGTCTCATGGATCTGCTCCAGATAGTATTCCCACCGGTAGACGTCCGCCTCTTCTTCCAGACCGGAGACGCTGATGGGGCGCTGGCTTTCCGGCGCGTCTGTGGGGTATTTGCCATGGGCCTGGACAGAGATGGTATAGATGAAGTCCCGCCCCTCGGTGGAGTTCAGGGCCTTTTCAATCTGCGGCGTCAGAACGAAATCCTTTGCCCAGCCCAACTCGTTGGTTTCCACATAGGTCATGTACTCCAGAGACGTAAAGGTGTCAAAGCCCAGGTGGCTGAAAATGATCTGCCGGTCGTAAAAAGAGCCCGTGTGGTTATGGATGGCGTGGCAGGTGTAATTCAGCTCTTTGAGATTGTAGTTGACGGTTTCGCAGGTGTTGGACTGGAGAATGGTCTTATAGGGATATTCTCCGGTGCCGAAATAGTCCAGACTCATACCGGTCAATACTTCAAATTCCGTATTGGCGGTACCGGCGCCAATGGAGGGAACCGTCAGATAGCCGGAGGGATACGCTTCCTTCAGCGCGGTGAAAACAGGTACCGGATTTTCTGAAAATGTCAGATCCTCCACCAGATTTACGTCAAAGAAGGACTCCAGCTGCACCATGATGATGTTCGGCGTCTGCTCCGTGGCGGCGTTGTCAGAAACAGCCGCCTGCGCAGAGGACGCTTCGCCGGACTCGGGATCCGCTGAGTCCGCTTGTTCCGGGGAGTCATCCCCGAGCGTCTGCTCCGCCGTTCCGGTCGGATCGCCGGATTCCGCCTGTGTATCAGCATTTTCGGCGGCATTCGCTGCCTCGGCTTCCAGAACTGCTTCTGCGGCGCCCAGTTCGTCCACAACCGCATTGATTGTTTCTTCCGAGTAGTTCTCCGGTTCGTCAATGCCGCGGTCTACCACACTGGTGATGAAGCAGTAGGGGAACCCATAGATCCCATAGGCTTCTGCAAGATTGGAGAAGCTGGTATCCAGATAGGTGGTTTGCTGGAGCAGGAAGGTGGCTGACAACGCCAGTAGAATCTGAAACGCCGTGGCCACCAGCGCGGAGGACCAGTGAATCTTCACGGAGGGACTGCGGACAAAAATAATAGCCAGCACCGCCAACAGAACGACAAACGCCGCAACGATGAGCACACACTGCCAAACCTTCAGATAGACGCCCATGATACTCCACACCGACGACAGCAGCGCAAAGTCAATGGCAGCCAGAGGCGTAGTCCGATAGCCCAGCAGTACAAAGTTTGCAGTGCCCAGGCCCAGCCACACAGCAGACAGCAGCGCCATGGCAAACCGGCGCTTTGGCACCAGCTGCGCCACAGACAAAGTGGCCTGCACCAGCAATACATTATAGAGGAACCGAACCGGGGACTGCACCAGGAAGGTCAGCCCCGCCAGCAGGGAGCGGCGGGAGAGCATTTCTACCACCAGCGTCACGGCCAGGGCGGTACAGAACTGCAGCACCCAGAACCGGCTCTTCAACCAGGAGGCAACGGGCAGTATCCGCTGCTTCCATACTGTTTGATTCATTGGAATCACCTCACGGTGAACCATATTGTATGCGCTTTTCGAAAAATGTCAAGAGAACGGAGGAATCTTTCAAGAAATTTTTAAAATTTGGTGCGCTGCGGTTACTTTTTGGCTGCGGCGCCCTATTCGGAAAACGCCGCGGACGCGCTTGCCGAGCATATAGTTCCGCCCGCTGCAGCGGGGCAGACAGCTGCAAAACTGCCTTTTTGTATAAAAAGTGGGAATCCAGCCGGAGGAAAAACGGCAAAATGCAGCTTGTACCCTGCGTTGCTTCGTGCTATAATCTGCAAAAGCTTTGGGAAGGAACGGACCTTTGAAGCACATCATGGAGCTGTGAGGGAAGGAGAACGGCCATGGGAACCTATTCGGCGCGTCAATACTATCAGGAGGCCCTGAAGCAGGGCCAGCGGGAATATAAGACCGCGGTGAACCGCGGCCAGTATCCCTATATCCAGGCCCTGGGCCAGGTGGAGGAGAATGCAGGCCGGTTGTCCCGGGTCAGTCTGGGGCGGATGGAAATTCCGCTGTACCTGATTGTGGGCTCCACGGAAAACCAGCGGTGCAGCAGCTTTTCCCCCGGGTTCTATCCGCTGTTGGACGTTGGATCGGAATTTGCCGGGAAATGGATGCGGCTGTGCAACGCCCATCTGGAAGAGGGCATCCACGACCCGATTAAGTGCTATGAGTACCTGGGCCGCTTTTATGTGGCGGAGGGCAACAAGCGGGTCAGCGTTTTGAAAACGTTGGGCGCTGTGGAGATTGACGCCGAGGTGACGCGGCTGATGCCTGCGGACGGCGACGTATTGACGCTGGGCATTTACCGGGAATTTCTCGATTTCTATAAGTGCAGCCGTTTGTATGGGATCCATTTCAGCGAACCGGGGGGATATGTGCGGCTCCAGTCAGCCTTCGGCCTGGGAAGGGAGCAGGTCTGGGATGCGGAGTTCCGGCGGAGATTTCACTATCACTTTCTTAATTTTCGCAGCTGCTTTTATGGATTGGGCGGCGGCAGCCTGGGCATGACTACCGGCGATGTACTGCTGTATTGGCTGCGGTTCTATTCTGCGGCAGAGTTCCTGGAGATGGAACCGGCGGACTACCGGCAGTCTCTGACGGCTATCTGGAAGGAACTGTGTGCCTGTACCGAAGGCAATCCCATTGCCGTCATCCCCGGCCCTGCGGCGGCGGAGCGGCCTTTGGGCCGGGGCCTGCTGCCCTTTGCGCGGCCCAAGTGTATGAAGGTGGCGTTTTTGTTCCATGGGACGCCGGAAAGCAGCCCCTGGACTGCCGCCCACGACGCGGGAAGAGCCTATCTGGAAAAGACGCTGCCGGAATTGGTGTCTGTCAGTACCTATTACAATGTGACTGCCGAAAATGCTGAAGCCGTAATCCAGCAGGCGGTAGAAGACGGGGCGGAGCTGGTGTTTACCACCACGGTTCTGATGCTGGATGCGGCCCTGCGGGCGGCGGTCCGGTATCCCAGGGCACAGATCCTGAACTGCTCCATTGACCAGCCCTATGTCAATGTGCGGACCTATTACAGCCGGGTCTATGAGGGAAAGTTTGTCACCGGCGCCATTGCCGGCGCCATGTGTAAAAATGGGCGCATCGGCTATGTGGGCAGCTACCCCATCCTTGGGGTGCCCGCCGGCATCAACGCCTTTGCCCTGGGCGCGGTAATGACGAATCCGGACGCCAGAATTGATCTGCGGTGGCATTGCCTGCCTGGGGACGATTTCGACTATTTCCGCAGCCACGGCATTACCGTGGTCTCTGACCGGGACAGCAATGGCATCAACCATTTCAAGGGTGCGCTGGGCCTGTTTCGCTTCCGGGAGGACGGAACGACATCGCCCCTGGCGTCTCCCCGCTGGAACTGGGGGGAGTTCTATGTCCGGATGGTGCTGGAACTGTTCCGCGCCCGCCGCCGGCCGGTGGACGAGGAACCGCCGAAGGCGGTGAATTACTGGTGGGGCATGAGCAGCGGCGTGGTGGATCTGGTACTGTCCTCGGAGCTGCCGGAAGGCGTCCGTGTGCTGGCCAAGGCGCTGAAACAGGGAATTCAAACCGGCGCGCTGCGGCCCTTTGAACGCTGCATCACCACCCAGGACGGCGTTGTTGTCAACGACGGTTCCCGGGATCTGACCATGGGGGAAATTCTGAAAATGGATTGGCTTTGCGACCGGGTGGATGGACATATTCCCACCTATGCCGAACTGCTGCCCGTGGCACGGCCTACGGTGCAGCGGCTGGGGCTGGCGAGCGCGCAGCTTCCGGGGGAAGAGACGGCGGCTTCGGCGCTTTGAGCGTTCGTGGACGTTCAGGAAGGGGCTTACATTGCAAGCAGAACCGGGCGCCAATGTGTCAGAACGCACAGGTCAAATACGGTAAAAAAGCGGGGGAGCCGGGATTTTTTCCTGTTTCTTCGTTTCTGTTGTTTTAAAAAACCCCGTGGGCTTTCCCAACCCAAAAAAGGGA
>CBCPMX010000131.1:0-4026 GCA_965120355.1 uncultured Oscillospiraceae bacterium
GGCAGCCAGCTACTATGATGATGATATCTTTTTTGATGATTACCTAATTTCCGATGGTGAAGAACTTGAAATCGATCTGGACGATTACTACGTATATAATGAATCCGGGAAAAAAGTCGCAGATATTTATGACTCTATTTCCGGTTCAAAATTGTATGTGAGTGATCTTGAGGATCATTTTGAGTGCTATGACAACATAGACTACTACTGTGTCATTGAATTCTACACCACCAGCAGCAGGAGCAGGCGCATTTCTGGTTCTTCCATTGATTTGGATGATTATTCTGTTTTGTACGCAACCGTATATGCCTACAATTACGACACCAACAGTTCTACATATGAGGTAGACATTTCCTTTTTAACGGACGGTTCCAGCAGCTCCGACGACGCGTTTTACATGGCCGCCAAGTCTGGCACCGACAACTACTTCGATGCTTCCCTCTTTGAGAGTTCCATCGGGAGCTATGATCTGGACGATGTCTACTTTGTCGTTGAAAAATTGCCTTCCGGCTCCCTCTACGAAGGCAGTTCTACCCTGAAGGTTGGCGACGAAATCTCGCTGGATGACATCGACGACATCAGCTACTACAAGAGCAGCGGATCCAGCACCGATTCCATGACCTTCAGCCTGATCTACTACAGAAGCAGTAGTAGCAGCGGCACCTATCTGGTCAAAAACGCCACGCTGTACTTTGTCTTCAACTATGACACCGCCGAGTCCTTCACCGTCAACTTTACAGCCGGCCAGTCCGTGGCCCTGACCCAGAAAAACTTCACGGACAACTTCACGGCGGCGTCCTCCAGCGGCTCTCTGAAATCTATCAAGATTTTGAGCCTGCCCACTTCCGGTACCCTGTACCTGAACAACAAAGCCGTCAGCAAGAATGATGTGATTACTTACAGCCAGTTGGCAAACCTGAGCTATACGCCCAGCAACAGCACTGTCACCAGCGACGGCTTTGTCTATGCGGCCACCTCCGGCACCCTCTATTCGGAGTCGGCGTCAGTGATTCTGTCTGCGGCATATTCGCCGTCCAGCTATACTGTCACCACTTCCGGCTCCATTGTGACCGTCACTTATGCCACGGCCACCTCTTCCGCCACGCAGTTGACCCAGACGCTCAGTGCCGACGATGTGACCTATCTGGTCTCTCAGGCCAACAACAACGGCAGCACCTTGGTAGTGGACATGCCTCTGTCCAGCGGTTCCACCTATACGGGCCGTTCCCTGACCATTGACAGCTCCATGTTTTCCACCTCTAACCTGTCTGTGTTCAGCCGGATCATATTGATGGATACCTCTTCCAGTGGCGATACCATCTATCTCACCGTGCCCACCTCCAGCGTGGCTACCCTCTATAACACCTATTCCGGCAGCTTCACCATGTCTCTGTCCGCCGCCAATCTGACGGATGAGGACAAATCTGCCGCCGCATCCAGCGTTGGCTTGGCACGGGATGTGGATATGACCATTGGATCCAACACAGTCTCTCCCTCCGGGGCGGAGCTGAGCATCCCCTATTATGCCAGCAATGATCACTACACTTCGGTGATTATGGTTCGCACAGGATATCAATCCTATGAGCCTGTGCTCTCCAGCACCTGGTCTGACACCATGCCCTATCTCACCACCGACACCAACCCCTATGTGACCTGTCAGGTGGAGGGCAATAAGATCTATCTGTCCACCATCAACAACAGCACCTTCTCCGACATGGCCAGCACCCACTGGGGCTATGACTTCATCCGGTTCCTGACCGCCCGCGGCGTCATGAGCGGTTACGGCGGCGTGGACGAAGGCAAGGTCAAGCCCGATGCTTCCGTTACCCGCGCAGAGTTCGTCAAGATGCTGGTGGCAGCCTTGGATCTGTATAACGCCTCCGCCACCACTACCTACACCGATGTCACCGGCAACGCCGCCTGGGCTGCCTCCTACATCGGCTCTGCCCAGGCCGCAGGCATTGTCACAGACTCCGGCAGTTCCTTCCGGCCCACCGAGGCCATTACCCGCGAGGAAATGGCGCTTTATGCATACCGCGCCGCCTCCGCTGCCGGCATCACGCTGCCCCAAACCACTGCGGCTATTACTTTTAACGATGCCAATGAGTTCTCCAGCACGGAGATCACCACGGCCATTAACGCCATGCAGCGCGCCGGCATTATCAGCGGTGAAGCTATCGACGGTGTCGCCACCGGTGACTTTGACCCGCAAGGTGTCACTACTCGTGCCGCCGCAGCAAAAATTATTTCCATGCTGATGGAATTGGCCTATTAAAACGCAACTCCCGCATATACAGCTGCGCCCCCATTTCCGTTTCGCGCGGGAATGGGGGCGTTCTCGTATTTTTGCGCGGTTTTTGGGCGGTCAGACACGTTGCCTGTTTTTCTGGTATTTCTGCTGGGTGGCATAACCGCCCCGTAAATGGCGCTCTGCTTTGTTCTGTTGTAAAATGGCCTGCACCTGCTCATACAGCGCACGATTGATCAGGCGCAGACGTTCTGTTAAGTCTTTATGTACGGTTGTGCGGAATAAGAACGGTTTCATTCAGTCCCAGATCCCCCAGCAGCCGCAGGTAAATGTCCACATTTCCGTCCTTGTCCACTTCGATCTTCTGAATGACGCGCTTGAGCTGGGCATTTGTCATTTGCCGCACATCCGTGATATCTTCGATCTGCTGAAATGTGGTGTTCAGGACGTTCTCCAGCTGCGCGCCCTTTGTCAGGTTATAGGAAACCAGTTTCAATTCTTTCTCCAGCCGTTCGATCTCCTGCCGCGTCCCACCGAGCTTTGCATTCAACTCGTCCCGCGAGATCAGGTCGTCTGTATACATATCCATATACTTCTGACGGGTCTTTTGCAGCTTTGCCAGCTGCGCGTTCAGTTCCTTTTCGTATTCCATATTTTCGTCCTTCGCCCTGTACACGCGCTGGAACTCCCCTGTCACATGACGGATGACCTGCTTTTTTTGTTTTACGATTTCAGAAAAATACGTTTGCAGAACCGCAATCAGCTCATCTTCCTCCACCGCCGTGGCATTGGGGCAGCTCTCCGCCCCCTTTTCGTTGTGCCCGGAACAGACCCAGCGAACGTAGGTGTTCTTGTAAGTGCGCACTGTGCGGCGGAAGGACCAGCCGCACTCTCTGCACTTGATCAGCGTGGAAAATAAATGTCTATTGCTCTGCCGCTCTCTGTTCACGCGAAAGGCTTGTCCGCGGCTTTCCCGAATTTTCCGTGCCTGCTGGAATTCCTCCGGTTCCACGATCTTCAGATCCGGCCTTTCCATGACCATCCAGTCAGTCTTCTCTTTTTCCATCCGCTGGCCGGTGAGAAAGTCTGTCACCTCCTGCTTGCCGTTGATGATCTTTCCTGTATAGATCTCATTGCTCAGGATCCGGCAGACCGCATTCTGGCTCCATTGGCAGCTGCGCTTCGTCTGATACCCCTGGTTATTGAGCATGGCCGCAATCCTAGATGCGCCATACCCCTCCTGTGTATACCATTGGTAGATTTGCCGGATCACCTTCGCTTCCTCCGGATTGATCGCCATATTGAAATAATCTCCCGGTATTTTGTCATATCCGTATACGAGATTGGGCACCCTTCCCTTCTCCGCATTGATCTTTTTCCCAAATTTCACACGCTTCGAGGTGTTTGCGCTCTCCTCCTGGGCCATGGCGCCAAAGATGGTCAGCACAAATTCACTGTCGCCCATGTTGGTCATATTGGCCGTCAGGAACTGCGTCTCGATCCCCATGGCCTTCAGCCTGCGGATGTTCTGCAGCAGGTCCACCGTGTTCCGCGCAAAGCGGGAGATGTCTCCTTGTGTCAACAAAGAACCAAAAAATTTTGAAAAGCCAGAGGACGTTTCCGGGCTGTCTGCCCGCTGCGTCCTCCAGCTTCTCATCAGGAGGATTATGCCTTGAATCTGTCGTCTAAATCAAAGTATGCCTCATATTGACGGATTATGTGAAGGAAGCCGTCATAACCGGTTTCGCTGATGGTTTCCAGATTTTTGTCACTGGCCA
>CBCPMX010000132.1:0-4159 GCA_965120355.1 uncultured Oscillospiraceae bacterium
GCGGCTGCCTTGTCGATCAGCGCCCGGATTTCTGCGGTAATCTCCATCATACGGTTTCATCCTCCTTTACGCTGTAATCACGGTTGCGGGTGGGCGGGGCTGCTTTCTTCGCGTCCTCACTGGCCCAGCGCCGGATGGTAGCGGCATGGCTCTGATACCGCTTGCCGGTAGAGGCCATGTACTCGGACAGCTTTTCGATGTACTGGCCCCATACGGTAGGAAAGCTGGCCTGCAGGTCTGCCAGTTCCTCGTCCGTCAGGAAAACATTCTGGTAACGGCCATAGGCGCGGGCGGGGCGTCCCTTCTCTATCTCTCTCTTTATCTCTATCTCTTTCTCTAACTCTATCTCTATCTCTGGTGGACGAATGTCGGACAAATGTCCGCCATTTGTCCGGGGCGCAGAAAGAGCCTTGTTTTGGAGCCTCGCCGCCCGCTTTCGCTCGGCCTCGGTGGAGGACTGGCCGATCAGCAGTTCGATATTGCTCATGTAGAAGGTGCCGCTGTCCAGCACTTCCACAAGGCCCAGCTTCAGGAAGATTTGCAAGGCCCTCTCCACAGTGCCGATCTGCTGGCGGGTTATGGTGGCGATCATCTGCGCTGTGTAGGGGATATTCTCGTCAAGCTGGAGCCTCCCGCCGTGTTTCAGGGATTTCAGATACAGCTTGAGCAGGATGTTGGAGTACAGCACACCGTCCTGCATACTTTCCAGCAGCACGATGGAGTCATCGTCAAAATAGTTCTCTTTGAGTTTCAGGTAGTAATATTTTCGATTGTCTGACATGGGTTCCTCCTTGGGGTTTATTTCAGGGGTCTGTACGCCTTTAGAGGGCCGTTTTGGGGGTCAGAGGATAAATCCTATCAGGCCCCCAGCGACACCCTCGAAAAAGTCCTTGATTTACAAGGGGTTTTCGGCCCCTAAAGCGTGACACTTAGCCCTCTGTTTGCGCTTGCGCTGGGCGGCCTTGATACGTTTCATGCGTCCGGCACATTCCGGGCAGTATTTGGCCCTGGTTGGAGCCGGGGGTGAACAGCGCCCCGCAGACGGCACACCGCTTGGCGTCCAGGCGGTGGAACAGGGCCGTTTCCAATTCCCTGTCCAGCGGCAGCACCGCCGCCCGGAACCACCGGCACAACAGGGAGTAGGAAATGGACTGGACGCAGACGCATTCCTCCCCATCGTCCAGCGCGATACAGTTGCCGCCGTCATAGTTACAGCACTCATGTACCAGCCGCCGCGCTCTGCGGTACTGGCGGTAGTCCATGACGGGGACGGGTTCAGGCTTGCTTTTCTTCATGCTGGCACTTCCCGCACCCGCCGCAGTTGCCGCAGCCCTGGCAGGTATGGGCCTCCGGCTCCGGGCCGGTGGGCGCGTCTGCCGGTTCCGGCTGCAAGAGGGCAAGGGGCAGGTCGATATTCAGGTGGACGGTCACAAGATAGTGAGCGGTAGTCATAGGCGGTTCCTCCTTAATTTTTTGTGAATTTTAAGGCTATTGAGTTGATTTTGCGCTGCAAATGGCATATACTATAAGTGCAATAAACTTGAAAGGGGCTGATACAATGGCTAACACGACAAATTTCAGCGTCCGTATGGACAGCGACATCAAAAAGCAGTGTGAAACGCTTTACAACGAATTAGGCGTGAACCTTACCACAGCAATCAATGTCTTTCTGCGTCAGTCGCTCCGCGCCGGTGGCTTTCCCTTTGAAGTCAGGCTGGAACAGCCCAACAAGGAAACCATTGCCGCCATGTTGGAGGCAGAACGGATTGCGCGTGATCCCAGCGTGAAGCACTACTCCGATGTGGAAGAAGCTCTCCGGGAGCTGAAAAAATGAAGCGCGACATTGTTTGGACGACAAAGTTCAAAAAGGACTACAAGCTGGCGATGAAGCGCCACATGGACATCGGCCTGCTGGATGACATCATCCGGGCCTTGTCACGGGGCGAAAAACTGCCAAAGAAAAACAAAGACCACGAGCTGACCGGCGATTGGGTGGGGCATCGGGAATGCCACATTCAGCCGGACTGGCTGCTCATCTACCGCATAGAGGACGATGTGCTGGTGCTGACGCTGGCCCGCACCGGGACGCACAGCGACCTGTTCGATAAATGAGAGTGCTGCCGCCGTATAGGGAAACCTGTACGGCGGTTTTTCTGTGTGCAAAGGGGGGCACGAAACATGACACCCCCGTGAGGGGTCGGTAAAACGCCGTACCCTTTACCGCTCCGGCTCCCGGCCACGGGGCTTGTCCTGTCCCTGGCGGGCCAGTTGGTCGGCGGCCTTGCGGAGCCGTTCCACGGCTTTCAGTTCCTCCCGCATGGCCTTCATGTCGATGCTGTCCACCTGTTTCTGTGCGGCCAGCAGGTCAATCTCACGCCGCCATTCCTTCGGGGTGATTTCCTCGCCGCTGGCTTTCAGTTCTTTCAGATACCGGGCCGCCGCATCATAGAGGATCAGTTCCCGGCTGTGGCGCTGCTCGAACAGTTCCCGCTTCTCCGGCTTCACCTTGGCAAGCTGCTTATGGACGGTCTTGAACTTGTTGTACTGCGCCCACATCTCCTCGCGCTCAGTGAGGACAGCGATCCGGCGCTCGGCCTTAACGATCTCTCGCCGCAGGTCATAGTAGCGGGTGTTCATATCTGCGATTTTTTCATGGAGCTGCTGCATGGACTGGATACCGTTTGCCTGCAAAAAGCTGAACAGGGCGGCGCTCTCCTGCAAAGCCCGGATTTTACCGGTGCGGGTGTCGGGCCGCTTGAGCTGCTGCTGGGCCTCCCACAAGTCCATCATGCTGGGCTGCTGTCCCTCCGGCTTTTCGGCCTCGGCCTTAGACCAGTTGTAAAGGCGGGTAATGCGGGCCTTGATTTCTTTCAGCAGCTTGTTGTCAGCGGCGATCTGCCGGTTGACTTCTCCCTTGTCGGTGCGGATACCGCGCTTCTCCATCTGGCTGGCCGCTGGCCCCAGGTGGACAGAGGGGATTTTATCAATGCCCCGGCGCTTGTAGCTGCGATGGTCTACCAGGGCAGGCTGACCGGCGGCCTCCAATGCCCGGTTGGTATAGGCCGCCCATGCCGCCCGCCAAATTTCCACATTCCCTTTGTCGTTCCAGTCAGTGGTGTCCTCCCGGCGGTTCTTCCAGCCGCCTTTCCCGTCCGGGATGCGCTGGCCGTTCTCGTCCAGGTCGTATGCCTTGCGGCACTTCGCGTCCCATGCGCCGTTTTCTTTTAAGGGCCGGACGGTCAGCATGATATGGACATGGGGGTTGCCGGTTCCCTTGTCATGGATGGCAAAGTCGGCGCACATCCCCTTGTCCACAAAGTTGTCCTTCACATAGGCCCGGACAAGGGCAAGCTGCTGTTCCCTGGACAGTTCACGGGGCAGGGCCGCCTCGATCTCGCGGGCAAGCTGGCTGTCCCTGGCTTTCTCGATCTGCTCCACACTGTTCCAAAGAGTGGAGCGGTCTGCAAACTCTGGCGGAGCGTGGGCGGGCAGCATGATCTCCGCATGGACAACGCCGCCTTTGCGGGTGTAATCATGGGTCAGGCCGTCCCATTCATTCGTCAGCTTGGTTCCGCCTCGGTAGGCGGCTGCGGCAACAGCGGAACGGCCCTTGCTGCGTTGGACAATACTGACGGTAGCGTGGCAAAAATCCATAGGCATCGACTCCTTTCGGTGAGGGGTATTCAGGCTCCGTGGAGCCGGACAGACGCGAAGCGGGTGTCTGGCTGCGCGGGGCGCACAAGGGGTTTGGGGAGTGTAGCGCCCCATCGCGCTCGGAGAGCGCAACAGCCCCCGGCAGGGCGCACGACACCGGCAACGGTGTATAAGTGCGCCCTTGTAAACAAGGGACTTATGGCTTGTCCCCGGATTTCGGCAGTTTTGCGGCCAGTTCTGCCTCCCCCGGAAGATGGGACAGGGCAATCAGAAACGCCTTGACCTCTATGCCGGGCAGGTCGGGGGTCAGAGGGAAAATGCCCTCCAAAATGGCCCCGCGCTCAATCAGGCGGCGGGTGCGGGCCTTGCGTTCCTCGTTACGCTGCTTGTTCTCCAAAATCTTCTGGCGGCTCTCAAGCTGCCGGATTTCCTTCAGGACTTCTTCGCGCTCGTCTTTTTTCTGTTTCGCTTGGGCGGTGCTGTCTTTGTGCATATCGTTTTCTCC
>CBCPMX010000133.1:0-7365 GCA_965120355.1 uncultured Oscillospiraceae bacterium
TCCTGGTACGGAGCCGATGCCCGGAGGTCCGGACGGCGCTCCCGGCGGTCCGCCTGACGGTCCCGGGAGGGCTCCTGGAGACGGCCCCGGCGGCCCCGACAAAAAGCCCTCTGGTCCGCCGGGTATGACCTTCGGCCCCCAGCATAAAGATTTCGGTCCGCCCCAGACCGATGAGATCATTACCTCCATGCCCGGAAAATCCGTGGACGAAATGGATCATGAATATCTGCGGAAAATCATTGAGGACTACTGCCTCCAGGCATCCGATTTGAAAACCTTGGGCTTTGATATTGTCAGCATTTACTGTTGCTACCGAAATTCACCTATGTCGCAGCTCCTGTCCCCGCTGAAAAACCATCGGACGGATGAGTATGGCGTACAGACTGTCGAAAGCCGCTGCCGCTTTTTAAAAGAAATGTTTACGGAGCTGCGCAAAGCTGTTGGGAAGGACTGCCTGCTGGAATGCGTTCTGTCAGTTAGCGAGCCAGAGGGCGGCTATACCACGGAGGATACCATCGAATATGCCAAGATGCTGGACGGCGTCTGTGATATTCTCCATCTCCGTTCCGGCTTGATGGATCCGCAGCATCCTCTGGGCTTCACGTCCACAGAGGAAGCGCCCGCCCCCTACCTGGAGGAAATGGGACAGGTGTGCAGGGCTGTTCATGAGGCGGGCCTGAATATGGCCGTTGCGGCAAGTGCCGGCTTCCAGGATCCTGAGCTTGCCAACGCGGCAGTTGCCGAGGGCAAAGCAGACCTGATCTACATGGCCCGCAGTTGGATCAATAACCCGGACTATGGCCGGAAGGTTTATGAGGGCCGGGGCGAGGATATCGTTCCCTGCATCCGCTGCAACAAGTGCCATACGCCCAACGTGCGGGACAAATTCCGTAGTATGTGCTCTGTCAATCCCGTCCTGGGACTGGAGGATCACATTGAATCGTTTGTCAAGCCCTCGCCACAGCAGCGAAAGGTGGCGGTGGTGGGCGGCGGCCCGGCGGGATTGGAATTTGCCCGCATTGCTGCCCAGCGGGGCCATCGTGTCACACTGTTTGAAAAGGACGGCCAGCTCGGCGGACGCCTGACCCATGCCGATTATCCGTCCTTTCAGTGGCCGCTGAAAAAATTTACAAACTTTATGGTGGCCCAGATGGAAAAAGAGGGCGTGGACGTTCGGCTGAATACGGAAGCCACACCGGAGCTGCTGGCCGAAGGCGGCTATGAGGTTCTAGCGCTGGCCGTAGGCGCTGATCCGTCGGCACCGCCTCTGCCAGGCGCAGATGGCCCCAACGTTTGCTATGCGGCGGACGTCTATGGGAAGGAGTCGGAGCTTGGCGGCGAGCTGGTCATCATCGGCGGCGGCGAAATCGGCACGGAAACGGCACTGTACCTCTGCGAAATCGGCAAGCGGGTGATGGTCCTGGAGCAAATGGACGATCTAATTGAGGACGCGCCAAGCGCCCATTACCGCAGCATGGTTGTCAACTATTGGCGCACGAAAGAAAATTTTGCCTACCAGGGCGGCGTTACCTGCACCCGCATCGATGCGGGCGGTGTTTACTATCAAACCGCCGATGGGCAGGAGCACTACTACAAAGCCGATCAGGTTCTGCTGGCCATCGGCATGAAAAGCCGTGTGGACACGGCGGAAGCGCTGATGCATACCGTCCCCTACAGCGTGGTCATCGGTGACTGCGACAGGCCCGGCAATGTGCAAAAGGCCATGCGCAGCGCTTATGCGGCGGCGACTCGTTTCTGAAATTCAGACAAAGTTTAAACGTAAGGAAGTGTATATTTAAGATGGAAGATATTCTGCGATTTCCTTTGGATGATTTTACAATGGATCAGCAGGAGGTGCAGACAAGAGCCGGCGCAGTGAAAGTCGCGTATCGCAAATACGAGCATTTGCAATATGTCGCAAAGCCGGTGGACGCAGACTATGAGAGTCTGGATGTCTGGGTGCCTGTGTCGATCAACGATTTGCCTTATGACGCATCCGACGCCCCGATTTTCTTTGTCATTGGTGTCGGCGGCTATATGTCCTGCCGCAATCGTGGCGGCTTTGGCGGTCCTGGCGGTCCTCCGGGCGGTCCTCCGGGTGGTCCCGGCGGCCCTCCTGGCGGTCCCGGTGGCCCTCCGGGTGGTCCTGGCGGCCCTCCGGGCAGCGCAAATAAGGCCAACGGCGGCGGTTATCTTGGGCTCGGCGGGGAGGCTGGTGTTGGGGATAATAAGGCGCTGGCGCTGGCCTATGGATTTGTGGTCGTGCAGCCCGGCTGCCGCGGCCGCGACAATCAGTTCCCGGATGGGCGCTATTATGGCAAGGCGCCTGCCGCGATGGTGGATTTGAAAGCGGCTGTGCGGTATCTTCGCCATAACAAGGGTGCCATGCCCGGCGACACGGAAAAAATCTTTTGCACCGGCGGCAGTGCGGGCGGCGCACTATCCTGCCTGCTGGCGGCCTCCGGCAACAGCGATTTGTATACACCATATTTAGAAGCCGTCGGCGCGGCGGATGAACGGGATGATATCTGCGGCAGCGCGTCCTACAGCGCGATTACCGATTTGGAACACGCCGACGGGGCCTATGAATGGGAATACGGCAAGGTGCCCTCCGCAGGCAATCAGGGCGGCCCCATGGGCTTCATCCCCGCCGGTTTGGTAGATCAGACGCTTTCACAGGAGCTGACTGCGGAATTTTGTGCGTATCAGGATGAATTGGCCTTGCAGGGAATGGGCGGCTACGGCCCAGTCTCCAGCGAGAATCTGGCGGACTACATCCTGAAGACCTTTCTGATTCCCGCGGCCAATAAAGCCTTTGATGAGTCCACCGCTGAACAGCAGATTAAATATTTGGAGGAGCATCCCTGGTTTACCCACGATGAGACCGGCTGCCGGTTCTCTTTTGAAGATTTCGTAAAACACTGCGGCCGCATGAAAGGTCTGCCCGCTTTCGATGATTTCGACAAACGAATGGCAGAGCCGGTGCTTTTCGGCGCGGAGACCCAGGATTCCCGCCACTTTACTGTCTACAGCCTCCGCCATGATCCCAACGAGAGTGAGACAGAGCTGAATCCGGACCTGAAGCAGGTCATCAATATGATGAATCCTATGTATTTCATCCGGCAAAATAACCCCGGCTGCGCCCCCAACTGGTGGATTCGCCACGGGGCCTGCGACAAGGACACGTCCCTCCCAGTCATCACCAATCTGGCCACTGCGCTGGACAATCTCGGGAAGAATGTCTCTGCCAGACTGATTTGGGACGGCGGCCACTGCGCCGATGATGATACCGAGGGCTTTATGATTTGGATTCGGGAAGTGACGCGCTGATAGGCAGAAAGGAGTCCTGTTAGTAGACCTACATATTTGAAAAGTAACAAGGCGGCATGGATTATGGAAGTGCCCCCAAGGACCTGCAATACGTCATGGAACCTTCCAACAGCACCACGACGCTGCGCCGTAATGCTCATGCGCATGACGCTTCTGCGAAGACGGCGATGGACAAGTTGGCGGCTTGGCAGTAAAGCCGTTTTCTACTACGGTCTCAAGGCAGCCCGTCGCGCTCCGCAGTTCAGCAAGCGTTAAACTTCATCAAAAATGCTCAAAAACCCCGGAAAATCAAGGAAAACGGGCACTTAGACTATTGAAATACGGTTTTACTGCTTTTGACCGCCGGAAGAGGCTCGGAGATGCCATGATACATGCGGGGGATCTTCCGAAACGCAAAATGCCGGAAATGCCTGATATTCCAAGCAATTCTGACATTTACGAAGTGGTGCCAAGATAATCAGAAAATCAGCAGAACTTTTCGTTGAAAAAACCGGCTGTTTGTGCTACCATAAATATTGTGATTTTGGGGATTCCCCATGGAAAACGAGGTGAAAAGCAAGTGGACCCGATCGGTCGAAGTACGAAGACAGAGGAACCGGCTGTACCGTTATGCCGCCTGCTTTTCGTACCGGAACGTGTTAAATGACATAATGGAAAAACCGCTTCCATCTGTCTGGCGACTTACATCCAAATTCTTTGATTAGGAGGAAGTATTATGCCAGACAACTTTGATTCCACCCTGCTCCTGCGGCTGTTGGAGCAGAAGAAATTCACAGCTCTGCGCGGCGTCATGGATGTACTCAATCCCGTAGACGTGGCAGAGTGGATCGAAACCCTGAATGCCAAGGACATGGCGGTCGTATTCCGCACCATGTCCAAGGAAGTTACGGCGGAGGTCTTTTCCAATCTGGAGCCAGAGACCCAACAGGTTGTAATCTCTTTTATCACTGACCAGGAACTTGCGGCCATCGTCGAAGAGCTGTTCGTGGATGACGCCGTGGATATGCTGGAGGAATTGCCGGCCAATATGGTCACCCGTGTACTGCGCAGTGCCAAGCCGGAGACGCGCCAGCTGATCAACCAGTTTCTGAAATACCCGGAAGACTCTACCGGCAGCATTATGACGGCAGAGTTCATTGATTTGCGCAAGGATATGACTGTGGAGCAGGCTTTCGCCCGTATCCGCCAGAAGGGCGCGGATTCGGAACTGATCTATACCTGCTATGTCATCGATTCCCACCGCATTTTGGAGGGCGTCGTGTCCGTGCGGGAACTGCTGCTGTCGGACTATACCACTGTGATCAGCGACATCATGAGCACCGAGGTGATCAAGGCCACCACCCTGGATGACCAGGAGGCCACCGCCCAGGCCATGATGAAATATGATCTGATCGCCATGCCTGTGGTGGATCAGGAGAACCGCCTGGTAGGCATCGTCACCGTCGATGACGTTATGGACGTCATCGAAGAAGAGACCTCCGAAGATATCGCCAAGATGGCCGCCATCAATCCGTCTGAAAAATCCTATATGCGTTCGACCCCCTTTGACCTGTGGAAAGCCCGGATTCCCTGGCTGATGCTGCTGATGATTTCGGCCACCTTTACAGGCATGATTATTACCAGCTTTGAAAACGCTCTGGCCGCATCCATTGTTCTGACGTCGTTCATCCCAATGCTCATGGATACCGGCGGTAACTGCGGCTCTCAGACCTCCGTTACGGTTATCCGCGCCATTTCTCTGGATGAGATTCATTTTTCCGACATTGGCAAGGTGATCTGGAAGGAATTCCGCACTGCCCTGTTGTGCGGCGCATCCCTGGCCGTCGTCAGTTTTGTCAAACTTCAGCTCATTGACCGGCTGCTACTGGGCGGAGCAGACGTTACGATTGCGGTAAGCGTTGTGGTGGCTGTGACGCTGATGTGCACCACCATCTGCTCCAAAATGGTGGGCTGTGTGCTGCCCATGCTGGCAAAAAAGATCGGATTTGATCCGGCAGTTATGTCCAGCCCGTTTATCACCACTATTGTAGACGCCATCTCTCTGCTGATCTATTTCCAGGTTGCGCAGCAGGTGCTGCATCTGTAAGCCGCCCTCCTGTGCCAGACCGACGGTGGTACCGGGAAAGACCTCACGCAGAACGGACATAAAACGAGCAATCCTTAATAAATATAGTGCAGAACGGCAGCGGGGGGGGGGGGGGGGGGGGGGCGGGCCCGACTCCCGATTTCTTGTGCAAAAAGAAAAACAAAATTCGCGTGCCAGGCGCCCCCCCCCCCCCCCCCCCGCTGCCTGGCTTATAGAAAAAAGCGGCGCAGCCTCTTTTTCATGCGTTGCCCTTTTTGCGATAAAAGGAGTGCTGTAGGGACTTTTGCTGCGGCGCCCGCAGCGGATCTTAATATTACAGAAACAGAATTCAAGCACTCTGCAAACATAAACTCGATATAATTTTAGATACCATCCAGAGGATGCAAACCGACTGCGAGAGAAGTTGGATGGTGAGCACTTAGGGTAAAAAGGCACATGCCCTGTTAGTTTGATGACGTACGTCATTTCGCTATAAATAATAAATAAAGGAGCGTTTCCTATGAAAATCAAGGATCCCAGGGTCACATTGGCCGATGAAGCAAGAAACGGCGTGGAAGAAGAGGTCAGGAGCGGGTTTTTGGACTGGCTGTATGAGTGCAATGTGGAGGGCGACGACGGCGAGCTGTACGCCCTGGGGGGCTCCATTTTGTCCATGAATCTGGAGAAAATGGACCTGGTCACCATCTGTATGGCGAAGGGTAAGGGCCATGTCCGCCAGCTTCCCAGCTCCATTTATAAGGTGGCGGAATATCCCGGGGCCGTGTTCAACAAAATGATCCGCAATCCCCAAGGGACCATGCAGATTGAAAAGCGGGAACACAGCGTTCTGGTGTCCTGCGGCCCCGAATACAGCGTGGAGTGCTTTGACGACGGCCGGTGGCACATCCAGACCGATTCCATGGACGGCGAATATAAGGCGGACCTGTGGCACCGGGCCCATGGCTATCCCCTCTGGTACGGCAGGGAGAAGCCATCTTATCTGACCCAGCACTCCATCACCTACGGCTATAACTGGTCCGGCGACGTGGACGGTGAATTTACCTATCAGGGCAAGACCGTCAAGGTCAAGGGAACTGGCCAGCGGGGGCGCTATGTGGCCGTGGATTCCTCCGCTGCGGAGCTGGGCGGCTGGGAGGATTGGGGGTATATCACGTTCAATGAACTGCACTCCTCCATGTACGACATGCGCCTGGGCATGAAGGATTTCGCCATTTATGATCTGGAGAATGACCGGTATTATCCCGAAGGCAGGATGACCATCACCCATGAGGACTGGGCCTTCATGCGGGAACTGGACGGCTTTGTGCCCACCTGGTACAACATCAAGATCGAAGTGGAGGACGGTGTGTACGAGGTCCGCGCCCATGTGTGCAACGCCCGCACCTGGGGCGTTACCTTCCAGGTTCCCGATAATCCGGTGGGCACCTTGATTTTCGACTATGTTGAGGGGACGTTCACATATCACGATGGGATCGTCAGAACACTGACCGGAGGCCGGGGCACCATGTCCATCCGGCAGTGGCATGCGTATCCCAGCATCCTGCCCCGTGAGCTGTACAGCGACGAGGCGAAAACAGGTGAGAAGTTTGAAACGCTGTAAACTTGGACCTGTGAAGCCGCCGCAGCCGATATAGAGGAAGAAGACGCTTTTGGCTGCGGTGCCGCAATTGTGTGTGAAAACAGGCGCAGAGCGGCCTGGTAAGATTTGCAGGCACCCGGAGCTGCCGGGATGGAATAATAACATAAGGAGGAGAACACATATGGGTAAAGTCATTGCCGTGATTGTGGTGGTTGTCGTTGTCGTTGCAATAGTTGCTGTTGTTTTAAAGAAAAAGAAATAATGGTTGAAGGGCCTGCCTGTGGAGCGTACACAGGCAGGCCCTTTGCCATAACTGTCAGCGCCAATGATAAAATGTAAGAAAACGGCGAGAAAAAAATGTAGGTTTGTG
>CBCPMX010000134.1:0-2658 GCA_965120355.1 uncultured Oscillospiraceae bacterium
GGGAAAAAGGTCCTTGTGCTGGAAAAGGCGAAAAAGCCCGGCGGCAATACCACGCTGGGCCACGGCTTTTTGATGCGCTACACCAAGTGGCATGCGGCAGCGGGTCTGCCGGATGTGCGGGAGGAGTTCCTTAACAAGCTCTATGAGGACACCGGCCGTGTGCTGGACTATACCATGCTGAAAAACGCCACCTATGCCCTCAGCGACATGTTCGACTGGCTGTGTACCTTTGGCGATGTGGAACAGCATTTTAAGCTCATGAAACCCGGCGATCCCGGGGTTCCGCCTGGAATCCCGTTTGCCATGATCGATTTTCCGCAGCGCATCGACAATTTGAAGAGCTCCGACACCTCCATGGGTCCCGGCTGGATGGGCACGTTTGTTGTGAACAAAATGCTGGAGGTGGGCGCGTCTCTGGGCGTGGAAGTCCTGACAGAGCACCGTGCAGTCAAGCTGCTGACCGGCGAGGATGGTGCGTTTGCCGGCGTGGTGGCGGAAAACCCCGGCGGCCAGGTGACCATCCAGGCCAAAGCCTGCATTATCGCCACCGGTGGATTTGCGCATAATGACATGCTGATGACCAAGACCAATCCGGACTTTTTCCGCGGCGTGCCGGTCAAGCGGCTGAGCGTCGCCAGCTCCACCGGCGACGGCATGGAGCTGGTAAAGGAGACCGGCGGGCAGTTGGATCTGGAACGGCTCCGTGTTCCGGCCTCTGGTCCGGTGCATCACCCGTTCAACTATACTGTCATGAGTTTGGGAGGCTTCGGATGCCCCATCTTCGATCAATCTGGCCATCATGTAAGCTTGACAGGCGGCGGCCCTGGCAGCCCCACCGGCCCGCTGGACAAGCTGGACGGCTGCTTTGTCTACACTGTGATGGACAGTGAAACCGTCGCCCGATCCGGCCAGCAGGCCATCCAGCGAAACAACGATCCCGCTGCCCAGGCATCCCGGGAGAACTACCAGTACGAGATTGATTTTGAGGCCTCTTGCGGCTACCCTGTCCGCAAGGCTTGGACATTGGAATGCCTTGCCGAAAAAATGGGCGTCAATCCGGCAATTTTCTTAGAAGAGATGGACAAGTACAACGCGCAGGCAGAGGAAGCGGCCAAAAATCCGCCCCCTCCCGGCCCCTTTGGCCCCATGACGCCGGAAACAGTGAAGACCCCGCCGTTCTATGCTGTCTACGGCGGCAGATTCAGCGAGTCTGCTTCCGGCGGCATTGTGACGGATACCCAGCTGCAGGTGGTTCGCCAGGACGGCTCCGTCATCCCTGGCCTTTGGGCGGTCGGCGACAGTTGCCGCGGACTGTTCCTCCGGGATGATTCCGGCGGAAAGTTTGGCGAAATGCCCTGGGCCATGGCCAGCGGATATCTGGCTGGCGGGTACGTGAGTCAGTGGATTTGACGCTGCGGCGGCGTGTGACAACGGGAAAACAAGTTGTGCGCAGCACCGGCGGCCGAAAAACCGGCGCCGCTTTCTGACAAGTTACGAAGGGAGCGCTGCAGAATGGAATCCATTCTGCAGCGCTCCCTTGGATGTTTACCAGGTGTACGGAGGCAGCGCTGAGCTCCTGCGTGTTTATGGAGTACGGCGCAGCGTGGGGGATTGGGCGCCGGAACGTGTGATTATCGTGCGAAGTACCGATCCGGAGCATGCTGATTGATGGCAATGCATTCCTCACACCAGGCCCGGATTGCGGACGCAAAACGGCTCCTGGAAAACACGGATCTGGCGATCTCCAGGATTATTTAACAGGCTGGATATGGGAGCGGCGCCAGTTTTTCGACCCGTTCTAAGCGCTATGCGTCTCTGACGCCCCGGGAGTACCGGGAAAAGTGCCGGATGCGGGATCCGGCTTTCTGAGACGCCGCAACGGACAAAACCGTGCATCCACTTGCCGGAAACAAGCGCATGCACGGTTTATTTATTTGCAGTCCATCCCGCATGCGGTGGCTGTTTCAATCAGACGGCGATCGTTTGTGACTGCGTCATAGAAGCGGAAGCCGCCGGAGAAATTGTAGCACTCCCAGCCGTACCCTGTGAGAATGCGGCAGGCAATATAACTGCGCAGACCGCTTTGGCACATCACGTAGACAGGCTTGTCCCTGTCGATTTCATCCAGCCGGTCCCGCAGAGCGTCCACAGGGATGTTCACAAACCCGTCCACATGGCCCTGGCGGTATTCATCCGCCGTGCGCACGTCCAGAAGTGTCACAGAACCGTCTCGGGGCAGAGTGGGCATGTCCTCCAGGTGCCATTGCTTCAGGATTCCATTTGCAATATTGTCGATCAGAAAGCCGGCCATATTGACGGGATCCTTTGCAGAGGAATAGGGCGGCGCATAGGCCAGATCCAGATCTTTCAGCGCAGTGGCGTTCATCCCTGCGCGGATGGCGGTGGCCAACACATCAATACGTTTATCCACGCCTTCGTAGCCCACGATTTGTGCGCCGAGAAGCCGGTAGGTTTCTTTTTCATAGACGATCTTCATTGTCATCAGTTTGCCGCCGGGATAATATCCAGCGTGACTCATGGGTGAGAGTACCACCTGGTCTGTGTCGATACCGGCTTTTCTGGCACTGGATACATTGATACCGGTGACAGCGGCCGTTATGTCAAATACTTTGAGGACGCTGCTGCCCTGAGAGCCGG
>CBCPMX010000135.1:0-10946 GCA_965120355.1 uncultured Oscillospiraceae bacterium
TAGCCGGAAGCCCTACATCAGAAACCCTTCATCCCACAACTTTTATGATTGACCCAACTTTTTTTGAACAGCAGAAAAACATTTCTGGAAAAAGTGAAATTTCAGCTTTTCAAATCGCGTGTTTTGATATAGAATGTAGGAGGTAAATTCTGCGAAGGAGTTGTGTGAATGATGGAACCCAGGTACAAGCGCGTACTTCTCAAAATAAGCGGCGAAGCGCTGGCCGGCGACCGACACCGTGGTTTGGACTTTGATGTGATCGGCGGCGTGTGCGACGTCATCAAAAAATGCGTGGAGATTGGCGTGGAAGTTGGCGTTGTTGTGGGCGGCGGAAACTTCTGGCGCGGCGTAAAGGACGGCGGCGACCAGATGGAACGGGTCCGTGCAGACCACATGGGTATGCTGGCCACTGCCATCAATGCATTGGCCGTGGCCGATTGCCTGGAGCAGCGGGATGTGCAGGTTCGGGTTATGACGGCCATCGAAATGCGGGCCATCGCTGAACCGTACATTCGCAGCAGGGCCATTCGCCATCTGGAAAAAGGCCGGGTGGTCATCTTCGGGTGCGGCACCGGCAATCCGTTCTTCTCCACCGATACCGCGGCTGTGCTGCGGGCAGTGGAGATCGACGCCGATGTGATTTTACTGGCTAAGAATATCGACGGCGTCTATGATGACGATCCGGCTAAGAATCCGGAGGCCGTGAAATACGATGCCATCACCTATGATGAGGTGCTGGCCAAGCATCTGGCGGTCATGGACTCCACGGCTACATCGCTGTCTATGGACAACGGCATTCCCATTGTGTTGTTTGCGCTCAAGGATCCGGAGAATATTCTTCGAGTCGTGAAGGGCGAAAAAATCGGTACAATTGTAAAGGAGGAATTGTAAAATGGCAGACTATAAAGCGTATTCCAATCGGATGGACAAAACTCTGGAGGTGCTGAGCAGCCAGTTCGCCTCTGTACGGGCAGGCCGCGCCAATGCGGCGGTGCTGGATCGTATTACTGTGTCCTATTATGGCGTGGACACGCCCGTCAACCAGGTGGCGTCCATTTCTTCACCGGATCCCCGTACCCTGGTTATTCAGCCCTGGGACGGCTCCCTGCTGAAGCCCATTGAAAAGGCGATTCAGACCTCGGACCTGGGGATCAATCCCCAGAACGACGGCAAGGTAATCCGGCTGGCGTTCCCGCAGCTCAATGAGGAACGCCGCCGTGATTTGTCCAAGCAGGTGCGCAAGTATGCAGAGGACGGGAAGGTTGCGATCCGCAATATTCGCCGGGATGCGATGGATTCCTTCAAAGCGGCGAAAAAGAAATCCGAAATGACGGAGGACGAGCAGAAAAAGGCAGAAGAGGATATGCAGAAGCTGACGGATAAATATATTAAGGAAATCGACACGCTCTGCGCCAAAAAAGAAAAAGAGCTGATGGAAATCTGAATTGGCCTGCGGCGCATCCAAGGCGTCCTCTCAGTGAGGACGCCTTGGGATGCCTGTTGGGAAACTGTATACGGAAAGAAGAGTTATGGCGATCTTTAAGAAGAAAGCGGCGGAAGCCGCGCCGGAACAGCAGCCCGTGCTTACGCCGGACATGGTGCCGCGCCATGTGGGGATTATTATGGACGGCAACGGGCGCTGGGCGACACAGCGGGGCCTGCCGCGGACGGCAGGGCATGCCGCCGGCAGCGAGACTTTCCGCACCATTGCCACCTATTGCCGCGACATTGGCATGGACTATCTGACGGTCTATGCTTTCTCCACAGAGAACTGGAAACGCCCTGCCGAAGAGGTGGGCGCGATTATGGGGCTTCTGAAGAAGTATCTGTACGAAGCCATTGAGAAGATGGAGCGGGATAAGATCCGATTGGCCTTTTTCGGTGACTTGAGCCGGCTGAGTCCCGATTTGCAGGAGCTGGCAGCGGATACGCTGCGGCGCTCGAAAAACTATGTGGGCTTTCAGGCCAATATCTGCCTGAACTACGGCGGACGGGATGAAATTCTGCGGGCGGCGCGCACGTTCGCGCGTCAGTGCGTGGAAGGCAAAGCGCAGCCGGAGGACTTGGATGAGGCGCGGTTTTCCGGCCTTCTTTATTCCGCGGGGATTCCGGATCCGGAATTGGTGATTCGCCCCAGCGGAGAGCTGCGGCTGTCCAACTTCCTGTTGTGGCAGTCGGCATATACGGAGTTTTATTATACAGACGTACTGTGGCCGGATTTCACACCGGCTGATCTTGACCGCGCGATTCTGGCCTTCCGGGGCCGGGACCGGCGCTTTGGGGGAGTATGATGAAAGCGAGAATCCTTGTGGCGGTGGTGTGTATTCCACTGCTGCTGGTCGTGATCTATGGGCTTCCGCCGCTGGCGACGGCTGTGCTGGTAGCGGCGCTTTGTATGATTTCCGTGCAGGAGATGCTGGTGGGCACCGGCCTGGTACAAGACCGGGGGATAGTGGCGCTGAGTATGGTGTTTGCGGCGGCGATCCCGCTGTGGAGTTTTTTCTCCTGCCAGTTAGAGCTGGCGCTTTGGGGGCTGTTCGCCTATTTTATCCTGGTGTTCGCAGTGGCCCTGTACCGGCATAAGACGATCCAGATCAGTGAGGTGTTTGTCTCGTTTTTTGCAGCGGTGCTGATTCCGCTGTTCCTGTCGTCTATTGTCCGGATTCTAAATATGGAATTTGGAAAGTATTATATATTGGTTCCCTTCGTCATCGCGTTTGTGGCAGACGGCGGCGCGTATTTTGCCGGCGTGTTTTTGGGGAAGCATAAAATGGCTCCGGAGCTGAGCCCCAAAAAGACCTGGGAGGGCGCCATTGGCGGCGCAGTGGCCGCCACTGCCTTGATGCTGATTTACTGTGCTGTGTGCCAGTTCGGTTTTGGCCGCCAGCCCAACTATGGGTATGCAGTGTTCTATGCTCTGGTTGGCACAGTGATCGACTATGAGGGGGATCTGGCATTTTCTCTGATGAAGCGGCAGACCGGGATCAAGGACTATGGCAAATTGCTGCCGGGACACGGCGGCATTCTGGACCGGTTTGACAGCATGGTCTTTGTGGCGCCCATGACAGAGCTGCTGCTGCTGGCAATGCCGTTGTTTGGAGGCTGATGATATGACACAGATGCTTTCCGTTCTGGGCAGTACCGGTTCCATTGGCCGGCAGACACTGGATGTGGCGGAGAAGCTTGAGATCCAGGTGGCGGCCCTGACCGCCAATACCAACGTGGAACGGATGGCGGAGCAGTGCCGCAAATTCCGCCCCAGGCTGGCGGTCATGGGAACCCAGGAGGCGGCCGCATCCCTGGAGGCCCGGTTACAGGGCTTGGACATCGCCGTGAAATGGGGGATGGACGGCCTGCTGGAGGCTGCGGCTATGCCCCAGAGCGATACGGTGGTCACTGCTGTCATGGGGATGGTGGGCTTGCGTCCAACCCTGGCGGCCATTGCCGAAAAAAAGAGAATTGCATTGGCCAATAAAGAGACGCTGGTCTGCGCGGGCGAACTGGTCATGGCTGCGGCAGAGCACTCCGGCGCGCAGATCATTCCTGTGGACTCGGAGCACTCGGCCATCTTCCAGTGCCTGCTGGGCAATCGCCGCAGCCAGGTTAAACGGCTGATCCTGACGGCATCCGGAGGGCCGTTTTTTGGCTGGAGCCAGGAGCAGCTGCAAACCGTCACCAAGGCCCAGGCCCTGAAGCATCCTAACTGGACCATGGGGCAGAAAATCACTGTGGATTCCGCCACCATGATGAACAAAGGGCTGGAGTTTATAGAGGCCATGCGCCTGTATGGCCTGCCAGCCGGGCAGGTGTCGGTGGTGATCCACCGGCAGAGTATTGTGCATTCTCTGGTGGAATATGTGGACGGAACCGTCATGGCGCAGCTGGGGGTACCGGATATGCGCATTCCCATTCAGCTGGCGTTGACGTATCCGGACCGGATGCCATCTCCGGCGGCGCCGCTGGATTTGCTGACCTGCGGCCCGCTGACCTTTGAAGCGCCGGATCCGGCGACCTTTACCTGCTTGCAGCTGGCAATGGACGCGGCGGTGCGGGGCGGAACGGCCTGCGCCATCCTCAACGGCGCAAACGAGGCGGCGGTGGGACTGTTTTTAAGAGAAGAGATTGGATTCTGCGACATTGCGGCGTTGGTGCGCCGCGCCCTGGAGACCGTCCCGGTGGTGGACGGCCCTAATCTGGAACAAATCTTAGCCGCGGACCGGGCGGCGCGCAAAGCCGTATATGACGCCATGGCATAACTGCCAGGGCGCTGTGCGAAAAAAGGAGTTTTTCTAGTTGTATATTGTGATTGCGCTCTTACTGTTCGGGTTTCTGATCTTTATTCACGAATTTGGCCATTTCATCACCGCCAAGCTGCTGGGGGTACGGGTCAACGAGTTTTCTATCAATATGGGTCCTGTGCTGCTGCAGCGGCAGTGGGGGGAAACCGTTTATTCTCTCCGGCTGATTCCCATTGGCGGTTTCTGCGCCATGGAGGGTGAGGATGAAGAGAGTGAGGATCCCCGTGCCTTCACGGCGAAATCCTGGTGGCGTCGTTGTATTATCCTGGTGGCCGGCTCTTTTATGAATTTTTTGACAGGATTTTTGATTGTGGTGGTGTTGCTGGCCACCGGCGGTTCCACTATGATTGACGCAACCATTGCGGAGCTGGAACCGGAAAGCACCTTGGCCGCCGGCGGGCTGCAAGTGGGGGACACCTTTTATTCCATTGACGGCGAACGGGTCTATGTGTACAGCGACTGGTCTATGCTGGTGGAACGGGGCGACGACACCACTTATGACGTGGTGGTGATCCGCAACGGCGAAAAGATCCGATTTCCAGAGCTGGTGATGGAACAGGCGTATTTTGAGACAAACGGGGAGCAGACGCTGCGGTATGGCGTGACGTTCACCACTGTGGAGAAAACAGCAGGCCGGACGTTGAAAGAAGCCTGGTACTCCGTGGTGGACTTTGCCCGCATGGTGAAGCTGGGCTTGCTGGATTTGATTTCCGGAAATGCGGGATTGTCCGACATGTCCGGCCCGGTGGGTATTGTATCGATTATCAACGAAACCGGTACGGCGTCGTCCAGTTTTTTGTCGGGCCTGCGGAATATTTTGTATTTGGGCGCGTTTATTGCGGTGAACCTGTCATATATGAATATGCTGCCCATTCCTGCGCTGGACGGCGGGCGAGTGTTTTTCCTCCTCATTACCACAGTGGTGGAGAAGATCAGCCGCCGGCGCATTGACCCCAAATATGAGGGATATATCCATGCTGCCGGCATGGTGCTGCTGCTGGCCTTTATGGCCATCGTGACATTCCAGGATATTGCGAGACTGATTGTGAGCTGATACAAATGACGAGACAAATTCATGTGGGTGACGTTGCCATTGGCGGCGGCGCACCCGTTTCCATACAGTCCATGCTCAATACCAAGACTACGGATGTGGCCGCCTGCCTGGCGCAGATCGAGGCTCTGCGGGCTGCGGGGTGCCAAATTGTGCGCCTGGCAGTGCCGGACATGGACGCTGCCCGCAGTTTTGCGGAGATCGCCAGGGAATCTCCGCTGCCGCTGGTGGCGGATATCCATTTTGACTACCGGCTGGCTATCGCGGCGGCGGAGGGCGGTGCGGCGAAGATCCGCATCAACCCCGGCAACATCGGCGGCGAGGACCGGGTGCGGGCGGTGGCGGAGGTCTGTAAAGACCGGCATATCCCCATCCGCATTGGCGTCAACGGCGGAAGTTTGGACAAAACGTTATTAGAAAAATATGGGCATCCCACGGCGGAGGCTCTGGTGGAAAGCGCCTTCTCCCACATCGCGTTGCTGGAGAAGCATGGATTTACGGATATCTGCGTGTCCATGAAGTCCTCTTCCGTGCCGGTGACCATGGGCGCGTACCGGCTGATGCACGAGAAAGCCGACTATCCGCTGCACTTAGGTGTGACAGAAACCGGCACCCTGCGCATGGGAACCATCAAATCCGCCATGGGGATCGGGGGCCTGCTGTGCCTGGGGATCGGCGACACGCTTCGCGTCTCCCTGACCGACGACCCAGTGCGGGAGGTAGAGGTCGCCAGGGATATTCTCGCGGCGGCCGGCCTGCGGAAAGAACGGCCGGAGATCATCTCCTGCCCCACCTGCGGCCGGACCAACATCGACCTGATTGGCTTGGCCCAGCAGGTGGAAGCGGCGCTGGCGGACTGTGTCAAACCCATTACGGTGGCAGTGATGGGCTGCATAGTCAACGGCCCTGGCGAGGCCCGGGAGGCGGATGTGGGCGTGGCCGGCGGCAACGGCGAGGGCGTTCTGTTTGCCAAGGGCAAGCCCGTAAAGAAGGTTCCCTATGAACGGCTTATGGGGGAACTGTTGGCCTATATCGATACACTTTGAAGGGAAGCTTCTATGGAAAGACCCGTCTATCTGCTGGAAATGTTTGCACATTGCCAGCTGCCGGAGGAGCATACTGCGGTCCTGAGGGAAGCGGTGGTTCGAGAGGCCACCATCTGTCAGGAGAAGCGTTCGATAGAGATTTTGCTGGACTCTCCGGTTTACATAAATCTAAAAACAATCGGTACAGTACAGAAAGCCATCGCCAGGGCCTATAACCTTGGCGGTGTGCGCATTTTTCCATCATATGGGGCGGATGTGCTGCCGTCCATGGATTTTTCCGACCTGACCCAGATTATGATTGCGGAATATTCCCCGGCTTACGCGATTTTGGCGGGGTGCAGGTGGGAACTTGAGGAGGACGCCCAGCTGCATTTGACCCTGCGTGCCAATGGGAAAGAGCAGTTGACTAAGGCTGTCCAGCGGGCTGAGCGGTATTTGCAGGATCGGTTTGGTTTACATAAAACAATCAATATCTCCAGCAGCCATGAGGTCCCTGAGGATGCGTTGTTTCAGGAGACGGCCCGCATTCGCCAGGAGGCTTTGGCCAACTATACGCCGCCCACCCCGGCGGACAAACCGCGGGGGGAGGGGAAAAAGACTGCGTCTCAAGGGACATCCAATGGCGGTGGCGCGACGGACGTGATCTTTGGAAAGCCCTTCAAGGGCGAACCGGTACCCATTTCCGAGTTGAATTTGGATATGTTCCGGGTGTGTATCGAAGGTGAGGTCTTTGCAGTCAATCACCGGGAGCTGGCCAAGCGCAACGCCTGGGTCATCAATTTTGACGTCACCGACTATACGGGTTCCGTCCGCATCAGCCAGTTCATGGAGAATGATAGGGCCGCACCGCTGGTGGAAAAGATCAAGACCGGCATGTGGGTGAAAATCCAGGGTAAAATGACCCACGACCGGTATGAAAATGAAATGGTCATGCAGCCCAACAATATTCTCCTGGGAAAAAAGCAGGAGCGGCAGGACACGGCGGCGGAAAAACGGGTGGAACTGCATCTGCATACCCGCTATTCCTCTCTGGATGCGCTGGCCGATCCCGGCGATCTGGTCAAACAGGCCATCAAATGGGGCCATCCCGCCATTGCGATTACGGATCACGGTGTCTGTCAGGGCTTTCCCGACGCCTGGCATGCGGCGGGGGATAAGATCAAACTGATTTATGGTGTGGAGGCCTATTACGTCAACGATGTGGATGACCGCATTGTGGTTCACGGAGATTGCAGCGCATCTCTCCACGGAGAGTTCGTGGCCTTTGACATCGAGACAACCGGTTTGAAGGCCGGCCGGGATCAGATTACGGAAATCGGCGCCGTGCGCTATGACGATGGGAAGATCGGCGAGAGGTTCCAGACTTTTGTGAACCCCGGGATGCACATCCCACAGGAGATTACAGAGCTGACCGGCATCCGGGACAGCGACGTAGCGGATGCCCCCAGCCTGCTGGAGGCGCTGACGGCCTTTTTGGAGTTTGTGGGAGACCGGCCTCTGGTGGCGCACAACGCCGATTTTGATATGGGATTTATCTCTCTGGGCTGTGCACAAGTGGGCCTGGAGTTCCCGAATGCGTCAGTGGATACGTTGGTTATGGCACAGAACCTGCTGCCGGATCTGAAAAAATACAAGTTGGATATTGTGGCAAACCATCTGTCCCTGCCGGAGTTCAATCACCACCGGGCCAGCGACGACGCCATTACGGTGGCGTATATGATGCAAAAATTCTTCAAGATGTTGGAGGAGGATGGCGTTACCCGGGTCCGTGAGATTAACGACTACATGCAGGCCATGCGCAGCGGCAGCAGCGCCGCCAGCCGCAAGACGTACCATATGATTCTGCTGGCAAAGAATAAGGTGGGTCTGAAAAATCTGTATAATCTGGTTTCCCTGGGGCATCTGAAATACTTCCAAAGAAATCCGATTATTCCCAAGAGCGAGCTGCTGAAATTCCGGGAGGGCCTGATCATTGGTTCGGCCTGCGAAGCGGGCGAGGTCTTCCGGGCCATGGTGGACAATAAAAGCTGGAGTGAGCTGAAGCGGCTGGCATCCTTTTATGATTACATTGAGATTCAGCCCATCAGCAACAACGCTTTTATGGTGCGCAATGGGACTGCCGCCGACGAGGAGGAGCTGCGGGAGTATAACCGGCGGCTGGTACAGCTGGCGGATGAACTGGGGAAACCTTGCTGCGCCACCGGCGACGTCCACTTTATGAATCCAGAGGATGAGATTTACCGCCGAATCCTGCTGGCCAGTAAGAAGTTTGCCGACGCCGATGCACCGAACCCGCTGTACTTCCGTACCACAGACGAAATGCTAGAGGAATTTTCTTATTTGGGGGAGGAGACCTGCCATCGGGTGGTCATTGACGATCCTCTGCGGATTTGCGAGGAAGTGGAGCAGTTTGAGCTGCTGCCCAAGGAGTTGTTCACACCCAAGGTGGAGAACTCTGTAGAGGATTTGAAGAGCCTGGTCTATGGGAAAATGCATGAGCTGTACGGCGAAAATCCGCCGGAGATTGTCACCACCCGTGTGGAGACGGAGCTGGGCGACATTTTGGGCCGCCATTACGACGTCATCTATATGTCGGCCCAGAAGCTGGTGGCCGATTCTCTGGCGCACGGCTATCTGGTGGGCTCTCGCGGTTCCGTCGGCTCGTCTATTGTGGCGTTCCTCTCTGGCATCACGGAGGTCAACTCTCTGCCGGCCCATTATCGCTGCCCCAACTGTAAACACACGGATTTTGCGGCAGGAGAGGGGTACGGCTGCGGCGCGGACATGCCGGACGCAGTCTGCCCGGTCTGCGGGACGCCCTATGCCAAGGACGGGTTCGACATCCCCTTTGAGACCTTCCTGGGGTTCGGTGGCGATAAGGTGCCGGATATTGATCTGAATTTCTCCGGCGAATACCAGGCCAACGCCCACAAATACACCGAGACGCTGTTTGGCCGGGATCATGTGTTCCGCGCCGGAACCATCGGCACGCTGGCCGAGAAAACGGCCTATGGCTATGTGAAAAAGTATCTGGACGAACGGAATATGACTGTCACCAAGGCGGAAGAAAACCGGCTGGCCCAAGGCTGTGTGGGCGTCAAGCGCACCACGGGGCAGCACCCTGGGGGGTTGGTCATTATTCCACAGGATATGGACGTCACGGATTTCTGCCCCGTCCAGCACCCTGCCGACTCCACCGACACCGATACCATTACGACCCACTTTGAATATCACTCTATGGAGGCCAATCTGCTGAAGCTGGACATGCTGGGGCATGATGATCCCACTATGATCCGGATGCTGGAGGATATGACCGGTGTGGATGCCAAGAAAATTCCCCTGGATGACAAGGATACTATGGGCATTTTCAGTTCGGCAGAGCCGTTGGGCCTGCCCAACGACGATCCCATTATTGGACAGACCGGTTCCATCGGCATCCCGGAATTTGGAACCAGTTTCACCCGCCAGATGCTGGTGGACACCAAACCGGATAAATTTGATATGCTGGTGCGCCTGTCCGGCTTCTCCCATGGCACCGACGTGTGGCTGGGCAACGCCAAAGATCTCATCCTAAACGGCATTGCATCGGTGACGGAGACGGTGGGCTGCCGTGACGATATTATGCTGTTCCTGATTTCCAAAGGTATGGATCCGAAGATGGCCTTTAAGATTATGGAGGCCGTTCGAAAAGGAAAGGTGAAGAAAGGCGGCTTTCAGGAGGGCTGGGTGGAGAAAATGCAGGAACTGGGTGTGCCCCAGTGGTACATTGACTCCCTGGCGAAAATCGCCTATCTGTTCCCCAAGGCCCACGCCGTGGCCTATGTGATGATGGCGTTCCGGATTGCCTGGTTCAAGGTTCATGAGCCGCTGGCGTTCTACAGTGCCTATTTTTATCGCCGCAGCCAGAAGGACGGGTTTGACGCCGCCATTATGACCCATGGCATCGATCTGGTGACCAAAAAGATCAAAGAAATTTCCGCCAACCCCGATGCCACGGCGAAAGAGCAGGATCTGCTGACGACGTTGGAAGCCTGCTATGAGTTTTATAAACGTGGATTTTCTTTTGCGCCAATGGATCTGTACGAGTCTGACGCCACCAAATTCAATATCAAGGGCAATCAGCTGGTGCCGCCTTTTGTGGCCGTGACCGGCCTGGGTGAGACGGCTGCCTGGGACATTGTGGCCTGCAGGGAAGGGAAGCGGTTCATTTCCATCGAAGAATTTTCCGCCGCCTGTCCCAAAGTTTCCAAGACGCATATCGAAAATCTAAAAGCGGCGGGGGCTTTTGGCGATCTGCCGGACACGAGCCAGATCACGTTGTTTTGAGGTTCTTTCGGGTGCCTGTTTGGGGAGAAGCCGGCAGCCAACAAACCCGCCTTCTCCCTCTTTCACAGAAAAATCCTCTGGCCGCCATTCAATTTTGCGAAATTACCCATTGATTTTATTAAAGCGCTATGTTATCGTATTAGATGGTGTCGTCAATAAACAAGGAGCCAAATAGCAATACAACGGATATGGACAGCAGCAACGAAAGAAGCGGCGTTTTTAGCA
>CBCPMX010000136.1:0-32966 GCA_965120355.1 uncultured Oscillospiraceae bacterium
ACGAACAACAAGATTAAGTTGCTCATCCGAACTGCCTACGGGTTCCGAAACCTGGACAACCTGCTCAGCATGATTATGCTGACCTGCTCCCCAGTAAAACCAAGTCTTCCGGGCAGGTAAACCCCTCTTTTCTACCCACACTTAGTGCAGAAGCCCCATAATTGGGACAAGAAAAGAACATGGGCAACGAGTTGACTTTTCGTCCTTTGGACAGACACGCCATGGAGCGGCCTGTATCTGCCGGCAGCGTTGGCCGGTTTGTTGAATCGTTTCCAAAGTTTTTTGGCACACTGATAATCTCCGGGCTTTGGCGCAGAATAAACTGCGGATATTCATCCGGAAACTGTAAAAGTGGGAGGGCCAACAATGTTGGATATTGCGATTGTGGGTGGTGGTCCGGCGGGACTCAGTGCCTCCATCTATGCGGCGCGGGCCGGCTTGGATGGCGTCATCCTGGAACAAAACGGCCAGGGCGGTGGGCAGATCTGGTCGGCGGGTCTGGTGGACAACTATTTGGGCCTGCCCGATCGGGGCGGCGCGGAGGTTGCGGAGGCATTTTTCGGCCATGCCGGGAAAAGCGGCCTGCCCATGCAGGCCATGGAGGTGGAAACTGTCCAGCGGAATGCGGACGGGTTTACGCTGCTGTGCAAGGGCGGCACAGTGCGGGTGCGCGCCGTGGTCTACGCGGCAGGCGCAGCTCCACGCAAGCTGGGTGTGCCGGGAGAGGAGCGGCTGATCGGAAAGGGCGTCAGCTACTGTGCAGCCTGTGACGGGGCCTTTTTTCAGGGAAAGACCGTGGCGGTGGTGGGCGGCTGAGACACCGCCGCCGGCGATGCGCTGACGCTGGCGCGGCGGTGCGACAGCGTGCATATTCTGCTGCGGCGCGGCGAATTTCGGGCGGCCTGGTGCCTGCAGGAGCGATTAAATGCCCTGCGCAACGTGACCATCTATCCCAACACGACCGTAACGGAGATTCGCGGCGAAGGCCACGTGGAGGGCCTGCGGATCAGTGAACCGGCGGGGGAAGAACTGCTGCCGGTGAACGGCGTCTTTGTGGCCGTGGGTGTGGAGCCCAGAACGGGACCGGCGGCAGGACTTGGAGTTTGTGGAGCCGGCGGCTATATTCCGGCCGATGAAACAGGAAGAACGGCGGTGCCTGGATTCTATGCCGCTGGAGACGTGCGGAAAAAGCCTCTAAGACAGTTGGTGACGGCTGTAGCCGATGGGGCCAACTGCATCGAGTCAATTTTGGAAGATCGAAACGCGGGCGCTTTTGGATAAACAGGAAAACGTAATTTTGCTGAGACTGTCAAAAAAACAATGCCCAGCCGTACAGCGGGAGAAGGCGCGAATACTCGTGTGTTTTCCCGCTGTTTTCCGTTTTGATTGCGGAAAGTTCCTTCCTGCGCATGTCGAAACACTACGATTGCAATACAGTTTTCGGACGCGAAGCCCGGGCAGGGCGAGCCGGCGCACCAGCGCCGTCAAATTCATTTCGCCCGAGCAGATCAAAATACGGCGGTCGAAAAAGTGCCGCAGGCACTTTTTCGACAAGCAGACGGACCGCTGCCAAGCAGGCAGCGGTCCGTCGGGTTTTTTGGAACTTTTCAGGCGCTGGGCGCGTCAGAAGTAGTAGCCGATGCTTCAGCGTCGTCGCCGGTAGTGCCGCTGGAATCATCCGTGGCTTCCGTATTGCCGGTGCTGTCATCAACTTCTTCGGAGGATTCTGGTGTGGCGGTTTCATCGGCACTGGAGACATTGGCGATGTCAAATTCTTCGCCGGCATTGGTGTGAATGGTGGACAGAGCGCTCTCCAGTGTGGAAGCGGTGCTGCTGTCCAGGGTTTCATCGGCCAAAGATGCATGAATGTCCAGGATTTCCAGAGAGCCGTCGCTGTTGTGGTTGATATACAGCGGGATATAGCTGATTTCGCCCAGGGAGACTTCTCCGGTACTGTCCATGGTGATCTCCAGGTTCAGCAGAACGGTGGCCTGGGAAGTGTCGGTAGTCATGCTGGACAGGAAGTTGCCCAGACTATAGGCGACAAAGACTTCCTTCTCCGTGCCATCGTCCATGGTGATGGTCCTGCGCTCCATGGAATCCACAATGTGAGGATGGGTGCCGATAATGGCGTCCACACCGTTCTGGAACATTAGATTTTCAATCTGGGTCTGGGTGCTGCTGGCGCCCAGCTCATATTCGCTGCCCCAGTGGAGCAGCGCGATGATGACATCGGGATCCTGCTCTTTGGCGGCGGCGATCTTCTCTGTAATAGCGGTGGTGTCCACGCTGGAATACAGAGAATCGTAGTCGGTGTACAGCAGGTCCACGCTGTATTCCGAGCCTTCCGGCAGGGACATGCTGTTGACGCCTTTTGTGAAGGCGATAAAGGCGATCCGGATGCCGTTGACCTCTTTTATCAGTACGCCATTGGCGTCCGCGTCTTCCTGGGAGGTATAGGTGCCGATGGCGTCCATGCCGGCGGCGCGGACATAGCTGAGGGTGGAGGCCAGACCGTCCAGGCCGTTCTGGATGCTGTAGGTGTTAGCTGTCTGCAAAATGTCAAAACCGGCATCGGCCAGGTTGGAAGCCAGAGCCTCCGGCGCGTTGAAATCGGGATAACCGGTGTAGCCGCTGGCAGAGCCGCAGAAATTCAATTCCAAATTTGCAATTGCCAGATCCGCAGCGGAAATGTAACCGGATACATTGGTCAGAGAACTGGAGAAATCATAGCTGTCACCCACGGCGGCGGCATTGATTTGATCATCATAGCACATAATGTCGCCGGCGAAAATCAGGTTGGCGCTGACGGTGGTGACTTCCGGGGTGGTAATGGTGACACCCGACGCCGGAGAGGTCAGGGAGGGAACCGTGTCTTCGGTGCTGGAACTCGGACTCTCGGAGGTAGTGCTGTCGTCATTGCCGGAGCCGCAGGCTTTGAATATAATGATTATGATCACCAGGATGACCAGGAAAATCGATCCAAAGAAGATGCGGCGGTTTCGCTCATGCCGCTTCCTGGCGGCTTCGCGGCGTGCACGGCGCTGACGTTGTAATTGTTCATAATATTCCTGCTCGTCCATAGAATAGGCCTCCTTGTGTTGGTATCGAAAACGTTACTTTATTTTACACCAAATCGAGCAATTTCACAATGTTATTTTGAAGTTTTTTTGCGAAGGGACACGAAAAAATAAAACAGTTGGATGGTGGGGCGTCTTGTGGTATAATTCATAAGAACGACAGATGCTGACCGGAAAGGATTTCATATGGCTAAGAAACGAACAAAGAAACAGGGGTATCGCGCCATTTCCCTGATACTGACGGCGTTTTGTCTGATTCTGATTTTTTTGCTGGGATTGATGATTGTCGAACAGCTCCGACAGCCGGAGGAGAGCGAGTCAGAAGTGGCCGGCGAATCGCTGACAGAGTCCGAAACGGCGTTGGCGGGGGAAACGGTGCTGTCCGGCATGCCGGCCAACACCTATGACCTGGAGGCGTTCTCCACAGACGGGCAGTTCCGGCGCTACAGTGCAGCGGAGACCTTTACAGGCGTTGACGTGTCGGAACACCAGGGCAGTATTGACTGGGAGGCGGTGGCGGACGAGGGAATTGATTTCGCCATGATCCGGGTGGGCTACCGCGGGTATTCTCTGGGGGAGATCAATGCCGATGCCAACGCGGCGGAAAATCTGGACGGTGCGGCAGATGCCGGGCTTCATGTCGGCGTCTATTTCTTCTCCCAGGCCATCACCGTGGATGAAGCCATTGAAGAAGCGCGCTTTGTCCTCGATGCCATTGAAGGCCACACCATTACCTACCCGGTCGCCTTTGACTGGGAACCCATTGAGGCCGCGGCCCGGACTGACGGCATGGATCAGGAGACATTGACCCAGTGCGCCCTGGCCTTTTGCCAGACCATCGAAAATGCGGGGTACACGGCGGCAGTGTACTTCAACCAGAGTTATGGATATCAGGGCTTTAATCTGCCGCAGCTGCTGGACTACGAATTCTGGCTCGCACAATATGACGAAACGCCCACGTTTGTGTTCCATTTCGATATGTGGCAATATTCCTGCACCGGCCGCCTCAACGGCATCGAGGGAGATGTGGATTTAAACATGAGCTTCGTGGACTACGCTGACGGAAACACACAGGCGGCAGATACGGAATCGGAAACCGTCGAAACCGCGGAATCCCAGCAGGACGATACCCAGGAGGAAGACAATACAGATGAAGCGGACCAGGCGGATGCGGATCTGTCCAGCCAGCCGCAGGAACCCCAATAGCCCATTCACTCGATCCACTGCATTTGGAAAAGTCATGCGCGTGTACACATAGTTGTACACGCGCATTTTTTAACGCCAGGCTGACGTGGAAACTGTGAAAAAAGTGTGAAAAAAGTGGGAACATTCTATGTCCAGGCTGCGTCTATAAAATAATCGAAAATAACCGCCCTGAAACCGTGATGCAATCACCTGAAAACTGGGAATCAGTCCAAATACATGGAGAAAACCTGTGCGTCGGAATCAAAACGGCAACAGAGCGGATACAAATTGTTACTTTTGCGCGATTCTGCTATTTTGGACAGAAAGACTCCGCTTTTTTTGTGAGTTTTTTATAAAATCTTAATGTGAATTGTGTTGACAAAGGGGTATAAAAGCTGTATGGTAGAAACACATAGCTGTACTATTTTGGTTAGTACAGCTGGAAACGCGCAAAAGAATTTCCTCTGCCGGATAGACCGCCGGCGGTTTCGAACACACACAGCATAGCGCCGGAGGAGGTAGGCCGGTTGAGAAAGAAAAAGACTAAAATACATACGATGAAAACGGAACGGCGCAAGGATCGCCTGCTGTCGGCAGCGTTCCTCGGGCCGAGCTTTGGCGGCCTGCTGCTGTTTTATATTCTGCCGTTTTTTGTGGTGATTTATTATGCGGTGGTGGACAACCCCGTCAGCCACAATTTTGTATTTCTCGACAATTTCAAACAGGTGCTGCAGAATAACGCCTTTCAGAGAGCGGCCAAAAACATGGCCATTTTTTCGGGCCTGTCGGTGCCGCTGGCGGTGGTATTGTCTCTGCTGCTGGCCTGCCTGCTGGAGGCAAAGATTCCTCTGCGCAGTCAGTTCCGCACTTTTTTCCTCAGCCCCATGATGGTGCCGGTGGCGTCCATTGTGCTGATTTGGCAGGTGGCGTTCCACTACAATGGCGCAGTCAATGAGTTCCTGTCCATCTTTGGGGTGGAGAAGATCGACTGGATGAAGTCGGAATACAACCGGTATGTGGTGGTTCTGCTGTTTTTGTGGAAGAACCTGGGCTACAATATGATTCTGTTCATCGCGGCTTTCGGAAATATCCCGCGGGACGTACTGGAAATGGCCAGCTTGGAAGGGGCAGGCCCTATCCGGACGTTTTTCAGCATAAAGCTGCCATACCTGACGCCGACGCTGCTGTTTGTGACGATTCTGTCGCTGATCAACTCCTTTAAAATCTTCCGGGAAGTCTATTTGCTGACCGGTTCGTATCCATACGACGGCCTGTATTTGATGCAGCACTTTATGAACAATATGTTTGAATCTATGGACTATCAGAAGCTGTGCGCTGCGGCGCTGCTGATGGCCGGTGTCATGACCATCATCATCGGCATCCTGTTCCTGGTCGAATATAAGGTTGGAAAGGATGTGGAGACATGACCAGTACCGTACAAGCCCCCAAAGAGGCGGAGAAAAAGGCCAAAAAGCGAAAAAACCGCTATGTACGCCGGCGAAATCTGGGGCGGGCGGTCCTGTTCGTCATTGCCCTGAGTTTGGCAGTGGTGTTCCTGCTGCCGACGGTGCTGACCATCACCAACTCCTTTATGACCCAGGCTGAGATCACAGCCAACTACGGCGTGGTGTTCGGCTCCGGCGAAACAGTGACGGACAGCTTCGGCAACACCCGGACGGCCACCACCTATATGTCTGAGCGGGTCAACTTGAAGTTCATTCCGGACATGGTCTCCATGGAGCAGTATACCACGGTGCTGATCAAAACGCCGGAATACCTGCTGAAGTTCTGGAATTCCGTGATTCTGGTGGTACCCATTGTGATTTTCCAGGTGCTGCTGGCGTCCTTTGCATCCTATAGCTTTGCCCGATACCGGGGACGGCTCAAGGAACTGATCTTTTTCGGATATGTATTTCTGATGCTGATGCCCTATCAGGTGACGCTGGTGCCCAATTTCCTGGTCAGCCGGTGGCTGGGACTGCTGGACACCCGCTGGGCCGTGATTCTGCCCGGCATTTTTGCGCCGTTCAGCGTGTTCCTGCTGACCAAGAATATGCGGCGTATTCCTGTGTCCTATATCGAGGCGGCCCGCCTGGACGGGGCGGGGGAGTGGCAGATCTTCACCCGCGTGTGCCTGCCGCTGTGTAAGGGTGCGCTGTACTCGGTGGCGATACTGGTGTTTATCGACTACTGGAACATGGTCGAACAGCCTATGATTCTGTTCAGCGACGAGGAAATGTATCCTCTGTCGGTATTTTTGAACAATATTAACAGCGGAGAAGTGGGCATTGCATTTGCCGCCGCTGTGATCTATATGGTCCCGACGCTGCTGATGTTCCTCTACGGTGAGGAATATCTGGAAGAGGGCATCACCTATTCCGGCGGCATTAAAGGGTAGAGAACCGCCGGCCGGATTCTCGCTTCCACAACACTTCCACAAGCACCTTTCGTAAGGAGGAAAACCGTTATGACGGAGACGAAGGCGAAACGCCGCAACTGGGTCAAGAATGCAGTGATTATCTTTTTGGTGGTGCTTCTGCTGCTGACTTTCTTTTCTAACACCATTTTGAACCGTTCGCTGCCGGAGGTGGCGTATCAGTACCCCTCATCCGGGTCCATCACGGCGATGCTGCGGGGAACGGGTACCGTGTCATCCAACGAGACGTATGAGGTGACCATCAACGAAGAGCGCAAGGTCCGGGCCATCGCCCCTGTGTCCGTAGGGGACACGGTGGAGGCTGGGGACAACCTGATCCTGCTGGACGAGACAGAGAGCGAGGCGCTGACCACGGCCCGGGATGAGCTGGCCACGCTGGAACTGGCATATCAGAAAAAGCTGCTGGAACTGAGCTTTGACTCGGATTCCGCCGACAGCATTCAGCTGCAGATTCTCCAGGCGGCTCTGGACAGTGCCCTCAGCGATCAGAGCAAGGCCAGCGAGAAAGAATCCGCCGTCAGCGCCGCTGAGGCCAAGGTGGCTACGGCCAAGGCCAAGCTGGAGTCGGCGGAAGCCAGCCTGGGCGCCAACTCCTCCACGGAAAAGGCGGCGCTTGACGCGGCACAGACAGCCTACGATAACGCTGTGGCTGCGCAGACCCAAGCCAAGACCAATCTGGAATACTACCAGGGCGTCAGCGGCGGCGAGGATTACAGCGCCGTTATGAAGAGTTATGAGACTGCCGCCGAGGAGTACCTGGAGCTGCAGACCAAGGCCCAGGAGCTCAGCGATGAACTGCTGGAGCTGCGCCGGGCTCAGACGCAGCTGGAGCGGTATACTGAGGATGTGGAAGAGCTTCAGGAAGAAATTGAAGAGATTCAGGAGACGCAGCAACAGGTCAGCACGGATTTGGGGACGTTGCGCAATGCGTCTTCCAGTGCCAGCAACGGGGATATTACAATTTCCAATACAGTCTATATAACGGATGAAAGCGGAGAAAAAATATATCTTGCCGGAAGTTCAGAACGGCAGCTTCGAAACTATTTGAGTACTTGGAGCAGCTGGTTGAAAAGAACAGATACCACAACACCTGCTTTGAGCCAAGGAACGGGCAGTGAACTGCCGACTGAGTCTGCGGACATTACGACAACTACCGGGACACTGTATGAACAGATCGAGGGCGATATTGAGGTGCTGGAAGGTCTGATTGAACAGTTTGAAAATCTTCAGACGCCGTCCGGTTATGTAACAGATAAGCGCGGGAATTCTGTGGACTTATCGGTTTATGATAAAAGCGAATTGGAGTCCATGGTAACGGAGTGGACCCGTTGGCAGGACGACTTGAAAGACGACCTTTCTGATGCCCAGCAGGAGCTGAAAGACGCACAAAAGGCTCTGTCCGATCTGGAGGCCAGCAGCGGCACCACTGCGTCCGCCGTGGCCTCTGCCATCCGGAGCAAAGAGGATGAGATCACCCAGAATGACAAGGATCTGGCGGCCAAGCAGAAGGAGATGGATTCCCTCCAGCAGACCATCAACGATCCGGATTTCGCCGCCGCCTATCAGGAACTGATGGTGGCCAATGAATTGGTCAATACCACCACCAAGGCACTGTATGACGCCCAGACTGCCTACAACGCGGTCTACTCCGAAAAGGAACTGGAAGAGCTGCAGCAGGAGCTGGACGACGCCCGGCAGGAATTGGCCGACGTGGAATCGGACTACGCTTCCGTACCGGACGCCGACACGGCGCGCTCCAATGTCCTGAATGCCCAAAAGTCCATCGAAGACTACTATGACACACTGACACAGGCAGAGCAGGAGGACGCCCTGGCGGATTTGGATCTGCAGGCCCAGAAGACGGAGCTGGAAGAGGCCCAGGCCAAGGTGGAGCAACTGGAAGAGAATGTGTCCCAGCAGATTATCACTGCAGAATACGGCGGCGTCATCACGGCCATCAATGTGGGCGCCGGCTCTTATACCACCGCCGGAGAGCCGCTGATGGTCATTGAACGGGTGGACAACGGCTATACCATGTCCTTCTCCGTGACCACCGAGCAGGCCGGCAAAGTAAAGGTGGGCGATCAGGCCCAGCTGGTCAACCAGTACGGCACAGACATTACCGCCGTCCTGGCCAATATCACCAATGACCCGGACAACCCCGGTACCAATAAACTGCTGGTGTTCAGCCTGTCCGGTTCCGACGTGGTGGCCGGACAGAGCCTGACAGTACAGATTGGCGAGCGCAGCGCCAGTTATGACCTGATTGTGCCCAACAGCGCCGTGCGCACCGACGCCACAGGCAAGTTTGTCCTGGCGATCACCGTGAAGACCAGCCCCCTGGGCAACCGGTATATTGCCCGGCGGGTGGATGTGGAGGTTTTGGCCTCCGATGACAACAACAGCGCCATCCGCGGCGACCTGTCCTCGGGGGATACCATCATTACCACGTCTTCCACACCAATCGAGTCGGGCATGCAGGTCCGGCTGGCGGAGTGACGGACATGAAAAAATTAGCCATTGTATTGGCTGCCGGTTCGGTTCTGTGTCTGCTGGCCTTTGCTGGCCTGCGGATCAGCGCCGGCAACCGGCAGGAACCCATGCTGGAGCAGCAGGCTGCCGAGCGGTGGCAGGGGGACAGTGAGACGGCCATGGCCCAGGTGTCGGCATTCCTGACGGAGGACAATGCGCTGTCGGCGCTGTCTCTGTACGGCATTTCCGAATCCATTGATACGGCTCTGACGGATGCCGGCGTGGATGCGGAGACCACGCCGTGGATTTGGGCGGCCTCCGGCCAGACCGATGGGGCTGTGTCCAGCGGGGACAATGCCGTCAATGTGGAAATTACGGCAGTCCAGGGGGATTTCTTTCAATTCCATCCCATGCAGCTGGCCAGCGGAGGCTATATTTCCTCCGAGGATCTGATGCATGACCGGGTGGTCATCGACGAGCTGACTGCCTGGAACCTCTACGGCTCCAGCAACGCCGCCGGTATGGCGCTGACATACAACGGCCAATTGTACTATGTGGCCGGTGTCGTGCAGGCGCTGTCCGGCGACGCCAATGAAATCTGCTACGGAGATAACACCGCCCGGGTCTATCTGTTCAGCGACGGCGCGGCGGACGGAACGGAGATCCCGCTGACCACATTTGAGGCTGTCATCCCGGAGCCGGTGGAGGGCTTTGCCCTCTCGGCGCTGCAGGACGCCCTGGGGTACCGGGACGGCGCGGATATGGAATTTATTCAGAATACAGGGCGGTTTGACTTTGAAAACGTCCTGACCATCGCTTCGGATCTTCCCATGCGGGGCGTTCAGACTTCGCCGATTTTCTATCCCTATTGGGAGAATGCGGCGCGGCTGACGGAGAACCAGCTGGCTATTGCGGCGGTGCTGTCCATCGCGGTGCTGGTGTGGCCGGCGGGGAGCCTGATTGCGCTGCTGGTCTGGTACAACAGCCATCGTAAGTGGCGGTTGGGCCGGGATATTAAGCTTTTTGGCTCCCGGGTGGTGGACAAGCACCGGGCGAAGCGATACTACAGTTCGGAACATGACGAATGGAATATTTGAGGAGATCATATCAAAAATGCGGCAAGGCAAACTTACACGGAAAAACCGGCTGACATGTCTGCTGCTTGCGGCCGTCATGCTCTTGGGGCTGACGGCATGCAGCGGAGAGACGGCCACTGCACAGACGGAAAGCACACAACAGAGCGGGCAGACATCCGCTGCGGAATCCAGCGCACCTGGAGAATCCGCGGCAGAGAGCAGCGATGAATTGGGCTTTCTTGCGACATATACGACATTGGAGCTGGATTTGAGCTATTACAGCGGCGTTCAGGCCATGAACGGGAAGCTGTATCTGACCGGCGGATATTCTGATATGGAAACCGGCGCTTATCAAAATGTGGTTGCCACGCTGGATGGAACCGGCGCGTTGGAAGATACGGTGGCAATTGCCGACGGCAGCAACCGTTCCGTCAATGCCATGACGGTGGGCAATGACGGCATTTTGGCAGTGGTCTATGAATGGCGGGAAGAACCCGCGGTACAAGAGGAGTCTGCAGCGGACGGAGATTGGACGGACGTCCAGTCCGACGAGACTGGGGACTGGACGCAGACAGATACAGAGGACTTCCCAGCAGGCTGGGACACCGGTGAAGCAGAAGCCGGCAGTGCCGGCACGCAGAGCGAAGCCGCGTCGGAAGAAGCGGCGGAAGATACGCAGTGGATCTATGAAGAAGAGACTACGGAATCCACTGGCCGCGAGGTCTATGTACTGGAAAAATACTCTATGGATGGAGAGCTGCTTTTCTCTCAGGATATTGAGCTGCCCGAAGATGGTGACATGTTCTATGTGGCGGGCGTGGCGATGGATGGAGCGGGAAATGCGTATTATTACAACGACACCACCATTTATGCCTGTGACAGTGACTTGAAGCAGCAGTATACGGTGACGGCGCCCAACTGGATCAATGCGCTGATGGCCTCGCCGGATGGCCGGATCTGGGTAAGCTACTACGACGAAAACTATAATCAGGCGTTGGCAGAGCTGGATACGGAGAATCAGACGCTGCACGATGCCGTTGACCTGGGGCTGAACACGCTCAACCGGAATTATCAGTACTATTTTGGGCTGGATGGCTTCCTGTATGGGTTCAGTTCGACGGATCTGTATCGCTGCGATCTGAACGCTGGTACATCGGAGCTTGTCCTGAACTGGCTGGACTGGGATATAGACAGCAGCAGTGCCAGCTGTGTGTCGGTACTGGAAGATGGAAGCATTTTGCTGTTTGGCCGCAACAGCATGTCTGACGCGCCTGAGGTTGCGACGGTGCAGCAGACGCCGCTGTCTGAACTGCCGCAGAAAACTGAAATTACCTTTGGCACCAGTTATGTGAGCTATGCGCTGCGCAGCGCGATTCTGAACTTTAACAAACAAAATGAGAATTACCGCATCCAGGTGGTGGACTACAGCACTTACAGCACTGCGGATGATTATATGGGCGGCTATAGCCAATTGGACCGGGATGTGATTTCCGGAAATTGCCCGGACATCATTGATCTGAGCAATCTTTCCTCTGACAAATATGTGAGCAAAGGAATTCTGGCGGATTTGTATACGCTGATGAGCGAGGAGACTGTGGCCAAAGAAGACTTTGTACAGAATTATCTGCGTGTCATGGAGCGGGATGGAAGCTTATATTCTCTGAGTCCGAGTTTCTCGGTGATGACAATGGTGGGGGCTGCCGCCTATGTGGGCAGCGAATCGGGCTGGACGCTGGAGGAGTTTGTGGACGCTGCGCAAAGTCTGCCGGACAATGCCCTGGTAATTGACTATACGACTCGTGCGGACTTCCTGTCTATGATGCTGTATTATACATATGACCAATTTATAGACCGTGAAACTGGGGAATGCGCCTTTGATTCCCAGGAGTTTATCGACTTGCTGAACGCCTGCATGCTCTTCCCGGAGGATTACAGCTTCTATGAGGAATACCATAATATTGATTCCTCCGGCGCTACGATGGCTGTTGCTGTGAATGAGGACTACTATACCAGCGAATATAACAAGCTGCGCAGCGGGGAAAAGCTGCTCCAGAGTTTCGGCATTTATGGGTTTGACGATTTGCAGTGGGGATCCGGCGCAGCCCTGGCGGACGATTTGACCTTGGTGGGATTTCCGGGCGCGCCTGGGAATGGCGCAGTGCTGATGAACAGTGAAGAATATGGCATCAGCGCAAATTCCGAGCACCAGGATGTGGCGTGGGAGTTCCTCTGCACACTGCTGAGTGAAGACTACTTAAACAGCTATGGAGGATCGCTGCCTGTCATTCAGGAGATTCTGGACATCAAAGCGCAGGAGGCCATGCAGAACCCCTATTACCTGGATGAAAACGGGGAAAAGGTGGAGTACGAGAACAGCAGCATGACGATTTTGACGCAGGAGCAGGTTGACAAGGTCTATGACCTGATTGAAAATGCCACCTGCCAGTACCGGTATGACGAGCAGCTGCAGAGCATTGTTTCAGAAGAAGCCGCCGCCTTTTTTGCCGGTCAGAAAACAGCGGAGACTGTGGCGGATCTGATCCAAAACCGTGTGCAGATTTATATTGACGAACAGAGCTGAACGAGCGGACAGCCTGCGGGGATATGGGAAAGACGATTGAATTGAGGGAGGGCATTGAAATGAAAAAACGAACGATTTGGAAACGGGTTTCCGCGCTGGCACTGGCGGCGGCCATGCTTGTGAGCCTGGCGGCCTGCGGCGGCGGAGAAACGCAGACGGAGGAAGCGACCCAGCAGACCGGCGAGACAGCAGTCAGCACAGAGGAAACCGGCGCCAGCGCCGCGGCTCGGACTGAGAGCGAAGTGGGCTATGTGGCTTCCTATCTGGAAGAGGAACTGCCCGTGAGCTATGTCAACTCGGTACAGGCCCAGGATGGCAAGATCTATCTTCAGGGCGGATACTACAACGAGCAGACCGGCGTATATGAAAACCGCATTGTGCAGCTCAGTGGCAGCGGGGAGGTGGAGAACATCATCTCCATTGCAGATCTCACCGGCGCTGAGAGCCGTTCAGTGAACTATATGGTGTTGGGCGACGGGTGCATTTGGGCGGTGCTCTATGAGTGGCGCATGGATACGCCGGCAGAGGATGAAAGCGCTGTTCAGGATGACTGGGCTGCCGCTGAAGCACAATCCACTGACACCGAGGCCGGTGGAGAAGATGACTGGCTTTCCGCTGGGACGCAGGACGTTCCCGAGGGTTGGGACACCGGCGAAGCTGAGACAGGGGAAGAAGCGGCGGCTGAAACGGAGACGGAAACCGAAACGGAGGATGAAACAGAGGACGAAACAGAATGGATCTATGAAGCGGAAGATCTCTTTTCCAGCGGCCGCAGCGTCTATTCTGTGGCACAGTTTTCCATGGATGGAGAGTTGCTGGCTTCCCAGGAGATTCAGCAAAACGAGGACGAGCAATGGTTTTATATTATGAGCATGGCCCTGGGCGGCGACGGCAATCTGTATCTGTGCAGCGACCAGACGGTGTATGTCTATGATCAGGATCTGCAGCTGTTGTGTACGGTGCAGGTGCCAAGCTGGATTTACTCCATGCTGACCTCCGCCGACGGGCAGGTGTTGGTGAACTACCGGAATGACGAGGGAAACCGGGTCCTGACACCGGTGGATGTGGAGAACGGAACTATGGGAGAGCCGTTGGAGCTGGATATGGGAACCAAGTTATTCAGCAATTTTTCCATTGGCTTGGACGAAATGCTTTACGGCTATGACAGCGACATGCTTTGCCGCTTTGACTTGGACAATGGCGTTATGGAGCAGGTGCTCTACTGGCTGGACTGGGATATTAACGGCAATAATCTCACCGGCGTGATGGCGCTGGACAACGGCGATTATCTTCTGACTGGTTATAGCAGCATCACATATGAGCCGGAGCTCATCTTGCTGCAGGAAGTGCCGGTGTCGGAGATCCCTCAGAAGACGGAGCTGACCCTGGGCACCGCCTATGTGAGCTATACGCTGCGCAATGCCATCCTGGATTTCAACCGAAAAAACGAACAGTACCGTATCCGCGTGGTGGACTATAGCGTCTATGAGACGGAAGACGACTACATGGCGTCCTACAGCCGGTTGGATCAGGACATTCTGAGCGGCAACTGCCCGGACATCCTCATGATGGCAAATTTGTCGGAAGACAAGTATATCAGTTCTGGTGTCCTGGCAGACCTTTATACGCTCATGGGCGAGGATACCTATACGAAAGAAGAGTTCGTGCAGAGCTACCTGCGTGTCATGGAGCAGGATGGCGCGCTGTACACCATCTCCCCCTCCTTCCAGATTAACACCCTCGTTGGCGCTACGGCCTATGTGGGTGAGGGACAGGGCTGGACTATGGCAGAGTTCCTGGCAGCAGTGGAGAAGCTGCCGGAAGACGGCCTGATTCTGGACTATATGACCAGGGAGAGCTTTTTGTACACCATGCTCTGCTATCTGTTGGACAGCTACATTGACTATGAGACGGGGACGTGCTCGTTCGACTCTCAGGAGTTTATTGATCTGCTGAACGCCTGTATGGCCTTCCCAGAGGATTATACGGCCTATGAAGAGTTCCATATTGCAAACGGCACCGACGGCGGTTGGAGTGAGGATATGGACTATTTCAATGCCCGCTATGAAGAGCTGCGCACCGGCCAGATGATGCTGATGGAGCCGAACTTCTGGTCCATCAGCGAGTTGAAATCCGGCTCTGTATCCTGTATGACGGAGGATTTGACCTTCATTGGCTATCCCGGTGCGCCGGGCAACGGTGCGGTGATTGTAGCCAACACGACCTATGCCATTTCTGCCAGCTCTGCGCACCCGGACGTGGCGTGGCAGTTCCTGTGCAGTCTCTGTAGTCCTGAGTTCATTGAATTTTATAGCGGGGTTCCGGTGCTGCAGGAACTCCTGGACAGTCAGCTGGAAGAGACCATGGTGCAGGGATACTACACCGACGGAGAAGGCAACCAGATTCCCTATGATTGGGAGCAGCCGCTGACGCAGGAACAGGTGGATCAGGTGCGGGCATTGATTGACAACGCCGTGTGCCGCTACCGCTATGACGAGCAGATTCAGAGTATTATCACGGAAGAGGCCGCAGCTTTCTTTGCCGGCCAGAAGGACGCGGCGACAGTGGCGGATCTGATCCAGAACCGGGTGCAGATCTATGTGGACGAGCAGGGATGAGGAATCCAGGAACGGTACAGGATTAAAAAACGCGGATGTGCACCGGACGAGACTGCCGTGCCAGCACAGACCGGAAACAAGTTGAAGGAAGATCATGAAAAGGAGGCGCTTTGATGCGGAAAAAGGAACGAAGAATCCGGCTGGGCACGCTGGCGTTGGCAGTTTGTCTGCTGCTGAGCCTGACGGCCTGCGGCGGGGACGGGGAACAGGCCACTGAATCTGCCGCCGTGAACGAGACGCAGACATCCTCTGACGTCTCAAAGACCACAACGGAGCAGGCGGCATACGGGTATTTGTCCTCGGTGAAAAATTTGGACCTGGAGATTTCCTGGGCCAACGGAGTCATGCTGAAGGACGATAAGCTGTATTTGTCGGGGGAGCGCTATGACGAAGCGCTGATGAACTACACCTATATCCTGTCCGTGATGGATACAGAAGGGAATCTGGAGCGGAATATCACGCTGCCGGATGTTACGCCGGCGTGGTATCAGACCATGGCCGTGGGCAATGACTGTATCTGGGCGGTAACCTATGAATGGGTGCAGGAAATTCCCGATGAGGAAGAAGACGAGAATGACGACTGGCTCACCGAGGATCCCGCAGAGCCGTCTGAGGATCCGGAAGAAGAACTGCCGGAGGATTGGACGCAGCCGGATGTGCCGGAGGACTGGACCGACACGGTGGAACCGGCTGTGGAGGGCTGGGACACTTCGTCTGAAGAAACTGCCGAAGAGGAGTCTGCCGCCGCAGAGGAAGATGACACGGAGTGGATTTATGAGGAGCCCGTGGCCGAGGAAGAGTACTATTATGGCCATGAGTGCTACACCCTGCTGCAGTTTGATATGGACGGCCAGCTGATGAACCAGAAAGAACTGCAGGGACCGGAAGAAATGGAGTATTTCTATGTCAACCAGATGGCGGCGGATGACAGTGGATATCTGTATCTGGTCTGTGATATGTATGTTCTGGTTTATGATCAGAACATGGAGCAGGTGACTACGTTAACGCTCCCCAATTGGATTACGACACTGGTGCCGGTGCCCGGTGGGCAGGTACTGGTGCAGTATTATGACGAAAACTACGAGCCGGTGCTGGCATATCTGGATGCAAGCACCTGGACGGTTGGCGAACCAGTGTCGTTGGAACTGGCCAACGAAAACTACGCTTATACCTATTATGCCGGCGCGGACGGCACCCTGTATGCCAGCTCCACCGAGGGACTGTACCGCTGCAATTTGGACACCGGCACCATGGAGGAGCTGCTGGTGTGGCTGGACTGCGACGTGGATGCGTACAGCTTTTATGGGATCGTGTTGCTGGAGGACGGCGAGGTGCTGGCCATCGGCACCGACGATTTGACGGGTGGAGTGAAGATGACAACGCTGCAGCAGGTGCCGGCGTCGGAGATTCCGCAGAAGACAGAGCTGACTCTGGGCGTAACATATTTGAATTACAATGCGCGGCGGCTGATCCTCAGCTTTAACCGCTCAAACACCGAATATCGGATCACGGTCCGCGACTACAGTCAGTACAACAACGAAGACAATGCCTATACTGGCGCACAGACCCAGCTGGAGCGGGATATGATTTCCGGCAACTGCCCGGACATCATCTATCTGGATTCCACCGCCAGCTTGGAGAAGTACGTCAGCAAGGGGATCCTGACAGATCTGTACACACTCATGAATGAGGATACGGTTCAGAAAGAAGACCTCGTGGAAAGCTACCGCAAGACAATGGAGATCGACGGAGGGCTGTATATCATCTATCCATCCTTCCAAGTCACCACCATGTACGGTGCGGCCTCTGTTGTGGGAACAGAGCCGGGCTGGACACTGGAAGAATTTTCGGCGCTGGCCCAAAACTATACCGGCGACGACCAGGCCATTTGGATGTACATGACCCGGGAGGACTTCCTCTATTCCATGCTCAATTACAGTTATGAGACATTTGTGGACAAGGACAGTGGCATTTGTTCTTTCGATGGAGAGGAATTCCTGGCGCTGCTGGAGACCTGCATGCTGTTCCCGGAGGACTACGAGAAATACAACACCATGTATGGGTACGACAGTGATACGGGAATGCTGAAAGCGGCTTCCGGCGAGAGCTTTGAAAGCGAATACGATATGATGCGAGCAGGCAAGATCCTGACCGGCATTTTGACCATCAGTAATTTGGACAGTATGCGTTATTACAAGGATGAACTGGCCGATGACATGACTTTGATCGGAATTCCCGGTGTCGCCGGGAACGGGGCGGTCCTGTCTGCCAGCGGCGGCTATGCCATCAGCGCACAGTCTGCCTATCAGGATGTGGCCTGGGACTTTCTGGCCACCATGCTGACGGAGGAATACGCCGAACAGAATGTATACGGCCTGTCGGTGCTCCAATCCTATTTGGAAAAGCAGGCACAGACCATGCTGGAAAAACCGTATTACATTGATGAGACAACCGGAGAGCGGGTGGAGTACAGCGACGAGGTTCTGACGCAGGAGCAGGCCGACAAAGTCCTGGATGTCATCTATAATGTTCAGGGGAAAGCCAATTACGATCAGAGCCTGATGAATATTGTTCTGGAAGAGACTGCGGCCTATTTTGCCGGCCAGAAGGATGCTGCAACAGTAGCGGATTTGATTCAGAACCGGGTGCAGATCTATTTGGACGAACAGGGCTGAATTTGTCAAACATACACGCAAAAGGGGCGCTGCGGGGAATCCCGCAGCGGCCCTCGGCTTGATTAAAAATCATGCATTCAAACAGCGGAAGCGTTTGTGTCCGCCAGGTTGCATCTGCTTGTCAATTGCGGCCCGCTTCGCTGGGGCCGGCACTGATTTTAGTTGGAGGCCGTGTCCAAATCCTTGTCGCCGCCCCAGATCATGTTTTTGCGCAGCTCTTCGCCGACGACTTCCATCTGGTGCTTCTTCAGCTGCTGGCGCTTGGAGTTGAAGAAGGTACGGCCATTCTTGTTTTCGGCAATCCACTTGCCGGCAAAGGTACCATCCTGGATGTCAGACAGGACTGCACGCATGCGGGCTTTGGTTTCCTCGTGGGGAATGACGCGGGGGCCAGAGACATACTCGCCGAACTCAGCGGTGTCGGAGATGGAGTAATTCATGGCAGCCACACCGCCCTTGTTGATCAGGTCGATGATGAGCTTCATCTCATGGATACACTCGAAGTAGGCGTTTTCGGGCTCGTAGCCGGCTTCCACCAGCACTTCAAAGCCGCAGCGCATCAGGTCCACCACGCCGCCGCACAGGACGGTCTGCTCACCGAACAGGTCGGTCTCGGTCTCGTCATGGAAGGTGGTCTCCATCACGCCGGCGCGGGCGCCGCCAATGCCGGCAATGTAGGCCAGCGCAATGTCATAGGCATGGCCGGTGGCATCCTGTTCCACGGCTACCAGGCAGGGCACGCCCTTGCCCGCTACATAGGTGGAACGGACGGTGTGACCGGGGCCCTTGGGAGCAGCCATAAACACGTCCACACCGGCAGGCGGCACGATCTGCTGATAGCGAATGTTAAACCCATGGGCAAACGCCAACGCCTTGCCTTCGGTCATGTAGGGGGCGATATCTTTCTTGTAGACTTCAGCCTGGACTTCGTCGTTGATCAGCATCATGACAATATCGGCCCACTCGGCGGCTTCGGGGATGGATTTAACGGTCAGACCGGCGGCCTGGGCGGCGGCGGCGCTCTTGGAACCGGGGCGCAGGCCCACACAGACATTGCAGCCGGAATCCTTCAGATTCAGGGCATGGGCATGGCCCTGGGAGCCGTAGCCGATGATGGCGATCTTTTTGCCGAGAATGGCACGGATGTCGCAGTCCTTCTCATAGTACATTTTTGCCATAATTGTACTCCTCCTTGATCTTATTGCGATCATATATGGTGTTGCGCCCGCGTTCCAGGGCGATCATGCCGGATCGGACAATCTCCAGTATACCAAAGTCCTGCAAGAGATTCAAGATGGCTTTGGTTTTTTCTGCATTGCCGAGGACGGCGATGGTCATGGACTCCCGGCCCATGTCCACAACGTTGGCGCGGAACACGTTGACAATCTGCAGCACATCGTCGCGCTGGCCGCGTGTTTCGGCCTTGACCTTGATGAGTACCAGCTCACGCTGGATGGAGTCTTCATCGGTCAGAATATCCACAGAGATCACCAGCATGAGCTTGCTGAGCTGGGTGGCGATCTGAGAGATCATTTTTTCGTCTCCGAGGGCGACCACAGAGATGCGGGTGACGCCGGGCTTGTCGGTGATGCCGGCTGCGATGGATTCGATATTATAACCCTTCCGGGAGAAGAGACGGGCCACCTGGCTCAGAACGCCGGGGGTGTCCTCCACCAGGATGGACAGGGTATAGGCTTTTTTCTGGCTCATGTGCGGCACCTCAAATCAGCATAAAGTCGGTGATGGGACTGCCGCCGCCTACCATGGGGCGGACCATCTCATCCGTATCAATGGCGCAGTCAATGACGTAGCCGTGGCCCCAGGCCAGGGCGTCCTGGATGGCGGCCTCCAGCTCCTGAACATTGGTAACCCGCGCGCCCTTCAGACCATAGGCCTCGGCAAGCTTTACAAAGTCAGGGGCAAAGCCCAGGTCGGTCTGGGAGAACCGCTTGTCGTAGATCAGGTTCTGCCACTGGCGGACCATGCCCAGGGTGCGGTTGTCAAAGACAAAGGTGATGACGGGAATATCGTAGTGGCTCTCGGTGGCCAACTCCTGGCAGTTCATGCGGAAGCAGCCGTCACCGGTCATGTGCAGCACCGTTTTATCGGGATTGCCGATTTTGGCGCCCAGCGCTGCGCCGAGACCAAAGCCCATGGTGCCAAAGCCGCCGGAGGTCAGAAGCTGACCGGGATAAGAGAAGTGGAAGTGCTGAATGGACCACATCTGGTGCTGGCCCACGTCCGTGGCCACAATGGAGTCGGCGGGGGCATACTTGCGGATGGACTCAAAGATCTGCCGCGGGGAAAGACGGCCGGGCACGTCGGCGTACTCCACCTCTGTCGGCTCGGAGAAGACGAAGTCTTTCCAGGGCTGGTGGGAAAGCTGGCCGGGCAGGCGCTGGTTGAGCAGCTCCAGTACCCGCTTGGCGTCGCCGATAATATAGTGATCCGTCTTGACGTTTTTGCCGATTTCAGCGCGATCGATGTCGATGTGGACCAGCTTTGCCTGCTGGGCAAAGGTGCTGGGGTCCAGAGCTACCCGGTCAGAGAAGCGGCAGCCCACGGCGATCAGCAGGTCGCAGGTGTCACAGGCGATGTTGGAAGCCCGAGAGCCATGCATGCCGATCATACCGGTGGTCAGGGGGTGGTCGCCGGGGAAGCCGCCGCCGCCCATGACAGTAATGGCCACAGGTGCGTCGATGGCCTCCACAAACCGGCGAAACTCCCGGTCCGCGCGGGCACGAACCACGCCGCCGCCGCAGATGACCAGCGGTTTTTCCGCAGCGTGGATCATCTCCACCAACTTGTCCACATCGTCCAGATTGGGGTCCGGGTTGGAGATGTCCCAGCCAATGCGGCGGGTCAGGTTCTTCAGGCGGCCTTCCTTGATGTGCTCTTCTTTTTTGAGCGGTGTGTATTCGATTTCTACACTGGGGGCGGTGACATTCTTCAGGAAGTCGATGAGCACCGGCCCGGGCCGGCCGGTGGAGGCCACAGCAAAGGCCTCGCGCATGATGTCGGGAATGGTGTTGGGGTCCCGCACCAGATAGGTGGCCTTGGTGATGGGCATGGCAATACCGGTGATATCTACCTCTTGAAAGGCATCTTTTCCCAACACATTTTCCGTGACGTTACAGGTGATGAACACCACAGGGGAGGAGTCATAATAGGCGGTGGCGATGCCGGTGGTCAGATTGGTGGCGCCGGGACCGGAGGTGGCGAAGCAGACGCCCACCTTACCGGTGGAACGAGCGTAGCCGTCGGCGGCATGGGCGGCGCCCTGTTCATGGGCGGTCAGATAGTGATGGAGCTTGTCCTGGTAGTCATACAGTTCGTCATAAATGTTCAGTATGGTGCCGCCGGGATAGCCGAAGATCGTATCGACCCCCTGTTCCAGCAGACACTCCAAAATGGCTTTTGTGGCGCGAACTTTCAAAGACGGTTGCCTCCTTTGCATTCAAAATTAAGCAGCAAGTCATGGCCTGCAAATTTACATTTTTCCGGAGCCCTTCTGAACCGCAATCAGGCCGGTTCGCGCCACCTCCAGAATGGAGAAGGGGCGCAGCAGACTCTGGAACAGATCGACTCGTTCGGTGGTGTCCGACAGTTCGACGGTCATGGAAGTGGGAGAGATGTCGTCAATTTTACCGCCCATGATCTGGCAGACATTCATGATGTCGGCCCGGGTTTTGGTGGTGGCGGAGACCTTGACGATCATCAGCTCACGGCCGATCATTTTATCCTCATCAATGGTGCGGACTTTGATGACATCCACCAGCTTATTCAGCTGTTTTTCCACCTGCTCGACCACGCTGTTGCCGCTGTCGACAATGATGGTGATACGGGAGATGGAGGGATCCTCAGTGACGCCCACGGCCAGAGATTCAATGTTGAAAGCCCGGCGGGAAAACAGGCCCGTGATCTTGTTCAAAACGCCTGCCTGATTTTCCACCAGGACGGAAATGGTCTGTTTCATGGTGCATACCCTCCTCAGTCGCTGGTGCGGCAATCCGGATCCACGGTGCAGCACAGCAGGTACGGACCCTTATGCTGCAGCATGGCCGTGATGGCCGCGGGAATTTGCGCCGGATCGCAGAGACGGCCGTGGGCGATGCCGTAGGCCTCCGCCAGCAGTTCGAAGTCGGGGGAGTGGTCCAGGGCCACGCCAAAGGGTCCGGCAGGATAGCTGGAGCGCTGGATTTCGTTGACCAGGCCCAGGACGTTGTTCTGAATCATGACGATTTTGACGTCGGCGTTCAGGTTCCGCAGGGTGGACAACTCGTTAAAAGCCATCTGGAAGCTGCCGTCTCCGCAGACCACAACGGTTTGCCGGCCCGGATCCGCCACCTTGGCGCCCAGAGAAGCAGGCAGGGCGTAGCCCATGGTACCCAGCCCGCCGGTGGTCAGGAACCGGCCGTGCTTCTGGGGTAAATGCTTGCAGGCCCAAATCTGGTTCTGGCCCACATCCACACAGACAATGGCGTCATCGGCCATCTGGCGGCCCAGCTCCCGCATGACCGCACCGGGATGGACGGTGCCGGCGGAGACAGCCTGGAAGGGCGCGGTCAGTTCCGCTGCCCGCCGCTGGGCCAGCAGATCCAGGTCTTCCGTCTGGGCGGCAGGGGACAGCTCCAGCAGCTGCTGAAGAATCACCTTCAGATCTCCCACTACAGGGATATCCACGGTGAAATTTTTGCCGATCTCCGCCGGGTCGACATCCAAATGGATGGTCTTCATGCGGCGGCTGATCTCGTCAGGATCCAGCACGGCCCGGTTGGCCACCCGCGCGCCGGCCAGAATCAGAAGATCCGATTTCGCAAAGGTTTTGTTGGCGGCGGTGGTACCGAAGGAACCCAGCATCCCCATATTCAGCGGGTGGTCTGTGGGCAGGAGACTCAGGCCCATCATGGTGGTGACCACGGGGATATGGGCCGATTCAGCAAGCTGGAGCAGTTCTTTCTGGGCATTTGAGGAAAAGACACCGCCGCCTGCGCACAGCACAGGCCGCTTGGCGGCACAAATGGCCTCCGCTGCCCGGCGGATTTGAATGCTGTTGCCTTTCACGGAGGGCTTGTAGCCCCGGATATCCACCGTTTCCGGGAATTCGGCCTCAAATTCGGCATTCTGCACGTCGATGGGAATATCGATGAGAACCGGGCCGGGCCGGCCAGTGGAGGCGATATGAAAAGCGTCCTTGACAATCTTGGGAATGGCAGCCGCATCCTTGACCAGATAACTGTGCTTGATGAAGGGAGCCACTGCGCCGGTGATGTCCACCTCCTGGAAGATATCCCGGCCCAGCTGGTTAGACGACACCTGGCCGGTGATGGCAACCACCGGAATGGAATCCATATATGCAGTGGCAATGCCGGTAATCAGGTTGGTGGCGCCTGGGCCGGATGTCACCATACAAACGCCAGGTTTGCCGCTGATGCGGGCATAGCCGGAGGCCATGTGGCCGGCGTTTTGCTCAGTGCGGACCAGGGTGTAATGAATCTCCGACTGGGCCAGTGCGTCTGCTGCGGGGCAGATGGTGGCCCCGGCGTAGCCGAAAATTTGTGTGACTTGTTCGCGCTGCAGGCTTTCGATCAGGGCCTGCGCTCCGGTCATCCTCATAAATACCCCTCCATGATTCATGGTTTTGCAGACAGCAGCGGGCAGGAGACAGGAATAAAAAAACGCCCCGTCCTAACTCTTAGGACGAAGCGAACACTCCGTGGTACCACCTAATTTCCCGCCAGAGCGGGCACTCTCCCACACAACAATGTATGGGGCTACCATATAACGGCGGCGAACCGGCACGGCCTACGTTACAGATGTTCAGCCGGCAGCTCCAAGGCGACCTTCGGCGGGACAGGCCGCGGGCTTGCACCATCCGCCCGCTCTCTGAAAACCCGGAAACCGCTTACTCTTCCTCTTCACAGCTTTTGTCTGCATTTGAATTGGTTCAATCATACACTGTGGTAAAGAAAAAGTCAATGGGAGATTACATGATTTTCTATTGTGAAAAGGACGGTTTTTTTGACAAATGGACTAACACGCCATTTTTTGTCCTATAATAAAGAAAAACCGCTTTACTTTCTGCGGGCAGCGTGCTATAATTCCTTAGACTGCCGCTTTGCGGCAAGCCCCATCGCTCAGTTTCGGGGGTAAAGCTCTTTTAGATGGGAGCATACCACCGTCCCGTTACTTGGGGTGTGGGCAAACTATATTGAAAGGTGGAACTTTACAATGATGCTGAAAGAACAGAAGACTGCTATTATTGAGCAGAACCGGATCCATGAAACCGACACCGGCTCTCCCGAGGTGCAGATCGCCATTCTCACGGAGCGGATCAACGAGCTGACCGAGCATCTGCGGGTGCACAAGCATGATAACCACAGCCGCCGCGGCCTGCTGAAGATGGTTGGTAAGCGCCGCAAGATGCTGGACTATCTTGCCAAGAAGGATATCAACCGCTACCGTGCGATCATCGCCAAGCTGGGCATCCGGAAGTAAGAAGCAGCCGGGACAACGATCCCACGCAAAAAGCGCAAACGTGGGCCGTTGCAGGAGCTTCGTTCTGCAATGGCCCACTCCATTCCAGGCCCCGCCGGAGCTGCTTTAGCAGTTGAAAGTACCCCCGGAGCGATTCCGGAGGCGGTTTCAAGTGCTAAACCTCCTGCGGCGCCAATACACGCTACAGGAGGTATTGTTTTCATGATTACAAAAAAAGAATTTCCCAATCACCACATTTTTGAGACGGAAATTGGCGGACGCCTGTTTACCGTCGAAACCGGCAAGGTGGCCGAGCAGGCCAATGGCGAGTGCATTTGCCGCTATGGCGACACCGTGGTGCTGGTTACTGCCGTGGCGTCTTCGGCTCCTAAGGCGGGCATTGAGTATTTCCCGCTGACCGTGGACTTTGAAGAGCGCATTTATTCTGTAGGCCGTATCCCCGGCGCGTATCTGCGCCGCGAGGGCCGCCCCTCTGAGAAGGGCGTGCTGGTTTCCCGCCTGATTGACCGGCCCATGCGCCCCTTCTTTGACGAAGATCTGCGCAACGATGTGGTCATTACCTGCACGTGCCTGGCCAACGACTATGACCACTCCGTGGAAGTCGTGGCGTCTCTGGGCGCGTTCATTGCCACTGCCTATTCCGACATTCCCTGGAATGGCCCCATGGCGACCACTCAGGTGGCCTATGTGGACGGCGAGTACGCCATCAACCCCACGCAGGAGCAGCGGGAACAGGCACAGATGTTTATTACCATCGCCTCCACTGCAGAAAAGGTGGTTATGATTGAGACCGAGGCCAAAGAGATCCCCGAGGATATTCTCCTGGGCGGCATCAAGCTGGCCCACGAGACCAATCAGAAGATTGTCGAGTTCATCAATGGCATTGTCGCTGAGATTGGCAAGCCGAAGTTCACCTTTGAAAAGGCTGCTGTCAACTACGACATGCTGAACGACCTGATGGAGTACGGCATGGATCAGATTGAGTATGCCCTGGATACGCCCGACAAGAACGTCCGCGAAGAGCGCCTGGATGCCATCCGCCTGGACTTTGCCAAAAAGTTTGCCGAAAAGTACGAGGACTATGACCAGCACATTGAGGTCTGCCTGTACAAGATGCAGAAAAAAGTGGTCAAAAAGTGGCTGCTGGCTGGCAAGCGTGTGGATGGGCGTGCCATGGATGAGATCCGCCCCCTGGCGGCGGAAGTGGGCGTACTGCCCCGGGTGCACGGGTCCGGCCTGTTCACCCGCGGCCAGACGCAGGTGCTGACCATTGCCACTCTGGCCAATCTGTACATGTCTCAGAAGCTGGACACGATTTTTGAAGAAGAGTCCAAGCGCTATATGCATCACTACAACTTCCCGTCCTTCTCCACTGGCGAAGCACGGGGCAGCCGCTCCACCTCCCGCCGGGAGTACGGCCACGGCGCCCTGGCGGAAAAGGCCCTGGTGCCGGTGCTGCCCAGCGTGGAAGAGTTCCCGTATGCCATCCGGCTGGTCAGCGAAGTGCTGTCCTCCAACGGCTCCACTTCCCAGGGATCCATCTGCGGCTCCACCCTGGCCCTGATGGATGCCGGCGTGCCCATTACCCGGCCTGTGGCGGGCATCTCCTGCGGCCTGATCTCCGACAAGGAGACCGGCCAGTGGCGGACCTTTATTGACATCCAGGGCGTGGAGGATTTCCACGGTGAAATGGACTTTAAAGTGGCCGGTACCACGCTGGGTGTCACTGCGATCCAGATGGACCTGAAGAACGACGGCCTGACCATGGAGATCATTGAAGACGCGCTGGAAATCTGCCGCAAGGCCCGCCTGGAGATTCTGGAGCAGGTCATGCTGCCCTGCATTTCCGAGCCTCGTGCAGAGGTCAGCCCCTATGCGCCTAAGATGCTGTCCATGAAGATTCCGGTGGATATGATCCGTCAGGTGATCGGCTCCGGCGGCAAGACCATCCAGAAGATCTGTGCAGACACCGGCGCCAAGATTGACATCGACGACGACGGCTCCATCTTTATTTCTTCTGTGGACGCGGAGGGCTGCAAGGCCGCCAAGCAGATGATCGATGACATCTGTTTTGTCCCCGAAGTGGGCAAGCTGTACTATGGAAAGGTCGTCCGCATCATCCCCATCGGCGCCTTTGTAGAGCTGGCTCCCGGCAAAGACGGCATGATCCACATTTCCAAGCTGGAAAATCGCCGCGTGGAAAAAGTAGAGGACGTGCTGAACGTCGGCGACATGACTTGGGTGAAGGTCACAGAAATCGACGAAAAGGGCCGCGTCAACCTCTCCCGGAAGGACGCCCTGAAGGAAATGGGCCAGACCCGGTGATTGATTAAATTTTGAAAAAACCGCCCGCCGTGCGCTTTGCGCATGGCGGGCGGTTTTGGTGTGCGCAGCGGACAAAAGAAAACTGCCTGTTGTTTGCTCATACCAATCCTTCAGCATGCATAGACTTGTACCAGTTATGATGTGAAAGGGCTGATTCCTATGCGAAAACGGCTATTTGCGCTGATTCTGACGGCGGTTGTGTTGACAACGCCCTGTTTGGCGGCAACAGTGGAGATCTCCGCGCCGTCTGCAATTCTGATCGAACGGTCTACCGGTACCGTTCTGTATGAGAGCAATGCAGACGAGCGGTTGGCGCCGGCGTCGGTGACGAAGATCATGACCTTGCTGCTGGTGATGGAGGCCATTGAATCAGGGAAAATCGCCTGGGGTGACACAGTTACCACCTCCGCGGCGGCAGCCGCCAAGGGCGGCAGTCAGGTGTATCTGGAAGAGGGCGAGCAGATGACTGTGGCGGAAATGGTCAAGTGCGTGGTGGTCTCTTCGGCCAACGACTGCGCCACGGCGCTGGCCGAACATGTGGCCGGCAGTGAAAGCGCGTTTGTGGAGATGATGAATGAACGGGCGGCGGAGTTGGGGATGACCAACACACATTTTGTCAATTGTACCGGCCTGGACGATGGGGAGGACGCCGCACAGCACCTGACCACCGCCCGCGACATAGCCCTCATGTCCCGTGCGCTGCTGGGACATGAGGAGATCAAGCAGTACACAACCATCTGGATGGATACGGTGCGGAACGGGCAGTTTGGGTTGTCCAACACCAACAAGCTGGTGCGCTTTTACGATGGGACGACAGGGCTGAAGACTGGCTATACGTCCGCAGCCGGCTACTGTCTGTCTGCTTCGGCGGAGCGGGATGGCATGGAACTGATCGCCGTGGTGCTCCACTGCGACACCAGCACCAACCGGTTTGAATCGGCCAAGGCGCTGCTGGACTATGGGTTTGCCAACTACTGCCTTGTGACGCCGGAGCTGGACCGCGCTGTGGGCACAGTGCCGGTAACCTTGGGGGTAGAATCGGAAATTTCGCCGGTGTTGGGTGATACGACCCCGCTGCTGCTGGACAAAAGTCTCAAGGCTGCCGTAACGCAGGAAGTGGAGCTGACAGACTCTGTTGCGGCCCCGGTGGAGGCAGGGCAGACATTGGGGACCCTGACGGTTCAGGCGGGTGGAGAAACCCTGGCACAGATCCCTCTGGTGGCGCCGGAGGCCGTAGAAAAGCTGGGATGGCTGGATCTGTTCAAGGCGTATTTGGAGGCGCTATGCATGGGCGGGGCATAAATTTTTCCTTCAAAAAGCCGTTCCGCCATTGCCAATGGTAAGAAAATGCGGTATAGTAGAAACAACGAAACTAAGAAGAAGGATGTTGCATATGATCACTTGCGATATTTCTAACATTTGGGGTTCCCTCAGCCTTTCCGATCTGCTTGCAGCGGAAAATGAGGTTTCTGCGGCCCATGAGATGCTGGCCTCTGGCACCGGAGCAGGAAATGATTTTCTTGGTTGGGTTCGCCTCCCGGAGACGGTGGGCAGTGAACTGCGCCGCATCCAGGATGCTGCTGCCCGCATTCGTGCTTCCGGTGAAGCGTTGGTGGTCATCGGCATTGGCGGATCGTATCTGGGCCCCCGGGCGGCCATCGAATTGCTGAAGGGTCCTTACTACAACCTGCGTACCGATGTCAACAAGATCTTCTACTGCGGCAACAGCCTGTCTACCAAGGCTTGGGGACAGCTGTTCGATGTGCTGGAGGGGATGGATTTCTCCGTGAATGTCATTTCCAAGTCCGGAACCACCACGGAGCCGGCGGTGGCCTTCCGGAACCTGAAATGGATGCTGGAGCGCAAATACGGCGTGGATAAGGCCAAGGAGCACATCTTTGTTACGACAGACCCGGAAAAGGGCGCCCTGCGCCAGATGGCCATGGAGGAAGGCTACGAGACCTTCTCGATTCCACCCGATGTGGGCGGCCGGTACAGCGTTCTGTCTGCTGTTGGCCTGCTGCCCATGGCCGTAGCCGGTGTGGACATTGCCACATTGCTCAGCGGGGCGTTGGACGCCATGCACAATCTGGATGTGCGTTCCTTTGATAATCCGGTTTGGCTCTATGCTGCGGCCCGAAATTTGCTGTACCGCCGGGGGAAAAAGACGGAGCTGCTGTGCGCATGGGAGCCGGATTTCCACTACTTCTCCAGATGGTGGCAGCAGTTGTTCGGCGAGAGCGAGGGCAAGGATGGCAAGGGCATTCTCCCGGCCTATGTGGAGTTTACGGCGGATCTGCACTCCATGGGACAGATGATCCAGCAGGGGGAGCGGACCATTTTTGAAACGATGGTGCGGTTTGCACCGCCGGAGCGCTCTTTGAAGGTGGCCATGGACTGGAAGAATCTCGACGGATTGGACTACCTGGCGGACAAGGAGCTGTCCTATGTGGAGCAGCAGGCATATCAGGGGACCGTCAACGCCCATGTGGATGGCGGCGTGCCTGTCATCACGCTGGAGACCGGCCCCATCACCGAGAGCGTGGTAGGCGAACTGTTTTACTTCTTCGAGCTGGCGTGCGGCGTATCTGCCTATATGCTGGGGGTCAATCCCTTTGACCAGCCCGGTGTGGAGTTCTATAAGCGCAATATGTTCCAGCTTTTGGGGAAACCGGGATATTGAGTTGAAGCTTAAACACACAGCAGGCATAGCCGGAAGGCCATGCCTGCTGTGTGTTATTGGACTTGTGTGAAAACGGCGCCTGCATTCGGCATGGCAGCGGGACAGCTGACGCCCCGCTGGGTTTTGCTGAAAATGGAGTGTCACGATGGCTGCGCGTCCACAATGGAATCCCAGAGAGCCTGAAATTCTGCCGGCGAGGTGCCGTCAATGATGTGGGTCTGGGCCAGTTCTTCCGTGTAGTCCTCCAGCCGCATGACGGAAAATTGCAGGCCATAGGCGCCGTGGTCTGCGCCGCGGCTGATGTGGGTCACCACCGGCGTCATTGTGCAGTTGGTGACGTAAACGCTGCTGCTGTCTTTGACAATGGTCATGTTGGCCATGGCTCCCAGCAGGCGTGGCGCATGGTCCTGATGCGAGATGAAATTGCCCAGGGAGTAAAACACCGGCATGGTGTTGCCTTCCTTGCCCGTCAATATATCCATGGGCTGCACCACATGGGGGTGACCGCCAATGACGGCGCCAACGCCCTGATCGGCAAAAAATTGAGCCCATGCGACCTGGTCGGCATCCGGCGTATAGACATATTCTGTACCGACGTGCATAAAGACGATGACAATGTCGGAGAGTTCCTTGGCACGCTGAATGTCGCCGGCGATCTTTTCCTGATCCCAAAGCAGATCCACCCAATAGTCTTGGGAGGGGTAGGAATAATTTAACCCATAGGTATAGTTGAGCATGGCGATTTTAATGTCATTTTTCTCAACCACACGGATTTGCGCCGCGTCTTCGGCGCTGTCATGAATGCCGAGATACGTCACTTCAGGGTGTGTGCGCCAGAAGGCGATGGTGTCCAGAATACCGGTTTCCAATTTGTCATAGGCGTGGTTGGTGGCATGGGTGACGACGTCAAAGCCCAGTTCTGCCAGCGCCTCTCCAATGGCGGTGGGACCGCCGAAGGCGGGATAATTGGTGTATTCGGATGGGTCGTCAATATAAATGGTCTCCTGATTGATGCAGGCGATATCGGCGGCTTGGATATCTTCGGCCATGGCTTCGTAAAGGGGGAGAAAATCGTAAGTACCATCGGAGAGATGCCCGTATTCCATGACGGTGTTGTGCATCAGATTATCACCAACGGCCATCAGAGTAACTGTGGAGACAGGGACCTCCGGCTGCGGCGGCTCAGGTGAGGCGGGCGTTGGGGAGGGGGAGGCGGAAGGAGAAAAGGATGGCAGCGTCAGCGTGGCGGATTGACTGGGTTCTGAAGAAGCGGTACCGTTGTCACCTCTAAAGAAATGGCTGACACAGGCTTTAATGCCAACAGCCAGGGCGAAAAGCAGCAAAAGCAGTCCGCACAGAGCGGCAGCCTGTTTGCGTTGGTGCCGGCGCTTGTTGCGTTCAAAACGCTGCCGCCTGTATTTCTGCCGAAGACGCAGAATGTCCGCGTCGGGCTGAGCAGATGCGTTGTTTGACGATGAGGCTGCATCAAGTTGTGCGGCTTGGACGGCCGGCCTGGTTTCGTCGCGAATCTGCACAAGATCTCCTCCTTTGGTGGATTTTTGCCCATCATACAATAAAATATGACAAAATTCAATATGGACCGGCGCCTTGCTCCCGGAAAGTTTGGATGCCGCTGATGACAGCCCAGATCAGCATCTCTCCAAAAGCGGCCAAAATTGCGGAAAAGCATCCGGTGACAATTCCCCAAAATAGGCCGAGATCTGCTGCTAAGCTGCGCAAAAAAGCTGCCGAGCCGATCATAACGCACACAGAGAGAAAAGCTGGGATATGCCGCTTATTGGCGCGACGGCGCGGCGAAGAGCGGGAAACAGGACGGGAATTTGAGTGCAGCATGAGAAGTCCTCCTTTTAAAACATTTGTTTGTTGTATGATGGGAAAAGTATAGACTATACGGTGTCCCAAAAACCGGACTTACAGCAGTGATGCGACTTGTTTTTTTCGGGTGGCTCAAATTAAAACCCCTCTGAGCAAAACGCTCAGAGGGGATAGCTTATGGCTCCAAGTCTCGAAGATCATAGGGCGTCACCTGATAGACGTAATAGTTCAGCCAGTTGGAGTAAAGCAGCTGACCGTGGGCGCGCCATGAGACAAAGGGCTCATTGGAAGGGTCGTCGTCAGGATAGTAGTGGGCAGGAACATCAATGTCCAGGCCCTTTTTTACATCTCGAAGATATTCGGCGGCCAAGGTGGTGGCATCATATTCCGGATGACCAAAAATAAAAATTTGGCGGGAATCGCGGCTTTGGACGGCAAAAACACCGGCCTCATCCGAAGTGGCCAGGAGCTGCAACTCATCGTTCTTGCGAATATCTGCGGCACGAACTTCTGTATATCGGGAATGAGGGGCATAAAACCGGTCGTCGAAACCACGGAAAAGCGGAGTTGTGGAATCCAAAGGCGTGTGTTCGAAGACGCCGAACAGCTTTTTGGGAAGCTGATGCTTTTGAATATGATAGTGATAGTAAAGGCCAGCTTGTGCGCCCCAGCAGATATGCAAAGTATTATAGACGTGTGTTTTTGTCCACTCCATGATTTCACACAGCTCGTCCCAGTATTCTACATCCTGAAAGTCCAAATTTTCTACGGGTGCGCCAGTGATGATCATGCCATCGTATCGCTGGTCCCGAATCTGATCAAAGGTGGTGTAGAAAGAGGACAAGTATTCAATGCTGACATGTTTAGAGCTGTGGCTCAAGGTGTGGAGCAATTCCACATCAATCTGCAGCGGTGTATTGCTGAGCTTCCGCATGAGCTGAATCTCGGTGACCACCTTGGTAGGCATTAGATTTAGAATTAGAACCTTCAGAGGTCGGATATCCTGATGGAGCGCGCGGTATTCGGTCATGACGAAAATCTTCTCACTTTCCAATACAGCGCGAGCGGGTAAGGAGTCAGAAATTTTAATAGGCATTACGGCACCTCGATTTTGATTTGGAATGGAAATAGAAAGACCAATTCCACAACAGTCTAACATAAAACGAAAAAAACTGCAACAGAAAGTGAAAAAAGGTGTTGACAAATGGAGAAATGCCTGCTAATATATTCGAGCGCTAAGGACAGCGCAGAGATCTGGCAAAAAAATTTGAAAAAGTTCTTGACAAGTTTGAAGCCAGATGATATAATACTCAGGCTGCTTGAGAGACCGTCAAACACTGGTCAAGAGTCAGAAAAAATCTGAAAAAGTGCTTGACAAATCTGAGTAAGCGTGGTATTATGACAAAGCCGCAAAAGCGGTTTGCACCTTGTAAATTAAACAACGTGAAACATGAACAATTAGCACCTTGGACAAAATGACAAGTTGTTTTTTGAGCGAAA
>CBCPMX010000137.1:0-3625 GCA_965120355.1 uncultured Oscillospiraceae bacterium
CTTTTGCGCGCTCCCACGGGGAGTATCCGCCTTAGCCAATCGCTATGAATTTATCCTGCGGAAACTCGAAGCTAACGATTTCCAAAAAACATGCTTTCTGCTATACTGAACATGCTACCACCCCCAGACAGGTAGAGAAAGGGGGTGTGTTCGTTGGACTATTTCACATCATTTCTCATCTCTGTTGCGGCAGGTTTGGTTTGCCACCTCATCTGCAAATGGCTGGGCGGAGACAAGTGACTGGTAGCCAGCCTTGGGCATAAGCCACCCACCCAAAACGGAAAAGAAAGGCCCCGGAGCTGCAACTCCGGGGCCTTTCGCCGTGTCCGTCGGCCACTCGCATCATTTCTTTCCTACTGGTATTGTAGCATACTCAGGCGACTCTTTCAAGGCTAACCTGAGAAGAGAAAAGAAACATTATACCCCGTTCCTTTCGCTGCTCCTTTTTTCATTTGGCAGGTACTGGCGTACTGGTTTAAGGTCGCAAGCTCTACCCGTGGAGACCGGGGAGGCGGAAATCCCACTCATCTAAGGACTCATTTACGGGTAGGGACTCATTTTGGAAACCGCAACGGCAGGCTTTGGCGGTGGGGACTCGACCCCACCGCCTCTGAATCGTTGCCTACAGGGGTATCTCCTGCTTTTCTGTACTGCTGCAGTACTGTGTTCAACCGTTTCTATTTCTTTTATTTTTTTGTATTAACTCATTATAATATTTTATCTGATCCTTGACGCTCTTTTGCTCCGGCGCAGTCTCGGGAGCCTCCGGCGCAGTCTCGGGAGCCTCCGGCGCAGTAATCAGCAGTTCGCGATAGGCTTTGGCGGCGTCGCTATTGCCAGAGTTCACCTCCTGCATGAACTTCTGTGCCCGATTGATAATGACATTCCCCTTCTCATCGCTTCTTATCTGGGCATACTGCGGCCCAAAAACGCGCAGGGCGAAGTTGTTCATCAGCGACTCACTAGCATCTATCTCGTTCCCCAGTGCCCGGGATTGGGCGAAAGCGGGCTTGGCGTTGTTGAGCACGCGCATGATGGGCGCGTTCTGCCGCAAGCTACTGGTCAGTGCCGCCACTGCCTGCGTAGCCCCGTGGGTGGTATCCTGCTCCGTGTCACTGTTTCTGACTGGGGTGGGATCCGCCGTTCTGGACGCGTTGTATACTGTTGACAGCATCTCCTGGGGCACCATGGCCTTGAGCATATCGTTGTAGGCGGCGAATTCGCCTATTCCATTGCCTCGAAATGCCCTCGTCTTGGCCGTCACCTTATCCGTTCCGGTGTACTTCTTCATCTCATTTCCCATACGAGAGTTGAATCCGCTAACCACCCGATCCTGCAGCGCAGTATCCTCCAACAACTGCTCTCTGCTCATGTTCAAGACCCTTTGATGCAGGGCGGCTTCCCTGATGCTGGTGTATCTTCTTCCTTTATTTTTTTTGCCGTTGCCCTTGTCGTAGTCTTTGTTCTCGTAGACCTTGCCTCCGCCCTCGATCTCGGAGAGCTTTTTCATCTGATCCATGAACCGTTGCTGAATTTCATCCTTTTTTGCGCCCTCCTCCTTGAGTGCCTTGTCCCTCTGGGTCAAGGCACTGTGGAATATTTCATGTCCCCAGTTTTCATTCCTCTTCACTTCCAATGGCTGAGAAATCTCTGGCGTTTTCCCCTTTCCCTTCGGCTTCTTGGCATGCATGGGCCCGGCGGCGGAGAGGGCCGAGGAGGTGGTGGAGATGGGTGTCACCGGCCCGGAGTAGTCGCTCTCCCCGGCGGAGGCCCGGGCCTCCAGAGCGGGGTCACTGAGAAAGCCGCTGCCCGTCACCTCAGCGGGGCGCTGGGACTCCGCCTGCGGCGCGGCGGGCTGCTCCGGACGGTTCTGCTTCAGGGTCTGATCGCTCAGGCGGACACCGGCCATCACAGCGGCCGCGCCGGCCTGGAAGTCCATGTCCGAGCCGATATTGGCGCCCACTTCGCCCAGCTCCTTGACCGGCGTGGATGGGGGCAGGCCGAAGCTCTGGAGAATGGAGTCAGCGAAAAGCCGGCAGGTGCGGCCGTTCCCGTCGGCGAACATGTGCTCGGAGATGGTCATCTGGTAGGCGAAGGCGGCCAGATGAATGGCCTGGGTTTTGGCCAGCTTTTTGTCCGGATTGGCGTGAATCTCCCGCATCTTGTCGGCAATCACCGAGAAGGTCCGATAGGCGTCCTCGGGCAGCGCGGCGGCCCGGGGCGGCGTCAGCTGTCCCACGGTCACCTTTTGGCCCCGCAGTTTTCCCGCGTCGTCCGCGCCGCCGCGCACTTGGGTGTTGATGCTGGAGAAGAGATCCATGAGGGTGCTGAAGCTGATGCTATTCGGGTCCTCCTTCATGGCGGCGGCCCCCCGGCGGGCCACGGCGGTGCCGTCATTGAACTGCTGGATGGACTGTTCCCGTTTGGCCTGGGCCTCCGGCGTGGTGGCCTGGGAGGCAGCAAGAGAGGCGGAGTTGCCCATCCGGCCCTCGGTCAGCTCCTCCATGGCGTCGCTGGGATCGTATTCCCCAATGTCCCCGATTCCCTCCGCCGCCTGTGTGGGCAGTTGGAAGCCGGACATGCTCTGCTGTACGCCCGCCCCAGTATCTTGGCTGCGCAGGACATCATCAAAATATACCTGCACGGCCTCCCGGCTACCCATCGTATCGACCATCAGGCGCTGCATATCTAAGGAGTCGCTTTTTTTCATCTTCATGTTGGAGAAGGCATCATTGAGCACCGCGGTCAGCTCGTCGGCGGCGGAAATCTTCTTGTTGGATTTATGCGCCTTGTCCAGCCGTTTGCCCAGCTTTTTCTTTGCCGTTGTCAGGGCCTTGAGCGCGCGCCTACGCTCTGAGCCCGACATTTGAGACTCCTGGACTCGTGCAATCATGGATTCAATGGAGCCGTCCAGCATCCGCTTCATGCCCTCCACGTCGCTGCTGCTGTGGGGCTTGCCGGAAGGGTCCACAAACACGCCTTGGACGATGCCCGGCCCCTGGGCGGCCGCCTCGGGCGCGGCTGACACCTGCATGGCGTCGGCCGCCCGCTCCAGGGCGGGGGAGGTGTTCACCGGCAGGCCGTCCACGGTTCCGGTGGAGCGCACCATCCCCTGCTTTTGCTGCACGACATGGGTCAGCTCGTGGCCCAGCTCCGCGTCCTGCCCCGGCCCCAGATAGACCTGCTCCCCCTGGGCATAAGCCAGCGCCCCAATCTGCGCCGGCTTGGGGGAGTCGCGGTGGATTTCCACCCCGCTGAGGTCCACGCCGGAGCGCGCTTCCAGGGAGGCGATGATGCTGTCCGCCGAACCCGCGCAAGGGGATGACGGCTGGCCGGGACGCTTCATCTGGATCACGCCCGGCCCGAAGTGCTCAACCATCCGAGACTGCATGTGCGCCCCCAGCGACGGCCTGCCGCCGCCCGGCACCCCCTCGTCTGAAGAGGCTGCGCCGGCGCACAGGGTCTCCTCCAAGGAGAAGTTATCCGCCGGCACCCCGAGTGCCTGCCTGGGGGCCGCCTCACGATACATACCACCGGACTCCCGCTCTATTTTCCGGCGGGTCTGATATACCTGTGACATCACGATAGTCCCTCCTCTTTTTTCCGTTGCCCGGCTTGGGAAAGC
>CBCPMX010000138.1:0-2552 GCA_965120355.1 uncultured Oscillospiraceae bacterium
AAGCAGTATATTGGTACCTTGCTGAAAAAGCCGGGCGCGGTGGAACATACCCGTTTCTTCCGACAAATCCCCAAGTTATGGCGGGATCTGCTGGCCCAGTCCAGAGGACGGGAGCGGAAGGACGCACTGCGGCTGCTGGATGAAATCGTGAGAGACGGGAACGCGGAGTTTTGCGAGGACGTGGTCTCATTGGCCGCTGAAAACGGGAGGACTGACCCAGACAGCATCCGGCAGTGTTATTATATGCTCTCCAGGCGCGAATTCAGGCCGGAACCATTGAAACTCCGAACGCCGGCGCCGACATTGCACTATAACCCAAGCCTGGATGTCTATGACGGCCTGACAGGAGGTGTGGGGCATGACGGAGCAGATTGAGCAGTATATGCGGACATTGAAGCTGGGCGGTTTGGCGAAGGAGTGGCGGAGCATCTCCTACTGTGGTGATCCAGAGCAGTATGTGAAAGAGCTGCTGGAATTGGAACTGCGGGAACGGGAAGCAAACCGAATCAACCGGATGGTAAAGACCGCCGGTTTCCAGGTCATTAAGACATTAGAGGATTTTGTCTGGAACCGGAATATTGAGCTGCCCGGTGGATTGACCCAGGAATACATGGTGGAACTGGGCTTTCTGAAGCGCAAAGAGAACCTGATTTTTCTGGGTTCTGTGGGGACAGGCAAGACCCATCTGGCTACAGCTATTGCGCTGAAAGCCTGCCAGCAGGGGCGCCATGTGCGGTTCTTCACCGCCGCTTCCCTGGCAAACATTTTGCTGGAGCGAAATCATAAAGGAACGCTCAACGCGTTCCTCGGAACTCTGCGGAAGGCAGAACTATTGGTCATTGATGAGATTGGCTTCGTCCCACTCCACAAGGACGCCGCTGAGCTGCTTTTCCAGGTGGTCTCCGACTGCTATGAAAGGAAAAGCCTCATCATTACCTCCAACCTGGAGTTCAGTCAATGGAATACCGTCTTTGGTGACAACCGTCTCACCGCAGCCCTTATTGACCGCCTGATCCACCACTCCCATATTGTGATCTTTTCCGGTGAGAGTTACCGCCTCACCCAGTCCATGCACCGCCAGAGAGCCGGGACCCTGTGACCGCAGGCTGTATGCCAGAATCGCCAGCAGCTGTGCGTTGCTGGGCTTAGACACCAGCTCCCGGCCTGCCAGCTGCTCCAAGAAAGGGCGCCTCTGTGTCCACACAATCCCATTCACAGTGCGAATATTGCGCTCTACTGCTTTCCAGTTGGTGTTATACTGTCTCGCCACCTCCGGGTAAACCCACTTCGTGACCAGCAGTAAGCGTTCCGGCTGGCCCATACATAGTTGTACCGCAGAGGCAGTTTGAAAAAAGCCTGTGTAATTTGCTGTGACGCCCAGGCGGTATAGAAGGTCATATACGCTGCTTCTCATTCCTTTTGTACTTCCTCTGTTTCCAGCAATGCTGAGACTGTGATCCCCATATGTGCCGCAATCTTTTGCATTGTACTTAACCTTGGATTTGCTTCTCCTCGTTCGATTAAACTGAGCTCTTCTATGCTGATCCCGATTTCTCCAGAGAGCTCGAATTGTGTTTCCCCTAATTTGTCCCGATATGCTTTTACTCTCCTGGCCAATGCGTTGATTTCCGGCATTGTCATACCCCTTTTAAAGAGTATACAAAAAATGTCGAAATCTTCCACGGATTATATTACGGGTTTAAACTTTCACCCAGCAAAAAGAGCTCCAAAACTTGTGCACCTGGGCGTCTCTCCAAACCTATCCTGGCAGCATAAGTTCCTATAAGCACAAAACGAGCACGGATTGTTTTGCGTCTGGGCACAGCCCCCCTGCGTTCCTGCTCACTCCCAATACTCACAGGTGCTGCTCCTGCTTAACTTTTTCGCGCCCTTTTGCTTAACTTTTTCCTTGACGAAAACACTATTAGAATTTATACCACCAGAAAAGATAGAAAAATGAGGCTCGCAGGAGGAATTTCCTTTCCCCCTACGAGTCTCATTATGTATTTATTCCTTCAAAAGAGTTCTGCACTCTACATTTTCGGAAGTGCCAGCCGGCCCATGCTCCGCAGGCTGACGCCCAGGGTGGAGAGATTGTGCAGCGTGGCAGAGGTGGCGGGCGGCAGAACACCGGCCACACCAAGGGCAATCAGGGTGCCGTTGAAGCCGATAACGAAGCGGTAGTTGGAGTGGATGCGCGCCATCAGCGCCATGGCGATCCGGCGCAGCTCTACCAGTTCCCAGAGACTATCGGCAGCGATGGTGATGTCCGCGATCTCCCGGGCGATGGCGGCGCCGTCGCTGATGGCGATGCCCGCGTCCGCCTCGGACAAGGCCGGCGAGTCGTTGATGCCGTCGCCTACCATCAACACGGTGTGTCCCTCCCGGCGGAGCCGTGCCACATACTCCGCCTTGTCCGCCGGAAGGACTCCGGCGCGGAAGTCATCCACTCCCACCTGGGCGGCAATGGCTGCGGCGGTGCGGTAACTGTCGCCGGTGAGCATAACGGTGCCGGTAATCCCCAAAGTGCGGAGGGCAGAGAGGACTTCCAC
>CBCPMX010000139.1:0-23371 GCA_965120355.1 uncultured Oscillospiraceae bacterium
TCCGGATCTTTTATGCCTAAACGGTTTAAACAGCAGCGTTTATGCAGCGCAGGGCTATCTGGCGAACTTGTATCCCTTTATGGATGCGGACGGCGAGTTTTCGCGGGAAGCGTTTTTGGAAGGTCCGTTGTCTGTATTGGAACTGACCGGCGGCGAATTGTATCAGCTCCCCCTGTCCGTTTCCATCAGCGCAGTGGCAGGACTTGCCTCTGTCTGGGGCGGTCAGAGCAAGATCGATTGGGATACCTTCTATACCGTAACTGCCGCATATCCTACGGCCAATGTTTTCCCGGACCAGAGTCCATCCACCCTCCTGACGGAGCTGGTTTTTCAGAACCTGAGTCAATTTGTGGACTACGAAACCGGTACGGCCAGCTTTGAAAGCAACGCCTTCATACAGCTTCTTGAATTCGCTGGATCTCAGTCCACGGAACAGGCGCTGTCCAATTCCGACGCCATTGCCTGCCTCTATCAAAAAGAGCTCCTGCTGGCTCCGTTGCTTCTGACAAGCTTTGAAGCCTATGCCGCCATAGACGCCCAATTGAATGACGATTGCATTCTGACTGGTTATCCCGGCGCCGGCGGCCCGGCGCTTTATCTCAATATCCCCATGGCCATTGCTGCGCAGTCGGCTCAACAAGAAGTGGCTTGGGAGTTTTTGACCTATTTTCTCTCCAATGCACGCTATCGCAACCGTGGCGGTTGGTCTCTGGTGCAGTGTGAATTTGATGCGGCAGTATCATCGGCACTTGCCAGTGATGTCAGTCAGGAAGCTGTAGACACCGTTATTGCGCTGCTTCAGACAATCGATCATATCGCAGCCTATGACGAAACGATCACAAACATTGTGTCCGAAGAGGCGGCGAGCTTTTTCCAAGGCATCCAGGACGCGCAGACAGCCGCATTTTACATTCAGCAGCGGGTGCAAACCTATCTTTGGGAACAGGCATGACCGGTTTCATTGAGAATTTCCAACTTTGGAGGTACAGAATATGCGCTGGAAAAAAGCACGCTATGGCGCTATTGCCGTGCTGGGTTTGGCCGTTTTGGCCTGTGTGCTTCCGCTGCCGTCGCGGGTCAGCGTCAGCTATGAGGCAATCGTCTGGAGCGCAGAGGATCCGTCGCTGGCGGAGCCGTGTACCGTGACTGCGGCGGGCACCTACCGGCGCTATCTTTTGCGGGACAACAAGTTCGAGGGACGGCTGAAAGCGTCCGCCGTGGAGCAGCTGGCAGGCAACGACGCCATCCAGCTTACATTCCTGGACTATCCGCAGGTCTATGCGGGAAAGTCCGCGGAACTGCTGATTTACGACGGCGTACCAACCGGTATACCCGCGTGGGAAATATGGTGATTGGCGGAACCTTCGAGACCATCTGGATCTGCCTGGACGACGGCGTCACCTGTCTCTCCGCCCCCGCCGCCACACGCCAGGAGGCCGAGGCCATTGCCGCCGCCCTGACCTCTGCCGCCAGCGTGGAACCGTAAGCCCACGCTGCCGCTGCGGCAGCTCGCACCGGGGCCGGCGGGAAACGCCTGCACGCCGCGCATTCCGCGCCCATCGCGGAACCTGTTAGAAAACGAAAGCCGCCGCAGGCCATACCTGCGGCGGCTTGTATCAGCTTGTCGGAAAAGACCCTGCGGCGCTTGTTTGACCGCTGAATTTTGACCTGCCCGGGCTTTACATTCGAAAACCGGGCTGCAATTGCAGTTTGCCGGCGGTCTGACGGATCCCCAGGTTTACAGCTTGCTCAGGAGCCAGGGGAACGGGCCTTCCATGTCGTCGTCGGCGCAATGGCCGCCGTCCCAGACCAGACGGGCGTTGACATCCTTGCCCTGATTTTCCAGCGCCGTCACCAGATCTACAAACACAGGCAGGGAGGTATCCTTTTCCACCGCGCCGTGGCGCAGCCACCAGTGACCGGCACAGCCGGGATTGCCCTCCAGAATGTAGGACATGGGGTTCATCATGCGGATGGTCTGTTTCAGATCCTCCGTCAGCTCGGCGTTGGGATCCCCGGTCTCATGACGCAGGCTGAAGGTGGTGAAGTGGCGGGCGTCCTCCGTCTGCGTTCCGAACAGGATCGGCTCGGCCATGGACTTTTCAAAGTCATCGAAGGAGGGCAGGCCCTTCATACGGCCCCGGGCTTCCAGGAAGTCCTTGTAGGTGAACACCGCGTGCTCGCCGTTCCAGGTCATCCAGGGACGCCGCGCCAGATAGGCGGCACGCCCGGCCTCGTCCAGAGACGCCAGCTTTTGATCCGCCAGCGGCTGGAGATAGTACTGCAGGATGTAGTCGCCCAGGTTGTCGCTGGTAATGGTTCCGAAATCACCGCGTCCCTGCAGGCCCAAATGATCCTGATAGGCTTTGAACTCCTCGATGAGCTGGGCGGACAGCCCCTGATCCACCAGGCCAGGGACGATTTTGATTGGGCCGACGGCGGGACCGACCACGGGAATGGGGCCCATTTCCCACTCATAAGCGCCATCGGCATGCTCCAGGTTGACAATGGGGCTCAGGCCAATGGCAGCAAAAATGTCGTCCCGCTCGTCCGCTGCGCCGATTTCCTCCAGATACGGTGCGTAATCCGGGTGGTTGCCGGAGGCCGCCAGCAAGCTGGACAGAGCGCCGCCGGCGCTGCCGCCGGAGGACATGATATAGTCCGGATTGCCGGGCATGCTGTCGCGATTATGCCGCAGATACCGGACCGCTGCCTTCAGATCCACAATGGCGGCAGGGGCTTTGCCGTAATAGGTGCCGTCCGGGCGCTGGTTATCGCGGCCGCGGCAGCCAGGCGCTACCACAACGAAGCCGTACGCCAGCGCCAAATACTTGTTGGCCTCCGGGCCGTCCATACCGCCCAGTCCCACCAGTCCCACAGGGCCGCTGGGGCCGTCAGGACCGCCGGGATCACCGGGACCACCGGGAGCGCCGGGACCACCGGGACCGCCAGGACCGCCAGGACCGCCGGGGCCCATGCCGGGCATGCCCGGATGGACATTGTTGCAGGACATATACCCGCCGACGCCAATCACGAAAAAGATAGGCGCATTGCTGCTGTCCACCGGCTTGCCGTCAATCGCCGTAGGCGCCCAGACATCCAGACTTTCGTATTCCACATCCACGGGATTGGCCACATAGGGGATGTGCTCATAGCAGCGATAGTCAATGACATGCTGGCCACTGGATGTGGCGACGGTTTGCTGCTTCATGGTGAAGGCATTGACGGGGAAGGTTAGGCTGTTCAAAAAAATCATCCTTTCTGTTTGGGGATTGGGAACATTTCCGGCCATGAAGCGGCCCGCGGGAAGCTTCCCTGCGGCCGGCTGCGGCGGCCGGCCATGCGGGCGGCAAATATCCAACAGGCCGGCAGGCGGCGTCGGAACGCGCCCGGGCTTCACGCTCAGAAAAATTCCGCTTTTGCGAAAATGCGCCGATTCCCGTGGGGCAGGGGACTGCCCCACGGGTTCGTGCAATCACAGACGAAGTTTACTTTTCCAGGTACCGCTCGTAAGCCGCCTGATACAGTTCCTCCATGCGCTCGCCGCCCATGGAGACGATGGTGCTGCGGAACTCCTCAAAGCTCTGCTCGTTCAACTCCGTGGCGCCGGTCACAAACTGCATAATGGCAGTGGCGGCGTAGGTGATCACGTCGTTGGAGACCGCCGCATATTCCTCGCTCTCCATCTCGTTGAGCGACACACCGTTGGGCAGGTTGTAGGTGCCGTCGGCGTCACAGACACGGAAGCGGTCATAAATGGCCCACTCGGCATCGGAGAAGTAGTAGTAGCCGGGATCCGCGTCCAGCACGCCGGGAATGGCGCTGGTGGCCACGGCGCTGGCAAACAGGAAGCAGGCGTCTTTATAGCTGATGCCGTCGGGATTGTTGGTGATCAGCTCGGTGTACTGGGGCTGGCCGTTCTCGTCATACTCGAAGGAATAGCCCTCGCTGCCGTAGTTGAACATCAGCTGGCCCTCCTCGGAGAAGAGGTAGTTGACCATCTGCATGACGCCCTCCGGATCCTCACATTGGGTGGAAATGGCCCAGGCGTCCTGCCGCTTAATGCGGGAGACGGCGTCGGTCCAGCTGAAGTGGAGCTGGTCGTCTTCCTGAACCTTGGGCGGGTCAATGGCCATCATCTCATAGCTGTAGCCGGGGTCGGCATAGGCCTCGATGGTGGCAATATTGGCGGCGGAGCCCACATTGAAGCAGCACTGGCCCGTGGCAAACCACCGGTCCGTGTCGCCCATGCCGGCGGAGAAGAAGTCAGAGTAGATGGTGCCGTCGGCGTACCAGTCCGCCAGCATCCGCAGATAGTCGTAGTAGCTGTCGTTGAGATACGAGTAGACCACTTGGCCGTCGATGACATTGTAGCCGCCGGCATTGAGGTCGTAGCCGTAGCTCAGCTGGACACTGTCGGCCATGACCGTGGCCATGGCGCTGCCAATGGTGATGCCCTGGCCGCCGTAAGCAGCCAGACACGCCTGGATGTAGTCATGGAGCTGGTCATAGGTCTTGGGTTCGTCCATTCCCAGCTCTTCCAGCCAGTCGCTGCGGATCAGAATGCCCTGATTCTCGCAGCCGGCTTCCTTATAGATCACCGGAATGGTCGGCAGATTGCCCTGATCGGTAATCAGCGTTTTGCCCAGCTCTTCATCGGTCTCCAGATAATACATCAGGTTGGGGGCATACGTCTGGGCCAGCTCATACAGATCCAGCACCACGTCGTCCGTAATGGCGGCGTCGTAGCCGCGGCTGTAATTCTGCAAGCCATTGGAGATAATATCCGGGTAGACGCCGCCGGCTACCATAAGGCCAAACTGCTCAGATTCCGCCGAGTCGTTGACGTGGCTGATCTCCAAATCCACATTGCAGTATTCCTGCAGCAAGGCAATAATGTGGATATCCGTGGCCATGTCGGAGACAAAGCCGTTCATAAAGAAGGGCAGCACCGCCCACATGGTATAGGTGCGCGTCTCATCAAACAGCGGCAGTTCCACAGGCTGGAGAGACAGCTCCTGGACGGCCGGCTCCTCTGCGGGGTCTTCTTCGGCAGGCTGCGGCTCTTCCGCAGGCGTCTCGGAGGCTGGGGATTCTTCTTCGGCAGACTGCGCCGGTTCGGACGTCTCCGTCCCGGCAGTTTCAGCGGTCTCGGCGGATGCTTCAGGGGTTTGAGATGTTTCCGGCTCTTCGGACACACTGCCGCAGCCCGCCAGCATGGACAACGCCATGGCAAGGATCAGGAACCAAACGACGGTTTTTTTCATATTGCATCTCCCTTTCTGAACTTTGCCAACCGGGCGCCGGCTGCCCAATGGCATGCGAGCGACTTGACTTTTTTCGCCGTCTCGTATATTGTGTTGGTATGGGAACTGTTGACGGAAATCCCCCTGCCGTATGGGGCGCTCTTTCAGCAATTTCTCCAATACCAGTACCTTAATCATATGCCAGAACCGGAGTGCAAGCAATTCCCGTTCACACGGAATTGATTCCAAATCGGAATATATTTCGCGCATCGGGCGCCTCCAGTTGGACGCCCGGCATCCGGAAATACCAGGCAGCCGCTTTCCAGCGCCCGGACGTCTCCGGTTTCGGACATCAGGCCGGCCGGTCCGGCTGACCGGCGTCCGCGGTTTGCGGGATTTTTGACGCATTCCCGCCTTCACGCTTCCGGATTCCAACCGAACACCCGATCCACCGACAAAGGGGGTAAGAATATGGAGCTGCAATATTTGCATGAATTTACGGTGATCGCTGAACTGGGCAGTTTTTCCCGGGCGGCGGAAACCCTGTGCATCGCCCAGTCGTCGCTGTCCAAGCATTTGATCAGCCTGGAGCGGGAATTGGATCTGCCCCTGCTCAACCGCACCTCCCGCAGTGTGACTCTGACGGCGGCGGGGGCGCAGGTGCTGCCTCTGGCGCGGCAGATCACGGCGCTCTACCGCCAGATCACCGATATTGCCGCCGCCCAGAACGCCCAGGAAAAAACCATTGTCCAGATTGCGTCCATTCCGGTCATGGCCCAGTATGGCATCACCGCCGCATTGGGGCAGTTTCAGGCCCGCCATCCCGGGATCACCCTGCAAATCACCGAGTGTGAACAGCACGATCTGCCGGAGCTGTTCGCCCAGGACGCCTGCGAGCTGGCCTTTGCCCGCCGGGATCCGGACCCGGATTTCTCCCTGGAGTACAAAACGTATTGTATGGACCGGCTCATGGCCGTCCTGCCCCAGGGGCATCCCCTGGCAGAGCAGGAGACCGTCTGCCTTCAGGCCCTGCGGGACGAGGCATTTCTGCTGCTGGATCAGAAAACGGCGCTGTACAGCCTGTGCCGCAATTTGTTTACCAAGGCCGGCTTCTCCCCCCGCATCGCATACACCGGGCACCGGCCGGAAAACATTGTGGATCTGGTGGCCCAGGGCATGGGTGTGGCGCTTCTGATGGAACAGCACACCGTCCTCATGGGGCACAGCGGCGTGGCCAGCGTACCTCTGACGCCCACGGTTCGCAGCGACATCTGCCTGGTGCGGCACAAGCGCCGCCACCTGTCGCCGGCGGCACGGGTGTTCTGGAATGAGCTGAAGCCCCTGAACTGCCGGTGGGCCGGCGGGAACCTTTGACCCACGGGCTTCGGGTGTGTGCCTGCACGGCTCGGGCATCCGCCGATCTATTCCGATTCGGAATGCACATCGCAGGAATCAGAATTGCCGACTTTCCCGCCGCTTGCTATGATTAGCGTGCAAAACATCAGGCGCGAAAGCCGGACGCAGCTCCATTGCGGCCGGCACCGAGAAAGGGGATTTCCTATGGAAGTACGGGATCTGCGCAGTGCCCTGGCACTGCTGGAGACCATGCCAGGGCAGCTGGTGACCACCGACGTGGCGGTGGCCCCCATGGCAGAGCTGTCCGGCGTCTATCGCTATGTGGGAGCCGGCGGCACCGTCCAGCGGCCCACCACCGTCAACGGGCCGGCCATGCTGTTTCGAACGATCAAGGGCTATCCGGACGCCCAGGTGCTCATCGGCCTGCTGGCCAGCCGCCAGCGGGTGGCGGCCCTGCTGGGCTGTAAAAAAGAGGAGCTGGGGCACCTGCTGTGCCGCTGCGCCCTGAATCCCATCCAGCCGGTGGTCACCAGCGCCCCCGCTCCCTGCCAGGAAGTGGTGCACCTGGCCACCGACCCGGACTTTGACCTGCGGACCCTGGTGCCGGCCCCCACCAATACGCCCGTGGATGCGGGCCCCTATCTCACCATGGGCATGTGCTACGCCACCCATCCGGACACAGGTCTGTCGGATGTAACCATCCACCGGCTTTGTATCCAGGGCCGCGACGAGCTGTCCATCTTTTTGCAGCCCGGTTCCCGGCATATCGGCGCCATGGCAGAGCGGGCGGAGGCGCTGGGCCAGAATCTGCCCATCTCCGTGTCCATCGGCGTGGACCCGGCCATCGAAGTGGCCTCCTGCTTTGAGCCCCCCACCACGCCCCTGGGCTTCGACGAACTCTCCATCGCCGGGGCGCTGCGGGGCCGCCCCGTGGAACTGACGCCCTGCGTCAGCGTCCGGGAGCGGGCCATCGCCCACGCCGAATACGTCCTGGAGGGGGAAATCCTCACCGGGCAGCGGGTGGTAGAGGATCAGAACAGCCACACCGGCTATGCCATGCCGGAGTTCCCCGGCTATAACGGCGTGGCCTCCCACCAGTGCTGGCTGCTGAAGGTGAAGGCTGTCACCCATCGCAGGCACCCCATTATGCAGACCTGCATCGGCCCCAGCGAAGAGCACGTCTCCATGGCCGGCATTCCCACGGAGGCCAGCATTCTCAATCTGCTGGACAAGGCCCTGCCCGGCAAGGTGAAAAACGTCTATGCCCACTCCGCCGGCGGCGGCAAGTATATGGCCATCCTCCAGTGCGTCAAGACGGTTCCCACCGACGAGGGCAAACAGCGGCAGGCGGCCCTGCTGGCCTTTTCCGCCTTCCCGGAGCTGAAGCACGTCATTCTGGTGGACGAGGATGTGGATATTTTTGACTCCAACGACGTCCTCTGGGCCATGAATACCCGCTTCCAGGGCGACCGGGACATTGTAACCATCCCCGGTGTCCGCTGCCATCCCCTGGACCCCAGCAGCGACCCGGCCTACAGCCCGTCCATCTCCCACAAGGGCATCAGCTGCAAAACCATTTTTGACTGCACGGTGCCGTTCCATCTGAAGGACAAATTCCAGCGGGCGCAGTTCCTGGACGTGAACCCGGCCAAGTGGCTGGGGTAATGGGTTCCGGCAGAAAAACGCAAATTCCGAAGTGTATGAAAGCGGTGGTTTTCCTTTGAACAGAGAAAAGAACCGTCTGCTGGTGGGCATCACCGGCGCATCCGGCGCACCGCTGGCGGTGGAACTGCTGCGGCAGCTGCAGGCAATTCCCGACCTTGAACTCCATCTGCTGTTGTCCGCCTGCGGCGCGCTGACGCTGGCCCACGAGTGCGGCATGACGCCGGAGGATCTGGATCCCCTGGTCTGCCGGCGCTACGCCAACGACGACTACGGCGCGGCCCCCGCTTCCGGCAGCTTTCCCACAATGGGCATGGTCATTGTGCCGTGCAGTATGAAGACCCTGGCAGGCATCGTCAGCGGCTACTGTGAGACCCTGCTGCTGCGGGCGGCAGATGTGACCCTGAAGGAGCGCCGCCCGCTGGTGCTGGTGCCCCGGGAGTGCCCCTTTGGCACGGTCCACCTGCGGAATCTGACCGCCGCCAGCGAGCTGGGGGCGCGGATTGTGCCGCCGGTCCCGGCTTATTACAACCATCCAAAAACCATCGAGGATGTCAACCGCCATGTGGTTGGCAAAATTCTCAGTCAGCTGGGGCTGGAAACCGGCCTTGTACAGCAGTGGGAGGGCTTATGAATCAGTTGGAGCTGCAGGTTTTGGGGCAGCCTCTGCGCTGCCGGTGGATTCTTCTGGACGACGGCGCCCAGGTACTGCTGGACGGCGGCCACAAAAGCCATGTGGGCGCCGTGTCCGTGGCGGAGCCGGACGGCGAAGTCCAGACGCTGACCTTCCCCGGGCACCGGGATCAGGATCTCAGCGCCCCCTGGGCCGCCGCCCTGGCCCAGAAGCTGGGCTGCCGCGTCTGCGTCACCTGCGGGATTCACTACGACGGCGTCGGCCGGGCGGAGATCGCACAGATCGTGGCAGCAGCCCAGGCGCTGCTGGAGCAGGTTCTGGCACAGATTGCACCATAGGACCCGCATGGCGCGTGAAGCGTTCCGGCAGTCAAAAAGCGGCTTTCGCCGCTTTTTGACTGCCGGATTTGACCTGCGCGGACGGCTTTTTGTTTTCCAGGCCCGCCTCCGGGAACCGCGGTTCCCGGAGGCGGGCTTTTGCATGGCCGCCGGCCTCACACCTTTGTGTCCCACATGCCGCAGAACGCATCCACGGGATCCACCCCCTCAAACGCGCTCTCTCCGCAGAGCTTTTCCACCAGGGCGTCCAGTGTGCTGTCATTGGCGTCGTAGGCGTTGATATACGTCCTGGCCTGGGGCACGTCCGCCAGCAGGAAGGGGTGCCCCACGCTGGCCACCACCACCGGCAGCTCGTGGACGTACCACGGAATCTGACCGCCGCCCTTGCTCATGGCCCAGGACACCCGCTCGGCGGTCTGGCCGGAACCGTTGACCTGGGCCAGCGTCAGCACCAGGTCCTGTCCGCTCACAAAGCTCTCCACAGAGGATTTCCCGGCAAAATACAGCATGACAATGTCCGCCGGATTGTGCGCCGGTTCCCGGCCCTCGGCCCGGGCCAGAGCCGCCTCCTGCTGCTTTTTCTCCAGCATTTTTGTCAGCGGCTCCTCGTAAATCCGCACCTGAAAGCCCCGCGCCTCCAGTCGTTTTTGCACCTTCTCCGCCACAGACGGCCCCTGATGGCCGGTGATGACAGAGAAAATGCCGCCGCCGTTTGTCCCCTTCACCGGGACAATGAGAATCCGCGGGTACTTTTCCGGCGTCAGGGGAAATACGTCCTGCTTGCTCTTGACCAGCGTCACCGCTTTTTCGCTGATTTCCCGGGCCATGGCTTTATGCGCAGGGCAGCCAACAATGGTTTGGACGGCTTCCCGGGGCGGCATCCGGTCCTTCGGGGCTTTTTTGTGCAGGCCCAGCTTGGCCTTCAGTCCCAGAATCCGCTCCAGGGCCTCCTGGAGACGGGCTTCCGAAATGACGCCGGTTTGGTAGCCGTCGCGCATATAGCCGAAATCCTCGTCCATGTCGTTGAAGAACAGGAACATGTCGCACCCGGCGGCAATGGCTGCCGGCAGCAGATCCCGCCGCTTCATGGTGCAGGTCAGGCCCACCATATGGGACGCATCGGTGACAATCAGGCCGTTGAATCCCAGCTTCCCCCGCAGCAGGCCCTGCAGCAGCTCCGGCGACAGCGTGGCCGGCAGCAGATCCTCGTCCCGCAGGTTGGGGTTCAGCGCCTTGGACCAGGCGGGCTGGAGAATGTGGCCGACCATGACGGCCTCCAGGCCGTTGTCTATAAGGCCCTTGTAGACTTTGCCGTAACTGCGCATCCAGGTGTCGCAGTCGGCGGAGTTGACGCTGGGAGACAGGTGCTGATCCCGCTCGTCCATGCCGTCGCCGGGGAAGTGCTTGGCGCAGCAGGCGAAGCCGGGGTTCTCGTGGGCGCCCCGCAGATACGCCTGGGTCATTTTGGCCACCACTTCCGCGTCATTGGAAAAGCACCGTTTGGAGATAATAGGGTTGCGCCAGTTCTGGTGGATGTCCGCCAGCGGCGCAAAGCTGAGATTGCAGCCAATGGCTGCGGCTTCCCGGTTGGCCATGCGGCCCAGCTCATAGGCATAGCGCTCGTCGCCGGTGGCGCCGATTTTCACGGGCATCCCCAACTCGGTGCCGTCGGTACAGGCGCCGTTGCCGCCGCCCTCGGTGTTGCAGGCAATGAGCAGGGGAATTTTCGCATTTTCCTGCAAAATGCGGTTCTGTTCATAGATGGCCCCGGCGTCGCCGGGGTTGTAGCGGACGCCGCCAATGTGGAAATTGTCGAGACACGCCTTGAGATATTTTTCTTCCCGCGACGCGCCCATATTGAAAAAGAGCTGGCCGATTTTTTCCTCCACCGTCATATTGGCGATGGTATCCCGCACCCAGGCCACAGCCTCGTCATCGAGAAAAAAGGGGGATTCGTTCAACGATACCACAGGGATAACCTCCTAAACTTGGTTGTTCTATGGTGTATGTTTTCCGGAGAACCGCGCTTTTATAATCAATTGGGCGTGTGAATATTTTTCATGGAGGCCGCGGATCCGCCTCCGCGGCAGACGGCAGGGCACGGCAGTCCGCGCGCTTCCATTCATGGATATTCCTGATTTGCGCCTATCTGTACACTCCCGCTCATAAAACCGGCTCGGGCTGCACATCCTAATCCCCGGCGGGCGGGGCGGCCCGCCGCTTCGCACCGGGGCGGTCTCCGCGCCGGGACGGAGCATCTCCAGCGGTCAAAGCGCGCAGCCGCTTTTGACCAGCTGATCCGGCAAAGGAGTGCGTCTGACATGGCCAACAGTGCGAATTCCCCGCGGCCCTTTGGAATGCGGGACAAAGTAGGCTATCTTTTCGGGGATCTGGCCAACGATTTTACCTTTTTATTCGCGTCCAGCTTTTTGCAGAAATTCTATACCGACGTGCTGGGCATCACGCCCTTTTTGGTGGCGGTGTTGTTTGTAACGGCCCGCTGCGTGGACGCCTTCACCGACGTGGGCATGGGCCGCCTTGTGGATACCGCGCCCCTGGGGAAGGACGGCCGGTTCCGCCCGTGGCTCAAACGGATGGCCGTGCCGCTGCTGGTGAGCAGCGTCCTGATGTATCTGTATCCGGCGGCGCAGCTGCCCTATGGCCTGCGGGTGGCCTATGTCTTTTTCACCTATATTCTCTGGGGCAGCTTCTGCTACACCGCTGCCAACATTCCCTACGGATCCATGGCCTCCGTGATCACGCCCGAACCGGGGGAGCGCACCAGCCTGTCTACCTACCGCTCCATCGGGGCCATGCTGGCGTCCATTCCGGTGACGGTGCTCAGCCCCCTGTTCCTGTTCCGGGAAACCGGCGGCGTACAGACGGTCATTCCCCAACGGTACCTGCTGCTGGCGGTGATTTACGGCGTACTGGCCATGGCATGCTATTTTATCTGCTATGCCATGACCACAGAACGGGTACAGCTGCCGCCCAAAACGCCGGAAAAAGGGGCGGGATTCTTCTCACTGGTCAAGGCGCTGCTGCAAAATCGGGCATTGCTGGCCATCATCGGCGCGGCGCTGGCCATGCTGCTGGCCCAGCTGCTCAACCAGGGCATGACGGTGTACCTGTTCACCGATTACTTCAACTCCGCCGCGCTTATGAGCGTCACCAATCTGGCCAGCTTCATCCCCATGCTGCTCATGGCCCCGGTGGCCCGGCGGCTGTCGGAGCGGTTCGGCAAAAAGGAGTGCTCCATTGTGGGCGTGGCAGTAGCAGTCCTGGGGTATGGGGCGCTGTTCGTGCTGCATACCGCCAATCCCTATGTGTATATTGCGCTGATGCTGGTGGCGTCGGTGGGCATGGGCTTTTTCAACATGGTCATCTGGGCTTTCATCACCGACATCATTGACTATCAGGAGGTGCGAACCGGCAGCCGGGACGACGGCACGGTCTACGCCGTCTACTCCTTCAGCCGCAAACTGGGGCAGGCGCTGGCCGGCGGCATCAGCGGCGTGGCCCTGGGGCTCATCGGCTATGTCACCACCACCGGCGGCGAAGCTGTGACCCAATCCCAGCGGACGCTGGACGGCATCTACAACATCTGCACCGGCGGCCCGGCCATTGCTTATGTGATTGTATTGCTGCTGCTGATTTTTGTCTATCCGCTGAACAAGCGGATGGTGGAAGAGAACACCGCCACCCTGAAAGCCCGGCACCAGGAAGGGGGGAGCCGCCTGTGAAGCTGCTGGCAAAACGCCGCGAAGCCCTGGTCTGCGTCGATTCTGACGGCTGCGCCATGGACAGCATGGACGTCAAGCACATCCGCTGCTTCGGCCCCTGCCTGGTGGAGCAGTGGCAGCTGGAACCATGGCGGGAACCGGTGCTGCGGCGATGGAACGCGGTCAATCTGTATACCGCGACCCGCGGCGTCAACCGGTTCCGCGGACTGGCCATGGTTCTGTCCGAGGTAAACGTCCAATATACGCCCATTGCCGGCATCGCCGCCTTTGCGGCCTGGACGGAACACGCGCCGGAGCTGTCCAATGCCGCCGTGGCGCGGCAGCTGGACGCCTGCCGGGCGGCGGGGGACGCGGAGGCCGGGCTCTGCTTTGAAAAGGCCCTGCGCTGGTCCGAGGCGGTAAACCGGGCCATGGAAGCCCTGCCGGACGGCGCCATTGGGCCGTTTTCAGGCGTCCGGGAGGGCCTGCAGGCCGCCCATGCCGCGGCGGATGTGGCGGTGGTCTCCAGCGCCAATGGGGAAGCGGTTCGGGCAGAGTGGACCCGGTTCGGTCTGGCCGGCTGCACCGACTGTATTCTGACCCAGGACGCCGGGACCAAGTCCCACTGCATTTCCATGCTGCTGCAGCAGGGTTACGGCCGCCAAAACGTGCTGATGGTGGGCGATGCCATAGGCGACCTGCAGGCGGCCCGGGAAAACGGCGTGCTGTTCTATCCCATCCTGGCCCGCCGGGAGGCTGCCTCCTGGCAAACCTTCCGGGAAGAAGCGCTGCCGCGGTTTCTGCACGGGACGTATGGCGCGGTACAGGCGCAGGAGATTCGCCGCTTTTTGCACAATCTTGGCACGGAAGACGGAGCGGCTCCTCAGGGCTTATGACGCAGTCCCGCTCCCCGGTCAACCGCATTTTGACATTTCCCTGTGGCTGCGCTATAATACATGCAGGAACTTGGACGTCCGCGCCGGCAGGCGCGGCGGGCAAAGGAGGGCAGCCCTGTGGAATACGCGGAATTTTTGGCTTCTCTGCGCCCTCTGGATGCTCAGGAAAAGGCGGCGCAGGCCCAGTTCTACGCCTGGAACGCCCAGCAGGGCCAGCTGCCCCTGTCCGACGGGCGGATCCCCATGTCCCGGCCCCAGGGCTATACCGTCACCCTGCCGGAGCCGGTGATTTCCGAAGAGGCGGCATTTCCTCCCGGGGCCAACATTGCCCTGACCCGCCATCCGCGCTATTTCACCAGCGTCCCGCACACCCACGCCTTTTTCGAGCTGGTCTATGTGGTGGAGGGCCACTGCCGCCAGCGCATCGACCAGCAGGAATTTGTCCTGGAGCAGGGCGACATGTGCATTTTGCCGCCTGGCGTTTATCACGCGCCGGAAGCATTCTCCGAACAGGATCTCTCCATCAATCTGCAGCTGCGCCGCTCGGCATTCTGGGAGATGTTCGGCGGCCTGCTGACGGCGGGCAATGCCGTATCCGACTTCTTTCTGCGGGTCCTGCGGCAGGCCCAGCCGGAGCACTACCTGATCTTTCGGATGCCCGGCGACGAGACCATCCGCCAGTTGGTGGTCTGCATGCTGCAGGAGGACATGCGGCGCGCGCCTTATTACCAGACGGTGCTGGAAGCCGGCGCACTGCTGCTGTTTTCTCTGATTCTGCGGAACCATTGCGCCCACGCGGCGGTCTATTCTACGGCGGAAAAGCGCACCAACACGGCCATTATTTCCATTCTCCACGACCTGGAGGCCAGACCGGAGGACCTGTCTCTGGGCGCCCTGGCGGCGCAGTACGGCTACAGCCCCTCCCACCTGAGCCGGATCTTCCGGGCGTATACCGGCGAGACGTTCAGCGCCTTCCGCCGGCGGCTGCGCATGCAGCACGCGGCTGCGCTGCTGCGGCAGACAGACCGGTCCATTTCTGAAATCGCCGCCGGAGAGGGCTATGGCAGCCTCAGCGATTTTTATAAAGCCTTCCGGCAGTTCTACGGCCAGACGCCCCAGGCATACCGCCGCGGCGGCGGGAGGCCGGACAACGCATAAAACCGCAAAAAATCGCACTCTACATTCCAGTTATGATGAAAATCCGCATTGCGTGCAATGCGGATTTTCTTTATACTGAATTGCAGCAGCCTTGACAGATGAACGCCGGCCGGCGTTTTCCGGGATTGCGCGTTTTGATGGCAGCAGGCTGCACAACTAGACATAAAGCAGCGCTGATCTCAGGGAACTTCCCCATTCCCAATTTCCGTTCACGTTTAGAAAAGGTGGTATCTCAATGAAACAGCGAAAAAAGCGCCCCGTTCCGCCCCCGCCCCCCATGGTGGTGGACGAAAATCACATCCAGAAGCTCCAGGAGGAGGAAGGGCCGCCCCCCATGGTGTCCAGCGCCCGCCTGGACTCCGACGATCCGGAATACCTGCGCCGCCGCGCCCTGGCCCAGGATTTGCAGCTGCGGGTGTCGGAGGAGGGCTATGTGCTGCTGAAAAACAGCGGCGTCCTGCCCCTGGCGGCGGGGACAAAGCTGAATGTGTTCGGCCGCCACGCCGGCGACTTTTTCCAGCCGGATCTGTGCCGGGCCTACGGTGTGACGCTGAACGAAGAGCTGCTGGCCTATTACGCCGCCTACAAGACCCGGGATGCCGGCTATACCGGCTCCGGCTACGACGAGGCGGCGGGACAGTATGTGCCCCAGCACCGCACCTCCACCGGCATGTTCGGCAACATCGGCTATCTGGATCCGGAACCCTTTATCGGCTACGACGTGGTCAATGAAGACGGCTCCGTCCGGGTGGCCCGGATCCCCCAGGCCCTGCTGGATCGGGCCCAGGCATTCTCCGACACCGCCGCCGTGGTCCTCTACCGGCATGGCGGCGAGGGGGCCGACCACGAGAAGGGCGACGAGCTGCTCAGTGAAGGCGAAGCCGCCATGCTCAGCTACTGCGCTGCCCACTTTGACAAGGTGCTGGTGATTCTGGCCACCAACAGCGTCATCGACGGAGAATTTCTGGTGCGGGACACCACCTGGCCCTTCTACAAATACACTTACGGCGGCGGCGTTTACTCCAACAACATTGGCAAGGAGATCCTGGCCGACTACGCCAGCCGGGTGGAATTGCTGTATCAGGACGGGGACGGCGCCCCGGCGCCCCACGTCTATCCCATCCGGGCCGACAGGCTGGGCGACGTCCTGTATACCTGCAACAATCCCGGCGACCGGGGAGCCGAAGCCCTGCTGCGGCTGCTGCTGGGCCTGGCCAATCCCTGCGGCCGCCTCATGGACGAGATGGTCCTGGACTACGACGACAATCCCGTCAGCCTGTGCAGCGGCGGCCTGGTGTTCAGCCGGGCCTCCACCACCCAGGACCTGTACATCTACGGCCACAACTATGTGGCCTACAAAGAGGGCGTCTATCTGGGGTATAAGTATTTTGAAACCTTTTGCCCGGACCGGGTGGCGTTCCCCTTTGGCTTTGGCCTCTCCTATACCCAATTCGCCTGGACGGCGGGCCCGCTGGAAACCGGAACCAACGAATATGGAGAACTGCAGTTTTCCGCTGCCGTCACGGTCCGCAACACGGGCCTTCGGGCGGGCCGGGACGTGGTACAGCTGTATATCACCGCTCCCTATGACCCGGACAGCAGGTACCATTTGGAAAAGCCCCTGGTGTCTCTGGCGGCCTTTGCCAAGACAGGTCTCCTGGAGCCGGGGGAAGCGGAAACCGTGACCCTGCGGTGGAACGCCCGGGACATTGCCTGCTATTCCGACACGGCCCAGTGCTATGTACTGGAGGCCGGGGACTACCGCTTCCAGGTGGCCGCCCATGCCAACGCGGCCCACACCGCCCCGGCAGCAACGCTGCTCTGGCGCGCGCCGGAGGATCTGCTGTTCCTGGCCGACGAGGTCACCGGCACGCCCTACCGGAACCTCTTCACCGGCAGCGACGAGACCGGCTGGCGGTTCGACGCCCGGGGCACGGAAAAAGAGGGGATCGTGTATCTGCACCGGATCGATGTAGACGGTGTGCCCACGGTGGCCCCCGGCACCTATCCGCAAAACGTGGTGGTGGATGAGCGCACGCGGGAGACCACGCAGATCCTGGACCTGGAGCGCCGGGGCCTGGCTTCTTACTACGAGATGGACGGCACCGCGGTGCATTTCTACGACAGCGACCTGCCCGCTCCCGTCACAAACGCCATCTATCGGGACAGCGGCGCAAACCGGCGCAACTTTTTGCTCCAGGACGTGTACGCCTTCACCATGGACACCGAAAGCCCCCGGTATCACAACCTGGCGGCCCTGGCGGACCAGACCGGCATTTCCATGGATACCTGGACGGCGGAAACTGACAGCCGGATCTGGGACCGCTTCCTGGATCAGCTGAGCGTGGGTGAAATGCTTTGCCGGTTTTATCACAGCGGGTTTGACATTCCGTCCCTGCTGGAATACGGCGTCCCCGCGGCCTATTCCGCCGACACGCCGGGACAGATCGGCACCAACAACAAGCTGCCCATGCTCCGCACCACCCGCTACTGCGACACCGTGCTGGCCTGCACCTTTGACACGGACCTGTGCCACGCCTTCGGCCTGGCCCTGGCCCGGGAGGCGGCGGCCTCCGGCGAGGCGGGCACCTCCTTCTTCTATGCCCCGGGCAGCAATCTGCACCGCAGCTGTCTGTCCGGCAAGAACAACAACTACTTCTCCGAGGACGCATACCTCTCCGGCTGGATCTGCGGCCACTTCCTCAAGGGCCTGCAGGAAGGCGGCGTCAACGGCTGCCTGAAACACTTCGCCTGCAATGACCAGGAGATCAGCCGGGAGGGCCTGGTGGTCTTCTCCAACGAACAGACCCTGCGGGAAGTGTACTTCGCCGCCTTTGAACACGCCCTCAAAATCGGCGGCGGCCAGGGCATCATGACCTCCCTGGGCCGGGTGGGCACGGTCAACGCCTGCGGCAACGGCCATCTGACCGTGGACCTGCTGCGCAGGGAGTGGGGCTTTGACGGGATGGTCATCACCGACGGCTACGGCGTCACCTCGTATATGTACGAGATCAATTGCATGCTGGGGGCCAACAGCGGCCTATTGTGCTTCGGCAATTCCGGAAACTTCGGCGAATGCCGGGACTACATGGAGCTGTACCGCTATTATCTGGCGTATCCCGGCCGCACCACCGCAGCCCTGCGCAGCTTTATGAAGGGCAGCCTTCACGCCCTGCTGTGCAGCCACACCTTCCGGGAACTGTATGCCCACTACGACTACTACGCCTCCGAAGACGCCGGCCAGTCCACAGACATCAACTGGTTCGACGCCGAGATCGGCCTGGGCTTTGTCTATACGCAGGCCGAGGCGCTGACCTACCGGGGCGTCAAGCTGCCGGAAGGGGAGTCCAACCCGCCGGCCATGATGCCCAACACCAACTGCAAGGACCGCAGCGGCACCATTGCCGTGGATGACTACGGCCTCCGGCCCTGCCAGCTGACGGTGCATCCCGGCGAAACCGTCGCCATCCCCGTCAGCATCCAGAAGAGCTGCGGCATGGCCCAGATGGGCTTCTCCATCACCTATGACACCGGCGTCTTTGCCCTCCAGGCTGTAGACTGGAGTGGATCCATTCCGGACGCAGCCGGGTATACCTGCACCGCCGTCCCCACGGCGGGCGGCGTGGACATCACCTGCACCGCCGGGGACCGGGTGTTCTCCACGCCCTGTGGCAGGCTCTTTACTCTGGTGCTCGCCGTCCGGGACGGGGCGGCCCCGGGCCGGTACCCCGTGCATCTGCTGCCGCAGCTGGACCAGCAGGGCCAGCCCACCGGGAGCTTTTTGGACAAGCAGGGGCATGAGATGAGCTGGACCCTCACCAGCCAGGCGGAAAATACAGCCAAACCGGCGGCTGGAGCGGCGTTTATCAATCCGTGGACAGCGCCGAGTGGTGGACCCCTGACGACGCCGCTCAGGCGGCGGAGGAGCTGGCGGATTTGACGCTGCTGTCCGGCGCAGTAACCGTTGCCGGCGCACAGTAAGGAGGAGGGGACTTGAAACTGCCTCCAAGGCGGCCAGGCCGCCCTGGACGACGCGGCATGGGAAGCCTTCCAGCGCACACTGGACAGCATGGGAATTGCAGAGATGGTGTCCTGCAAACAGGCCGCATATGATACGGCAATGGAAAAGCTGGACAATCTGAACTGAGCGCTTTGCCGGGCGGAATGGGCGGGTTTTCCGCCCGTTCCGCCCATTTGCCGCATTGACAAACTGCCGCCCCGGTTATATAATAGGAGGACAAAGCAAATTGACAACGCCATGACGCGGAAGCAGTATTTCACGCCGGCGCCGGACAGAGAAGGGGATCTTGGGCTGGAAGTCCCTGCGGCGCTGTGGGAGAAGGACATCCGCCGAGCGGGCATGGAAACATGCAGGAGCCGCTCCGCCAAAGGGAGCAATGAGGGGGCCAGTGTTCCGGCTCCGAACCTGGGTGGCACCACGAAGCGCATCGCGCTCTCGTCCCTGGACTTTGGGATGAGAGCGCTGTTTTTCTACCATGGGGCCAATTTGCCCGGTTCGCCGCAGCTTTCCAGCCCAGACTCCCGGGTTCAAGAATCCGGCAATGCACAGGTTCCTGCTTGAAAGGAGTTTTATCATCTATGGCAAAACAAAAGCCCCGCACCCTGTCCGGTTTTATGGAGCTGCTGCCGGAAAAACAGGTGCAATTTGACCGCATGATGGAGCTGCTGCGCCGCTCCTACAGCCTGTATGGCTTCACTCCCCTGGATACCCCCATTATCGAGGCCAGCGAAGTGCTGTTGGCCAAGGCCGGCGGTGAGACGGAAAAACAGATCTACCGCTTTCTGAAAGGCGACACGGACCTGGCGCTGCGCTTTGATTTGACCGTGCCGCTGGCAAAATATGTGGCGCTGCACTACGGCGAACTGTCCTTCCCCTTCCGCCGCTTCCAGATCGGCAAGGTCTACCGGGGCGAACGGGCCCAGCGGGGCCGGTTCCGGGAGTTCTACCAGGCGGACATTGACGTCATCGGCGACGGCAAGCTGGATATTGTCAACGAGGCGGAAATTCCGTCCATTATCTACAACACCTTTACCAGCCTGGGCCTGCGCCGGTTCCAGATCCGGGTCAACAACCGGAAGATCCTCAATGGCTTTTACGCCATGCAGGGCCTGTCCGAACAGTCCGCCGGCATCATGCGGATCGTGGACAAGCTGGACAAAATCGGCCCCGGCAAAGTGGGGGAGATGCTGGTGGACGAGGGCGTAACCGAGGCGCAGGCCGGGGAAATTCTGCGCTTTATGGCCACCAAAGGCAGCAACACGGAGGTCCTGGCCGCGCTGGAGGGCTACGCGGGCCGCAACGAGGTGTTCGACACGGGCCTGGATGAGCTGAAAACCGTGGTCAAGTACCTGGGGGATTTCGGCGTACCGGAAGAGAATTTTGTCGTGGACCTGACCATCGCCCGCGGCCTGGATTACTACACCGGCACCGTCTACGAGACCACCATGCTGGATCATCCGGAGATTGGCTCCATCTGCTCCGGCGGCCGCTATGACAATCTGGCCGAGTATTACACGGACAAGCAGCTGCCCGGCGTGGGCATCTCCATCGGCCTGACCCGGCTGTTCTATGTACTGGAGGAACAGGGCTATCTCAACGACGCGCTGCTGACCGCTCCGGCAGACGTGCTGGTCCTGCCCATGACCGAAGAGATGGGCCATGCCATTGCCTTTGCCACCCAGCTGCGGCAGGCCGGCATCCGCGCCCAGGTCTATACCGAGCAGAAAAAGTTCAAGGCCAAAATGAACTATGCAGACAAGCTGGGCATTCCCTATGTGGCCTTCCTTGGCGAAGATGAAGTGGCCGCCGGCGCGGTATCCGTGAAGGACATGGCCGCCGGCCAGCAGGTCACCGTACCCACTGCCGAGGCCGTGACGCAGATCGCCGAAGCGCTGGCGGCGCGCACGGCGGGGATTTTGCCAATCCGCGACCACGAGGCATAATTTTGCGTTTTTCAATTCCCGGGCTGGCGCCTTCACGGCCCTTCAGGCCATGCACCATCCGGCACGGCTGCCGCCGCCCCCTGGGGTTGAGCGGCAAACCTTGCTAGTAGCTGCGCTGAACCGAGTGCCAACAATGCCAAGGAACCCCCGTCCGGCACAGCCGGGCAACACCACCGTCAGCGGCTCCGCTGACAACCGCACACCCGCAAAAAAGAAATTACACAAACCGGAGTTGATCGAATATGATGCAAAACCGCACCCACACCTGCGGCGAGCTCCGCCTGGAGCACGCCGGCCAGACCGTCAAGCTCTGCGGCTGGATGGAAAACGTCCGCGAGGTGGGACAGAACCTGGCCTTTCTGGTCCTGCGGGACTTCTACGGCACCACCCAGGTGGTCCTGGAGACAGAAGACATGCTGGCCGTTATCAAGGGCCTGAACAAAGAGTCCACCATTTCCGTCGAGGGCGTCGTCCGGGAGCGTGACAGCAAAAACAAGAAGCTGCCTACCGGCGAGATCGAGGTGGTACCCACCAAGATCGAGATCCTGGGCCGCTGCCGCCACAACGAGCTGCCTTTCCAGATCAACCGCAGCCGCGAGGCCGACGAGACGCAGCGCCTGAAGTACCGCTATCTGGATTTGCGCAACCCGGAGGTGCAGAAAAATATCCGTCTGCGCTGCAATGTGATCTCGGCGCTGCGGCAGGCCATGCAGGCCCACGACTTTCTGGAGATCACCACGCCCATCCTGACGGCTTCTTCGCCGGAGGGCGCCCGGGACTATCTGGTCCCCTCCCGCAAGCACCCCGGCAAATTCTACGCCCTGCCCCAGGCGCCCCAGCAGTTCAAACAGCTGCTGATGACCGCCGGGTTTGACCGCTATTTCCAGATCGCCCCCTGCTTCCGGGATGAGGACGCCCGCGGCGACCGCTCTCCCGGCGAGTTCTATCAGCTGGATATGGAGATGGCCTTCGCCAATCAGGAGGACGTGTTTGCCATTCTGGAGGACGTGCTGCCGCCCATCTTTGCCAAATACGGCACCTATCACGTGGCCTCCGATGCCCCCTTTGTCCGCATTCCCTATCTGGAAGCCATGGACAAGTACGGCTCCGACAAGCCGGACCTGCGCATCGATCTGACGGTTCAGGACGCCACAGCCCTGCTGGGCGGCTGCGGCTTCGGCCCCTTCGAGGGCAATACGGTCAAGGCCATTGTGGTCACCGGCTTCGAGGGCACCCGCAAGCAGATCGACAAGCTCTGCGCCGAGGTGGAGGTTCAGGCGGGCGAAAAAGCCTACTGGTTCCGCTATGACGAAAAGGGCGAGATCGTGGGCGGCATCGCCAAGTTTGTCCAGCCGATAAAGGAACAGGTCGTGGAGGCTTTGGGCCTGGAGCCGGGCTGCTTTGTGGGTCTGTCCGCGGGCAAGCTGCTGGCGGCGCAGAAGACCGCCGGTGTGCTGCGCAGCAAGCTGGGCGCGTTCTGCCCCAACCATATGGACAAAGAGCGCTACGAATTCTGCTGGATCGTGGATTTCCCCATGTACGAAATCGGCGAGGAGTCCGGCGAGCTGGAATTCTGTCACAATCCCTTCTCCATGCCCAACGGCGGTCTGGAGATTTTGAAGAAAGCCGCCGCCGGGGAAGTAGATCCCCTGTCCATCACCGCGTTCCAGTATGATCTGGTGTGCAACGGCGTGGAACTCAGCTCCGGCGCGGTCCGGAACCACGATCCGGAGATCATGATCGAAGCCTTCCAGCTGGTGCGGCTGGGCGAGGAGGATGTCAAAGCCAAGTTCCCCGCCATGTACAATGCCTTCACTTACGGCGCGCCGCCCCACGCGGGCATCGCCCCCGGTGTGGACCGCATGGTCATGCTGCTGGCCGGCGAGGACTCCATCCGGGAGATCATTCCCTTCCCCATGAACAAGAACGCCCAAGACCTGATGATGGGCGCACCAGGGTATGTAGAGCAAAAGCAGCTGGACGAGCTGCACATCGCCTGCACCGCAAAAGAGGCGGACGCATAAGCGCCCATCATCTCCGGGGCCCCCGCAAAGCCAGCGGCTTTGTGGGGAGAGGAGGCGCAAGGCAGTGAACGCAGGTTTCGGCCAAAGGGCAAAGCCCGACGCCGGAAACGGAGTTGAACGGACTTTGCGCCGACGAGGGCGCACCGGGATTCGTAGAGCAAAAGCAGCTGGACGAGCTGCACATCGCCTGCACCGCAAAAGAAGCGGACGCATAAGCGCCCATCATCCGGCAGCCCCCTTTCTTTGTTGTATGACAAAGAAAGCCTGCAAATAAAAAGTCAAGCCCCTAGATGGTGTCGTCAATAAACAAGGAGCCAAATAGCAATACAACGGATATGGACAGCAGCAACGAAAGAAGCGGCGTTTTTAGC
>CBCPMX010000140.1:0-7666 GCA_965120355.1 uncultured Oscillospiraceae bacterium
CGCAATTTCCACAATTTTCCCCAAGTACATGACAGCCACTGTCCCGCAGATGTATTTGACCACAGACAGGTCGTGGGAGATAAACAGTTTAGGCAACGAGATGTCCCATGCCTATGGCTGGCTGCCATAAACCAAGGGGCAAATATATAGTAACAGGATTTGAAGGACAATGCGCCGAACGCGCAAACGCTGGCATCCGTTGCGGTGGATGCTCTGTGCTGGAGCACTGCTGCTGGTGCTGTTGGCAATTTACACGGTCAGCTCCAACGGCCTGGACACGGAGCAAAACAGGCTGCTGGACCGTGTCGCTGCGGCTTTGACCTTAGAACCCTCTTCCAGCCCCAGTGATGCGGCGTTGGCATCGGAGGATTTGCCGTGGTATCTGATCCTGGTGAACCGGGACAATCCCATTCCGGACAATTACGAGGTGGAGCTGACTACCTTGGCCAACGGGCAGCAGGTGGATACGCGGATTTATCCGGCTCTGCAGGCCATGTTTGACGACATGCGTGCCCAGGGCGTTTATCCCACAGTGGCTGCGGGTTACCGCACCTGGGAGAAACAGCAAAGTCTCCTGGATGAAAAGATTGCCGAATATGAGGCTGCCGGCAATTCGGCGGAGGATGCGCGGACGCTGGCGGAATCCTGGGTAGCGGTTCCCGGCACCAGCGAACACCAGCTGGGCATTGCCGTGGACATCAACGCCGACCCAAATCTGTCCACTGCCGATCAGGTCTACAGCTGGCTGGCGGAGAATGCGTACAAATACGGCTTCATTCAGCGCTATCCTGGCGATAAGACGGACATCACCGGAGTAATCAACGAACCGTGGCACTACCGCTATGTGGGTGAGGAGGCTGCGGCGGAGATCTATGCCCAGGGCGTCTGTCTGGAGGAATATCTCCCCACACTGGCGCAGGGCGAACTGGAAGACGCTGCGTAGTGCCGTCGTGGATAATGAAATGAAAAATGGCCCCCCTGATTTTCCGAATTTGCTGGAGAATCAGGGGGTTCTGGATTTATGGCAGGATCCAAAGCGTTGCGAACAACAGTAGACGGGGGATCCAGCGTTCTCTCAGCTGTCTCCCTGCGTGCGGCGATTTTGCTTTAGTTTGCCCGGGGTGGTGCCGTCCAACTTGCGGAAGGCGCGGTACATGGTGGAGATGTCCGTATATCCCGCCGCCTCGGCCACTTCCGTCAGATTCCAGTCGGGGTGGGCGCTGATGAAGAGCTTCGCCTGCTGCAGCCGTGCCGCTTGAATGAAATGGTGCAGGCTGATGGCGTAGTATCGCTGAAACTGGCTGGTAAGCTGGGAGGACGCTACATGGAAATGGGCTGCCACACCGCTGACGGACAACGCCTTGTCTGTGATATGGCGAAGGACGTATTCCCGGACTGATTGAATTTGATGCTGCTTACCTACAGCAGTGAGCGCCAAATATTGCCGGCGCAGTTCCGTTAAAATCTGCGTCATGGTCGCCTGAAGGCCGGAACGTGTCTCAAAAATCATACTTCGCCGGACAATGTGGCTTCGGGAGATGAAAGAGGCATGCACCAAACCGGAGGTACTCAACAATTCTGTGAAGGTCAGAATGAACATTTGCACGTGATGATGCACCGACTCAATAGAGGGGCTGCTGTTTTTCAGAATTGCGCTGAGAATTCGCTCTGTCAAGGCCGCCAGGTCGCAGTCCGTCTTGGTTAGAAGGTCCACAGCCTGGTTGGACAATTTCCGATAGACATAGAAATCCTCAACAAAGGCGCCATGGAGCTGCTGTTCCGGGTTCAAAAGCACTACCGGCGGCTGTTCCTCCAGAAACGCATAGTATTCCATGGCATGCTCCAGAGAGTTGGCGGCTAAGAAAATGCTGGATTCCCCCTGAAAGACGCCGCTGACCAGAAAGGACACGCCGGAAAACAGGGACTCCAGCGATGCCTGGATTTCTGTCAAATCCGCTGTCAACTGGCTGCTGATTGCCTGCCGGGCCTCGATGGAATCTGTCATGCGCGGATAGCACAGCAGCAGATACAGCCTTCCACACATGTCGAAGATGTGATAGCTGGGTGTGCGCAGCTTTTCCCGGATGGCCGATGCAATTGCCCCGGCCGCTTCTTCCCCGGCTCGGGAGAATGCCTCTGGAATCGGCTGCTGCACTGCTGCCACGGAAAAACCGCCGTTTCCCAGAAAGACGCCCGCCTGCTCCAGTTCTGTGAAACAGGGCGCGGCAATGCGATAATGATTGCTGAGAATGACATGAAACAGCCGGTGTATTTCGGAATTCTGCGCAACGGCATGGTTGGCCGCATCACAGGAGAGCATCATAATTGCACACCTCTTTTTTGCAATTATAAATCATTTCTTGCAAAAATACAATACTTCGCTCGAAGTGAAATATGAATATTTGCAAATAATCTTACTGATTGCAAAGAAATCTGCCGTTTTATATAATATAAGCAGCGGTTCCAGCAAAAAAACAAGGAGGACTACAACATGAAGAAGAGACTTTGGGCAATTGCGTGCTGTCTGTTTCTGCTGGTGTCCCTGTTTGCCGGCTGCGGCTCTGAAACGGAACAGACAGAAGAGACTGTTACCTCGCAGACGGAAGAGGCTGCGGAAACAACCGAGGCTTTGCCGGCACAGTCTGCGGCTGCAGAGGAGTCTGAGGATGCGCAGACGGAATCAGAAGCACAGACAGAAGAATCCGTGCCGGATGAAGTATCGTTCGCCGTGCAGTTCCCCGGCGCGGACACGGCGGAGCTTTCCTTTTCCAACACCTATTCATTGCCCATCAGTAAAACCAATGAGACCATTACGATCATGCATGAGGCGTTGAATCTGGTGGGACCTTTGAGCAACATCGGCATCGAGGGCTTTTCCAACATGAGTTATATTCAGGAGGTTCAGGAGCGGCTCGGCATCACACTGGAGATCCGGGAGCTGTCCCATGAGGCACTGGATCAGACCATTCAATTGACCATCGCCTCTGGTGAAATGCCCGATGTGATCTGCGGCCTGCAATACCCCACCGGTGACGAAGGCGCGCTGGCAGATGACGTCATTGTCGCGCTGGACGAGTATGCAGAATATGCGCCCAACTATTTCTATATGATCGAGTCCAATCCGGACCAGACCAACGCCTTCTTGTCCAACGGACAGGTGGTGGCTTTTAAGTCTCCTTATGACCAGTACCGCGCCAATCAGGGCCTGGTGATCCGCAGTGACTGGCTGGAAGAACTGGGTCTGGAAGTCCCGGAGACCTATGATGAAATGGAACAGGTGCTGGCGGCGTTCAAGGATGCCTACGGCTGTGAGAGCGTCATTTATATGAATACCCAGTGCTACATCACGGGCCTATCCGATGGCTACAATGTAGAGAAATTTGCAGCCGACGGTGGTGCGGAGACGCAAATGCCCTATTATGTGGACAACGGAACCGTTTGCAGCACGCTCAATGCCGACGGCTACCGGGATTATTTGACCATGCTGCACAGATGGTATGAAGCCGGCTATCTTGATCCCGATTTTATCTCCATCGAGTACAACCCCTTCAGCGATTATCTGTCCAATCAGATCAACGACAGCCAGATGGGCGTCTGGTCTACTTCCGGCGAAGGGATTGACACTTATTCCGTGCCGGTGACCTGCGTTCCCATGCTGGTGCAGAATGAGGGAGATATGGACCATATCTTCACCACGTCTCTGGTCTGCGATTCCCAGAACGACACCTATATTACCACCAGCTGCGACAACGTACCCTTGGTGATGCAGTACCTGGATTACTGGTATTCGGTAGATGGCATTCTGTTCTCCAACTACGGCATCGAGGGCGAAACCTTTGTGCTGGACGAGAACAACACCCCGGTCTTTACGGATCTGGTTGTAAACAATGAGTTCGGCATCTCCGTATCCAATATGATGCGCCTCTACTGCGGGTATGGCATATGGAGTACGCCCATGATCCGGATGCGGACGGCTGCCTATAACTCCGATTTGGCCAACGAGGCCTGGGAGGTTTGGTCTTCCAAGCTGGATGGCTCCATGACCATGCCGGACTACATCACCTTAAACACTGAGCAGTCGGAGACGGAGAGCTATTACGCCGCGGATATTTTGACCTATGTGGAGCAGATGGTTCCGCAGTTCATTATTGGCGCGGTGGATATTGAGACCGAATGGGACAACTATTGTGCCAATTTGGAAAGCATGGGGCTGTCCGAGTGCGTTGCCGCCTGGCAGGCTGCTTACGACAGTATTATGGGATAAGACAATTTAACTGCGGCAGCGTCCATGGACAAAGCCGGAACCATCAAGGAGTGACATACGAACATGAACCACAGATATCAGCATATCCTGCAGCCTTTGCAGATTGGAAACAAGATTCTGAAAAACCGACTACTCTCCACCAAGTGCGCTTCGCAGCAGCTGCAAGGTCCGGAGGCTTTCCCGGCAGAGGGAACCATTAAATTTTATGAGTCTCTGGCGCGGAATGGCGCGGCAATTGTGTGCTGCTCCATGGGCACATATCCCGACAAAAGCGGGAAACACCCGCCCATGAGCACGATTGATATGACCGATTGGAACGTGCGAAGCTATTTTATGCAGGCTGCTGAACGAATCCATGCGTATGGCGCTCTGGCCTCTGCATCCCTGCAAAATGTGGAACCCCATGATGTGGGGATCTCGGAGGTGCCCAACTGGGATCAGATTCCCATGACCGGTGACTATTCCCGGAATCTGGCTCCCAAGCCCGCCATCAGTGCCGAGCGGATTCAGGAATTGATTGCCGACTTTGCCCGGCAGGCAAAGGAATTTCAAGCCCTGGGCTTTGACATGGTCACGGTCTATATGTCTTACCGAGGCGGAATCCTGGCCAACTCCCTGAGCCCGGTGCTTAATCAGCGGACGGACCAGTACGGCGGCTGCCCGGAGAACCGTGCGCGTCTGTCTCTGGAGGTATTCCAAGCGATCAAACAGGCTTGCGGCCAGGACTTCCTGATTGAATGCCAGGTCTCCGCGACAGAAGAAGCACCGGGGTATGATTTCGAAGAATTTTTGAACTATGCGGAGATGGTGCAGGATTATGTGGACATTTTCCAGCTCCGCGCCTGGGAGGGCGCTCTGAACCACGGCAACGGATTCAACCAGAAGGAGCATGAACCCTATATGCTCCAGTACGCCGAAGGGATGAAAAAGCGGGGAATCAAGGCTGTCATTTCGCCTGTGGGTGTTTTCCAAAACCTGGACGACATCGAGCGCTTCATTGCCGAAGGAAAATGTGACTGTGTATCCATGGCCCGCGCCTTTATCTGCGATCCGGAGTACGGCAAAAAGCTCTACGCAGGCAACGGCGAGGACGTGGTGCCCTGTCTGCGGTGCAATGGCTGTCATGGCGGCCGCTGCGCGGTCAACCCCCGCCACGGCTATGAACACGTTATGCAGGGAATGTTCCCTGCGGCGCCGGAGCGGTTAAAAACTGTAGCCGTCATCGGCGGCGGCCCTGCCGGTATGGTAGCGGCAATTACTGCTGCAAAACGGGGACACAGCGTTACTTTGTATGAGCAAGCAGATGTGTTGGGAGGCCAGCTTTGCCACGCGGATTATACCCAGTTCAAATGGCCCCTGCGCAACTATAAAAACTATCTCATTGCCCAGCTCGCAAAAAGCGGGGTCACTGTACGGCTTGGCGTCCGCGCCACGGCGGCGCAGCTCCAGGCCCAAGGCTATGAAGCTGTCATTGCCGCCTGCGGCGCGGAGCCCGTGGTTCCCGCGTCGGTTCCCGGCGCTCAGGATGCCCGTGTTTGGAAGCCCATCTATGTGTTCGGCAAGGAGGCCGCCCTTGGAAAGCGCGTCGTCGTGATCGGCGGCGGAGACGTGGGCTTCGAGACGGGCCTGTATCTGGCAGATGCCGGTCATGAAGTCACGGTGGTCAGCCGCAGGAACCATTTCCCTTGTGACTGGCATGCGCTGAAGGCCACCAGGGATTACATGGACGCGTTGGAAAACTTCACTTATCTGACCCAGTGTACAACTTTGGAGGTGGGGGATGGATATATCCGCTACCGCGACCCCGACGGCGTTGAGCAGCGGATCGAATGCGATGACGTGGTCTTTTCCGGCGGGCGCGCTCCGCGGATCGGAGAAGCCATGACCTATGCTGGAATTGCGCCAGAGTTCTTTGTCATTGGAGATAACCGAAAGGCTGCCACGGTGAAGGAGGCGGTATTTACCGCCTATACGGCCGCAATGCAGTTGTAAAACTTTTGCACAGAGTCGCAAAGGTGTGCCACAAAAAAATCGTGTCGGCGAGAAGATCCCGACACGATTTTTTGTTTATTTGAGACTTGACAGAAATTTCCGTAAACTGGAAGCAAGAATACCAATTCATGACGGATATGGTGTAAAATAGATGGCGCGCATACCGGCTCCCACTCTCCTTTCAGTTATATGAGAAATTTTGAAAATAAAACTGCTCTGGTTCCTTCCTGTAGGCAGTTGCCCATAACTCTGCATTTATATTATTATGTAAACCAATTTTGGCTTTCGCCAAAAAAAGAACTAGCATTTGCGAGACTCCCAATATTTCTCTTTTTTCGCCGCAGCCGCTGGGATGCAAGCGTTGCACACTTGTGGACAACCTTGTGGATAATGTGCATAACTTTTTGGCGACTCAGCCGGTTTCAGAATTACGGTAAACACGATTTTCAATAATTTTACAAAGCCGGGCGGTGTGCCAGATCCCGCAAAACGCTGCGTACCCCATATTGGCGAGATGGCCGTCGACCGAAAAAGCCGCCCGCCGGGCGGCTTTTCAACTGTGAGCCCAGTGCAATGAGATGCGGGGAGAAAGGAGACAAGGGAACGCGCATCTGGCGCTTTTTTGCCATAAGTGGTAGCTTGCTGCGTAAAAAGATGGCCCCCGCCTGCGCAGAGACCATCTCTATAAAAGATTCTTTTTGTTTTTCATGGCCTGCTGGACAGGGGCACATCAGGATGCCGGCCGGGGAACCGCGCTGTACTCTTGACGGGGAGCAGTTCATTCCTTGCTGGCGCTCCATGATTGCCTGCCGGCAGAGGCGGGCTGCCAACGACGGCACGAAGCGGCATTCATGGATTATTGACTGGCTCAGCTGGCTTTGCTGTTTTATAGAGAATCAGACATGCAAAGGTGGCAATAATTTCGGTCACCATAAAAGTGAGCCACACGAAATTTAATCCTGCATAATGGAAAAGCCATGCCAACGGAACCAATAAGACGATTTGGCGAAGAATTGTAATAAAAATACTTGCCTTTCCACAATCAATTCCCTGAAAATAGACAGTGAACATCATGACGAAACCCGCTGGAATAAAACTTCCCGATATAATGCGCAAAGCAGAACATCCGATTCGTATAATTGAATCGCTATTTGAGAATATGGATACTAACTGTTTTGGCAGTATCATAAAAATCACAACAGCCGCAAACATAATACTGCAAGAAAAAATCGTTGCATATTTTAGGTGGTGTCGTCACTAAAAGTATGATATAATAGTTCTCGAAGTAGAGGAGGGCAAAAAATGGCGAGAGAACAGGAACGACACGAGAGAAGCGATGGGGCGTGGGAGAAAATCCGGCCGTACACGATTGGAGAAAAGGGGACACGAGGAGGGAATGCCCGTGATACC
>CBCPMX010000141.1:0-7642 GCA_965120355.1 uncultured Oscillospiraceae bacterium
TGGGGCAAATGCCCCAGGCGTGTTTCAATTACCGGCCGTATTTGGAAGGCAGCCGTACAACCGCTCTGCATTCCTGGGTAATATACCCCTCGATGGTCTCTGTCCAGCAGGCCAACTCTGCAAAATATTCGCCGTTGCGTTCGTACTTGTCGTAGACATAGCCCTTGCAAATGGACAGGTCTCCCACCATAGCATGATGCGCCATAAATCTTCCGGCCTCTTTCAGGGCAGGTACTTTCAGCAGCCAGCTCTCACGGGCAAAGCCCTCCGGCCATTTGTTCCAAGCTTCCTCCGGCTTTTGTTCTTCTCCGAGCCGCCAGCTGATGGACCGCACCTGTCCGGCATCCCCCATCCTGTTGGTCACCATGCGCAAAATCTGATTCCGGCAGGTGGTGTTGAAGTGGTAGGGCCGTGCGCCGGGAATATTCAGGTTGCAGTAGTGCATAGCCGTGTCGTGATAATACATATTGTACGGGTCCTTGACCAGACCGCCCATATTCCCCTCGGTCATGCACTTGCGAATCATCATAATGCCCATGGATCCAGGGGGATGATAACTGATCAGATCTGTCGCCGTTGTGGGACCGTCACAGGTCCAGGCCGGTTCGTCCCCGATTTGGACTTCCTCCCAGTACCGCGGCTCAGCCCCTTGGATGGTTTCCTGTGCCCAGAGGGACTGGATGAAGTCGTAGTCCTCCTTCGTGTAGGTATGGGGTTCTCCTCGAACCAGGGAGAAGTGCCCTTCCGTCAGCGGCGGCACGGATATGGAGGCCATATCAAGGCAATGCCCGTCCTTAAATTTAACCAGGCCCGTGGTTCCGCCGGCAATGCCACGGACCACCAGATCCCCATGCTGGTTGTACATCTCATTGGCTGCCACGCATCGGAATACCCGGTACGGAACACCGCCTTCGGGTGTGATGTCCTCCACGTAGCGCGCGCCGGGCCGCACAGTCAAGGTATCGCCAGGAAAAATCGGCTGAAATTGTTGAATTTCGTTGTCAAACAGGCCGCCGGGAATCCGCGGTCCCTCCACAAACGGGGGGATGCTGTCGCCCAATTCCCTGGGGAGCATAGGGCTGCGCCCTACCGGCTCCACATAGCAGGGGAAATTCGTCAGCGTGCCGTAGCTGGGATCCGCATAAAACGGGTTCAATGGAGACCAGATCCGGTTGAACTGGAGCAGGGACTCTTCTGTTACCTGCCGGTCCTGGGCCATGGGGCCAGACACTTCGGCGGGTTTTTTTAACTCTTCCTGCAGCCGTCCCAGGGCTTCTGCCTCCTGATCGGTGTACTGACCGGGGTAAAAAATCTGAAATTGGTCCAAATTCATTTTATACCGTCCTTTCTCCTCAACTCTGGGCCTCCATATATCGGTCGTAACATGCCTGCCGAACCTCGGTCAGTTCCGTCAGGCCCATACCGTAGGCAGTCTCCAGGACCTCATCATAGGTATCCAGGGACTGCTGATTGGTGACAATCTTGAAAATATTCTCCCATAGATAGGTGGAGACGTCCCCACTGTACATACTCTCCACCTCCTGCTCTTCGGCAGTGAGTGTGGCGCTCTTGGGAATCAGCAGGTAGGATTCGCGGCTTTCGGTCCACATGTTCACCGCCGCGATCTGCGTCTCGTCATAGGAGGCCAGATAAATGCTGTCGTCAAAGACCGTAGGCGCCCATTGCAGGGCGTATTTTGTCAGCGTCAGCATATACATAAAGCAGGATTCGTCACTGGTTACCAGCTCTGTATAGGCCGGCTCCCCGTCGTCGCCGATGGTATAGGTTTCTCCTTCGACGCCCCAGTTGGCCAGCATTTGTCCCTCTTCTGTGTAGAAGTAGTTGCAGAACATGACTGCCGTCTCCGGATCGCTGCACTGCGTGCTGATGGCAATGGCATTGACGCCGGTGTAGGAAATTTCACTGACGCCGCTGTTGGGATCGTCCGCGTTGACCTTGATATCCGGCATGGCGGTCAACTGGAAATCCGGATCTGTGGCGCTCTGCTTCTGGGTTTCAGACAGCGCGCTGACGCCAGCGTAGAAAACGCCGCTCTCGCCGCTGAGATAGGTCGATTCCACCGTACTGAGCTCATCGCTGATATTGACAAAATCGTCGTTAAACAGTCCCTGGGCATAATAGTCGCTCAGCAGCGCCAGATAGTCCCTGAAACCATCCGTATCATAAGAGCAGACCACTACATCGTCCTCTACAATCCAGCCGAGGCCGGAATTGGCGAATGCCCGCCGGTCAATATTATAGGCATAGGTCAAGCCAGTGTCCAAACCTGCGTACACCATCAGCGGCATGGACAGATCATATTCCGACTGGAACGCCTTCAGCACTTCCGTCAGCTCCGAGATGGTGGACGGTACTTCCAGGTCCAATTCATCCAGCCAGTCCTGCCGGATCATAAGGCCCTTTTCCTCGTAGCTGGTCATGGCCGTAGCAAATTCAATCAGGCTGCCGTCCTGCTGGATGACAGTCTCCGCCAAGCCTTCGTTGCTGTTGAGCACCGCCAGATAATCGGGCGCATATTCCTCCAGATACGCATTCAGATCAATTACGATTTCATCTTCCAGCAGGCCCGCTACGCCAGTGGGATACCGGGAGGAAACGCCGCAGTCAAACAGATCCGGGTAATCATCGGAGGCCATCAACAGTGTGAATTGCTCATCCCAGGTGGCTTCGGCGTACAGCGTCCACTCCAGTGTAACGCCCGTAGCCTCCTCCATGGCTTCATAGGCCACAGACATTTCAAACCCATCGTCGCCCATAATAGAAGAGATCAGGCCGTTTGGATTGATGACAATTGAAAAGGTGGGGTTCCCATCCAGGGGGTATGAAACCACTGTGGATTCCGTTTCCCCGGATTCATCCAGACTTTCCGCGGAGGATTCCGAGTCTGTCGATTCTTCCGTTACTTCTGTGCCGGCGCTTGATGTGCTGCTCTCGCCGCTGCTCCCGCACCCGGCGAGCAGTCCAAAACACAGGGCGGCTATGAGCAGCCATGTTATCTTCTTCATAGCAGAACTCCTTCTGATGTATTCAGGCAAAGACGCCTGTGATTTGCATTATACCGGCATTCCCGTTCCGAGAACACTGTCAAAAAAGTCATTCTCACGCACAAAAAAGTAACCCGGTAAACCGAGGTGCCGGTTTGCCGGGCAGGACTGTCAAAAAGCTGCGCCGCGTCTCAAGATCCGCGATATTGCTTCAGCGTACGACGCAGGGTCTGGGTACAGGAAAAGCCGGATTTTGCGGCGGTCTGCGCCATCGTATAACCTGCCTCCAGCAGTTGAACGGCTGTGCGGACGCGGGTGCGCTGGATATACTCCAACAGGCTGACGCCCATATACCTTCTGAAAATTCTCGTGCAATACGACGGGGTCAGACCCGCGCGCTCGGCCAACAGATACACTGTCATATTGGGATCCGTATAGGATCTTTGCACATAGTCCGCCAGTTCCGCAACCCACGGCGGCGGATCCTGGGCTTCCGGTTGAAGCCTGTTGGAAATCTCATCGAGCAGCCACTCCATCGTTGCCAATTGCTCCTGCGCCGTTTCCGTGGAGGAGACTTTTAGTACCAGCGCGTCCTGATCCAACGAGCGCATTGGATACTGCTGAAGCAGTTCCACAATCGTGCTTTCCAAAAACTCACAAAAGGCGGCCCGCCGCTGCGGAAAAACTGCCAGCGTGACCGTGTTTTCTAAAAAACGGGACGCAAATGATGCCTGAAGCAGCTCTTTAATCCGTTCCAACTGACCGGTACGGACCGCCTCCAGTATGCTCCGGTTCCACGCATTATACCGGCTAAATGTCATGGGCTCCGCCGTTTCCGGCAGATGCCGCATGGTATAGACGGCATTTTGATCAGACAAATAGCGGAAATAAAACAGCAGATTCAGGACAGATTGATACTCATAAAAAGCGGTAAACAGATCCTGAAACCATTTTCCAATGGCAAAAGTCGCAACCATGGAAAACTCCTCTTCTGTCAGTTTGGCTGTCTTTTCAGCTGCAGCCTGAAACATCTCATCTGTGCAGCCAGTTTCTTTTGCGTCCAGCCAGAATACCAGCCTGCCCTGGTAACTCGTTGTAGTGACATGACAACGCCCGCCCATTGCAAACAAGTCCATAGCAATGTTATTCAGGATAAAATTCGCCTCTGCCCGATCTTCCGGGTCAAACCGCGCTGCTGTCCGGGACAGCAGTTCCCCCCATGTCTCCAACTCTACGACAATGATTCTGTGATAAGGCCAATCACACGGGATGTCCAGATCCCGCGCATCCCGCAGAAGAATATCCAGACTTCCATAAGAAACTGACCCCAGTAATTTCGAGAAAAAAAGATCTTTGTACAGCGATTTCCGTTCATCAAACAGGTCCTCAGGCAACGGAGGTCCCCCCTTCCAACGAGCCCTTTTCGGATGAGCCGCTTCTCAACTACTTTTATTATACCGCAAACCAGCGATGGGTTTCAACAGGCGATTCCGCAGCCCGCTCCAATCGAAGAAAACCGCAAACAGCGCGCGGGCAGGATGGGAGTACCATCTCGCCCGCGCGCTGTTTGCCACTTAGGCGCTCTGACCTTCGTGTTCCAAATACCGTTTGAATGCCTGCGACTGGATGACAAAATTCAAAATATGTCCTGCGCAGCACTCCAGTGTCTGGCGTGAGAGCCGGCCTTCGTTATAACGTGTCAGCAGGAAATTGACCTGACCACGGAACCCGGGCATCAGCAGATCGTTGCCTGCCTCCAGAGCCTCCACAGAGTGGATGCCGTCGCCCTCCCAGTCTGTAACGACGAAGCCATCGAAGCCCCAGTCTTCCCGCAGAACGCCGGTGTTCAGATCCCAACTGGCGGCACAGTACGGGCCATTGAGGGCTGTGTAGGCAGTCATAATGGATTTGGGGTGCGCCTGTTTCACCAAAATCTCAAAGCCCTTGAGATACAGTTCCCGCAGTACCCGCTCCGTGACGATGGTATCCAGGCCATCCCAGCGGCTGGTCTCCTGGTTATTGGCGGCAAAGTGTTTGGGGCAGACGGTGATGCCGTACTGCTGCGCACCGTTGATAATGTTGGCGGCCATCATGCCGCTCAGGACCGGATCCTCGGAATAATACTCGTAATTGCGGCCGCACAGCGGATTGCGGTGCAGATTCAGAGACGGCGCCAGCCATACATCCACATGGTTCTCCGCCACGTCCTGCCCCATAAGGCTGCCCAGCTCATACGCCAGGGCGGGGTTCCAGGTGCAGGCGGTAAGCTGCGCCGTGGGGAAAGCGATGGGATGGGCCTTGCCGCGGGTAGATACGCCGGCAGGGCCATCGCAGAAGGAGATGGAAGGTATCCCCAGGCGGGAAATGGCCGCAGTATAACCGCTGGCTCCCAAAGGAACGTCGCCCAACGGCTCGAGAATAGGGCCGGGATCCAAGGGGAACATGGGCTGACCGTCCTTGCCCTCTTGGGCGGCATGCATCTCATATGCCTCATAGCGGGCATCCCTGGGCTTGGTGCCCACCAGCAGGCACAATAGCTCCAATGTATCCGCCTGCTTCAGGAAGGTCTCCATGGACACGCGGCCCTCAGCCACATCCTTCAGCTTCCACTGGGCTTCCGGCAAATCGGGAATCTCAAAGTTGTAGTCCGGCTGACGGTTTTTCCCATGTTTTTCCCCGCTGTTAGCGGCTACGCCGTGGGCCTTTGGCCACGTGCCGGCCTTGTCAAATTTGGACAGCTGGGGCAACGGGTGGGTATGGCACAGCGCAAAGCGGTTTTTCAGCTGCTCCACCAGCCGATCCTCATTCAAGGTCCACGCGCCGAAGGGAACTGCCTGCCGGACGTCTCCGCCCAGCAGGAAGGTATAACCGCCCTGCTCCAGGACCCAGGCAGCCTGCTCTTCGCTGTAAGCGGCCAATTCTGAGAGGGCGACGGCAAACTCCAGCGTCTCCTGCTGGCCGGGGGCCAGCACACCGGTCTTGGCGAATGCCTTCAGCTCACGGCTGGGCCGCTCCAGCTTCCCGTCGGGAGCGCTGACGTAGATCTGGACTACCTCCTGGCCGCTGTACGCGCCGGTGTTGGTGACCGTGACGGAAAACAGCGCCGTGCCATGCTCCACACGCAGCGCAGAGGGCGTCTTTTCAAAAGTGGTATAGCTGAGGCCATAGCCAAAGGGATAGCGCACCGGCACGTCAAACGTCTCAAAATACCGGTACCCCACATACAGCCCCTCCTGGTATTCCACATAGCGGCGATGGTTTTTGGGCTGAACCACTGTCTCACCCACGGGCACAGGTTCATCGTTTCCGCGGCCGCCCCAGTAGAACACCTGATTTTCATCGCCGGTATACAGCTCAAAGCCGTCGGCGCGGGAACCAAAGTTATGGGACGAGGGAATATCCCAATAGTCCTTTGCAAAGGTATCGGCCAGCTTTCCGGAAGGCGTGGCATTGCCCACCAGCAGGTCTGCGGCAGCATTGGCGCCCTCCATGCCCGGCAGCCAGGTGATGAGCACCGCGTCTGGGGTATACAGGTCCACCCACTCCATATCCATGACAGACGAAATGTTCAGCAGTACTACCACCTGGGAAAACGCAGCCCGAACGCCAGCCAAAACAGCCTGCTCCGTTTCGCTGAGATAGTAATCCCCCCCGGTCAGCGTCCGGTCTCTGCCTTCGCCAGCGAGACGCGAAAAGCAGACAACAGCCAAATCACTTTTGGCTGCGGCCGTCTGGATCTGTGCCGGCGTCAGCAGCAGTTCCGGCATTGTATTGCGGCGGGCATGCATAGGCTCTTTGGGACCGGTATTGGAGCGGCCATAGTCCGCATAGATTTCCAGCAGCTCCTGATCCAGCTCCAGGCCCGCGGCAGTCAGAGCCTCCGGCAGCTGCACCACATAGTCCGCCGCAGCTGCGCCGGAGCCGGAACCGGCGTGGAGGAACTCCAGCTGAGACACGCCGATCAGCGCCGCCTTCCGCCCCTTAGACAGGGGCAGGACACCGTTGTTCTCCACCAATACCATGCCCTCCTGGGCCACCCGGCGGGCCATGGCGACGCGGGCCTGTTCTTCCGGGGCGTATGTCGCGTAGTTTTTGCCATAATACATCTGGCATACCTCCGTTTCTAAATGGTTGCCTTCAGTATACCACAGGAAAATTCAACGCGCAGGACGCTGGCTTGCGCAAAAAAACGTCCTGATTTTCCACACAGCAAATTGGTGGAGACTTCCGGAGTTCTTACTGCCCGGCGCTTTGGCATTCAAATGCGTGCAGGAACACAATTCCCGCGGAAAAGCGCGGAGTCCTGACCGTCCAAAACGGCTGACAAATTCGCCTGTCGTTTCTACGGCGTCATTCTTGCCGGAACTCCTTGGGGGACATGCCGTACAGCTCCCGGAAGCGACGGTAGAAATAGCTGGTGTTCTCATATCCAACGGCCATAGCGATATCGCTGGCCGGCAGCGCGGTGCTGCGCAGCAGATATTCTGCCTGTTCAAACCGCCGGAGCTGAAGCAATTCTTTAAATGTCTTGCCGGTGATGCGTTTAATCTGGCGGCTCAGGGCGGATTCCGACTGATTCAGCATTTCCGCTGCCTCCTGCAACGTAGCAGTCTGGTATCGTTCGTCGATATACCGCT
>CBCPMX010000142.1:0-4458 GCA_965120355.1 uncultured Oscillospiraceae bacterium
AACTTCATTTTTCGCTCGCTTTTAGGGGGCGTGGTTTTGTGCGCCCTTTTTCGGAATGGTACTCAAATTACAATGTTTCAACCTTGACGTTCCTTCCCATATGCGTTGTCAGTGGTATTATACCAGGCAGGGCTGCGAGAGGCAACCGGTTTTTCCTCCGTTCGGCCGGGCGCAGCACGGCAGACATCCGGATGCAGCCTGAACAAAGGGCCGGGGGTGTGTACCCCCGGCCCTGGCTGCGCAGGTTGTCAGCCCGCGTTAAACAACGAAGCCAGCACTTCGGCATATTCTTCATTCTGGAAGATCTCGTTCAGGATCGGATTCCAGTGCCGGGCATCCCGTTCCTCGCTGCCAAACACATAGTCTTCCTGGCCATAGTCTATGACGTCAAAGCCAGGGACCGCCTTACTGGCGCCCGAATTCCGGTAAGCCAGTACATCGGCCAGCGTAAAGGAAACGTCGGTCACGTCGTCACAGCGCACCCAACCGGTGAGATCGGTGCCGGACATCTCCTCGGAGCTGCCGTTGGCCGTCTGAGGCGTAGGCGCCGCTTTGGCGATTTCCACACCATTGCAGTGTTTGCCGTACATCTGATCCACATACAGAGACAAAGAACTGCCCAGAACCTCGTTGGGTACATGTCCTCCATCCCACTGCCATTCAATGACCGCATCCACACCGGCGTTAAGCCAGGCAATCTGGAGATTCAGAGAAGTCATCATGGGCATGTCGCCCTCCACGGCTCCCATGACGATCCGGGTCCAGGCAGGATCGTTGGTACCCTCGCTGCCAATGTAATTCAGAGGATTGTAGAGTGCAACAATGTTTTTGCCATACTGGTCGCCGGCTTCGATTTCCGCCACGTCGGCGGCGTAAGCCGCCGCCATCTCTGCAAAGGTGGCATAATTGGCCGAGTCCGTGCCGCCGCCGGCGGAAGCCGTGGAGCCTGCGTCGGGACCGCCGTCCCGAATCCCTTCACCGAACATTCCCAAAGCATCATCCGGCAGATCCCCCATGAGGCCGCCCATGCCGCCATCAGGAGGACCACCCATACCGCCATCGGGAGGGCCGCCCATGCCGCCGTCAGGAGGGCCGCTCATGCCGCCAGAGCTGGCCTTCGTGTAGCGGCCTTCCAGGAAGGCTTCCGCCTTGTCCGCAGCTGTCATGGCGCTGACTTGATCATCCGTGAGAGGATTGCCCTCAACATCAAACCAGGTCCACTCTTCGGCATACTCCAGGTTGTCCAAATACCACTGCAAATTTTCCGTAAACTCCGCCAGATACAAGTCCAGATAGGTGCCGTAATACCCGTTGGTCTCCGGATATGTCTCCAGATCCCGCTGGATGGTCAGCGGCACAGTGTCATCCAGATCTCCGTCGCCATTGAGATCAAAGCCCACTTTTCCCTCTTCCACAGTCAGTTCCTGTGCGTTGATATACTCTACATATGCCTCCGAGAGATATGCAGCCAGCTGTTCCTGGAAGGGGGTATTGAACACATAGGTCGTATCCATGTAGTATTCAAACGCCTGGGCCATGTCGCCCTCATATAGAGAAGTGATGGCACTGTATGCTACGCAGCCCCAGGCGCCGTCAGACAGCTCCACACTCTGACCATCGATGGTCACAGTGGTGGAATAGGTCCCGTCACCATTGCGATAGACGCCCACGGCCCCGGCCTCGATCTGATAGTCATAAAAGTCCGGATTGTCAGAGGTGGCCGCGAACATGGCCGCATGGGCGCCGCCGCCGGAACCGCCGGTAGACACCAGATGATCCACGCTTCCGGGCAGGTTCCCAAGGAGAATGTTATACTTCACATACCGGGCTGCAGCCTTCTGATCCACCAGGCAGGAAGGGGCGTCGCCGGTGTAATAGCACACATTGCCGTCTTCGTCAGTGACAGCGTCCTGTTTGCCCCGGTTGCCGCAGGAAACAGCAATATAGCCATCGGCGGCATAGCCGGTAGATGCGGTAGAATTGTTCTGAGAGCCATAACCCGCCGCACCTGTGGTCAGAATAATCGGCGCTTCGGCAGCGGTATAGACCTGGCCGTTGGTACTGGTGACCTGGGCGTCATAATCAATGACCAGCGCGCCTTTCACCGCACTTTCTCCGTCCGCGCCAGTCACATCGGCGCTGCCGTCGCCATCGGTGTCGATACCAGTGACATAGGCGCCGGGCACACAGACGGATACGCCCTGCTGATCAGGCAGCTCCGGATTTACCACGGCACAGACCACCGACAGCACCCATGCATCCGCGCTGGCGCTGTAAGTCCACTCCTGCTCCGGATTGTTGGCCAGATTCAAAGCGCTTTCAATGGCCTCCCGCTCCGCCAATTCTTCCGCCGTTGGTTCATAGGCGGCGGGTTCCTGCGCAGTCACCCTTCTGCCGCCGCAGGCTCAACAGCCGGAGACGGCGTTTCCTCCGCCGTCTGACTGGCAGTCGATTCAGCGCCCGCAGCTTCGGAGACAACCTCTTCCGCAGGCGAAGCCGATTCTTCCACTGCGGCGCCGCAGGCCGTCAGGCCCAACAGTAGGGATAACGCCATACCCATAGCCAGGATCTTTTTCAAATCACTCATCCTTTCCTGTCAATTATCAATAATTTGACAGGAATATCATAACAAACAGGCCAATAGGGTGCAATTCTCAATTCAATGGAATCCTTTCCAAACTGGAATATATCCCTCGTTCACACAAACAGCCGCCGGACACCGGCCCGATCAAACGCCGCCGCCAAAAGGACAAAGACAATCGTGCTTCCCCCAGCCTGGAAAATAGCCCCGGGAATGGCCACGATAAATGCAGTCAGCTCTCCATAAATGAAATACTCCGCAAAATAATAGCCGAACAAAGTGATAAGGAATCCCACCAGCAGCGCAAACATATTCCGGCGGCAAAGCATCCGTTTCCCCTTGCGGGTAAACGCCGGCACCATCAGCATTTTAATCACCAAGGTCCAGGGCGCCCAATAGGCGCAGCCGGTAAGAACATCGGCCAGAGCCGCGCCCAAACCGCTGGCCGCCATGGCCCAGGGCATGGGCAGCAGGCAGGCTGCCAGATAGATCATGCTGTCTCCCATGTGAATATAGCCTGTGGGCGTTGGAATGTGGAACAAATACGCCGTAAAGACGCACACCAGCGCCGCCAGGACGGCGCTGAATACCAGATACCGCAGCGTGTTGTGTTTCACGATTGCAGCGCCTCCCAGAGCAGATGTAAGTGCTTGACAAAAGCAGTGCCGTAATTGCGGTCGTCGCTATAGGGCACTGTGTCTGCCAAAGCTGCGGAAATAAACTGTACCGCCAGCCGGACCGCCTGCCGGGTTGCGACGCCCTGCACCAGACAGCCGCACAGCACCGAAGCAAACAGATCTCCGGTTCCCGAATAACTTCCGCCAAGAGACGGCGCGGTTTCCACAAACCGCACCCCATGATCGGCAACTACATTGTAAAAACGGCCTCCACGGTGGATACCGGTAATAGCCACCGTCTGCGGCCCCATGGCAGCGATGGCCTCCGCCACTGCAAAGCAGTTGTCCAGCACCGCTCCCTCATCCCCTCGCATCACCTGGCCGTAGTCCGCACCAGCCAAATAGCACGCCTCCGTCAGATTGGGTGTCACCACATTGGCCCGCCGCACCAAGCCGGCAATCTGCCGGCACAATGCCGGCGTGAAGCCGGGATAGAGATGCCCGTCATCCCCCATGATAGGGTCCACCAGCAGCAAAGTTTCGGGCCGCTGGAAAGTTTCCAGAAAGCGGCTGATCTCCTCCGCCTGCGCCTCTGAAGCCAGAAACCCGGTAAAAATGGCGTCAAACTGGAGCCCCAACTCCTTCCAGTGCATTGCAAAGGGCTCCATCTGATCTGTCAGATCCTTAATCCTGTAGCCGGGAAATCCGGTCTGCCCCGACAGTACTGCCGTGGGCAGCGGATGCGCCTGCACCTCCAGCGCAGCCAGCACTGGCAGCGCCGCTGTCAGAGAACAGTTCCCGACACCAGACAGATCGTTGATCACCGCAACGTGTTTCAATATGTTCATCTCTGTTTCTCTCCTGCATCTTTGAAAAAGAATGTTTTTAGTATAGCAGACTTCTGATCCTATGGATAGTATCAATTTTAACTAAATTCTTAGTATCAATTCTCCCCCTTGCAAAGGCGTTCCAAACTTTGTATACTAAGCACAGACAGGAGGCGAGGCTATGGAAACGGGACTGCTGAGCATTGGTAAAATCTCCGCCTTATATGAAATTTCAGTGCAGACCCTGCGCCATTATGAGAAAATCGGGCTGTTTTCCCCAAAGCTCGTCAATCAGGAAACAGGGTACCGATACTATGACATCCAGCAGCTACCCAGGCTGGAGTTCATTTTATTTTTCAAACGATTGCAGCTGTCTCTGCCGCAGATCGGGCAAATTCTAGAGCGGCTGGACCAAGGCATTGACACCGACGCT
>CBCPMX010000143.1:0-32001 GCA_965120355.1 uncultured Oscillospiraceae bacterium
AAAGAGAGAGAAAAAGGAAGCAAGGGAAAAAAAGGGTGGCTGGGCCCCCTCTTCCTCCCCCCCGCCACACAAGCCGTGGCTGCTCTGTTTCGCAGTTCCCTTATTCGACGATCAGCTTGCCGCCGGAATACAGGTCATAGCTGCCCTGGTTGCTGGCAGCCTTGGCGGTGATGGTGACACCGGCGGGGGCATCCAGCTGGTTCAGATCGGTTTCAGCCGCCAGGATCACCTGAGAGTCCCCGGTGGCATACCACTTGCTGGCCATATCCATGGACAGATAGGCATTGCGGATCGCGCCCCGCAAGTCGGAAGACACCAGGCTCACCCGCATATCCCGCTCGGGGTCGTCATGGAGAATGTCGCCGTTGGCGGACATATCGTAGAGATTGACTTCCACGCCGGGAGTGGGCCGGCCCAGCACCTGGGCGGCGTTGGGATCGGTGTTCTTCATGGTGTGAACCAGGATTCCGGCCTCGGAGACAATGTCACTGTCGATCAAATCTATGACGGCATTCTGACCATGGACGGTCACAGCCTCTTTCTTGGTTCTGGCAGTGGTGCCCTCCACAGTCAGCTCACCCACTTCGGTGTGACGCCCCATGACACAGTGGATAAAGCCCAGGTAGGTGCCGCAGTTCAGCTCGCACTCGCTGAATTCCACGCTGCTCTCGCCGGCCAGAATTACCCCCTGGCAGGCCACATCAAACTGACAGTTGTTGAATACGTCATGGCAGCCCCAGTCGGCATACGCGCCGTAACCGGACTTGGTGGAAACCACCTTACAGTCGTTGGCCTCCAGATACACATAGCCGTCGGACATATCCGTGGACAGCGCGGCCCAGCCGTCGCAGGTGATCAGGGAGTTGTAGAAATAGCTGTAGGACTTCTGCACAGTACAGTGGGTCCGGTTGTTCCCCTGAATCTCCAGCGGCGCAGGCGGAGACATCTTGGGGCTGCCGTCGGGCGCGTCGTCGCCATAGGGTGCGCCGTGGGAAATCAGCGCAGAATCATAGACCCGCAGAACGCTGCCGCCGCTGGCGGAGGTGGCTGTGCGGCTCAAGCCGTTGGCATCGATGAGGCAGTCCCGCAAGGTCAGGGTGGCATGGTCAGAGACGCCGGCGCCGGCAGTCTTTTCGCCCAGACCGTGGCCCTCGCCGGAAAGGCTGATTACCGCGCCCTCTACGGTGACGTTGGAGGCAGGGCCTTCGACAAAGATGCCGCCCACATTGCCGTCATAGGTGACCACCTTCAGATTTTCCACCCGATCCGGGGCCACGGTCCCGCCATAGACTGTGGCGGCGTTGCCCTCCACCACCTGACCGTCCTTGATGTAGACAGAGGGACGGGACAGATCCTCGCCCATGCTGGGAGGAGGACCGCCATTTTTATCTTCAATGCCCATCTCGGCAAACCACTCGGCAGGGCCAATGGGCACATACGGCACACGGGGAGTGATCTCCGGTGCAATCCCGTTGAACTTTGGCATCTGAAATTCCTTCTTTCCGTGAAAATTGCAGAACGCTGCTTATAAAATTTTACCATTGCCGCCGGGGCAGTGTCAACTGGCAGAACGTGCGGTTTTCCTGCATTTTATTATGTTGCCGCGGAGGAATTCCAGCCGTTCCCTGCGGTCATCTGCCGGAAGGCATCCGCATTTTTGAGAACGCGAAAACGCCTCATGCCGGCTTTGTCCTGCGGTGTTTTCGTATTTGCAGGCTTCTTTTGACAAACCTGAAACGGGACGGCCATGGCCAGCCGTCCCGTTTCAGGTTCAAACGCCGCGGTCTGCGGCCTTTTTCCGCCGCCCCCATACAATGCCAGTCACAGCACACACCAGCGCCAAAGCCGTCAGACCCAGCAGTACCAGTGTAAAGCTGTTAGATGCCGCCGTATGCGGGTCGGCCCAGTTTCCAAAGTCAATGTACAGCCGCAGGCTGTATCCCGAATTCGGCAGCCCAAATCGCCATGTTCCCAGCTTCTCAAGGCACCAGCGGGCCAGCCAGATCCAAAGGGCCGTCCCTTCCAGGCAGCTGGCGGCCTTCAGCCACCCATTGGCCGGCAAATACCGGATCACCAGCACCAGCAGCCAGGGCAAAACCAGGCATGGCAGTGTCATCAGCAGCGCGGATACAAAGGATGCGGCACTGCCCGCGGCGGCGGCTTCCAGAAGCAGCAGAAGCACCGTCTCAAGCGCAATCCACACCACCGCTTTATGCCGGGTCAGGGCCTGCGGCAGCGGCGCCTGCCTCATTACCACCGGCAGCAGCACCAGCCCCACGCCGAAGAGCGTCCCCGCAGCAGCGGTAAGGAACCAATCGCCGCCGGACCAAAGGCAGCCGCAGCCCAGCAGGAGCAGCAGAAGCGCCGTCTCCACAGTCAAATACACAAATCCCCTGCGCTGCGCCAGCGACTGCGGCAGCGGAAGATTGCGCAGAATGTAAGGCAGGAAGACCAGTCCCACGCCGAACAGCGTCGCCGCTGCCGCCACCAGGAACCAGTCGCCGCCGCTCTGTACACATCCAATGCCGAACATGGCCAACAGCAGCACCGTCTCGATCGCCAGATAGACCACGCCCTTGCGCTGTGCCAGCGTTTGCGGCAGCGGCAGCCTACGCAGAATATAGGGAAGCAGCACCAGTCCCAGCCCAAACAAAGTGGATACCGCCGCCATCGGGAACCAGCTCCCGCCACTGTACAGGCAGCAGACGCCCAGTAAAAGCACCAGTGTCAGGGGAAATGCCACCGCCGTGTACAGGCCGCCCTGCCGTTCCGGCGCCAGAGCCGGCGTCAGCGTCAGCGACGCCGCCACCAGTTCCGACGCCAGCACCACCACGGACCAGCCAAAGCCGTCTCCGCCCACCAGGTCACACAGCAGGCAGATCACCGCAAGGAGCCCATAGAGGATTATCTGCCCCCAGCGATAGGCCCGTGCCATCCGCATGTACCTTTTTGCCAGTTTTTCCGCTGTACGGGCTTCCACATCCTCGCTGGCGGTCAGCAGTTCATGCTCCGTAACCTCCAGTATGTCGCAGATATCCCGCAGCAGGGTAATATCGGGATAGGACATTCCCCGCTCCCACTTGGAAACGGCGGAGTCCGTCACAAACAGCCGGTCGGCAAATTCCCGCTGGGTCATGCCCAGCTCCTTTCGCCGCTGTCGGATAAAGTCGCCAAAGGTGATCTTACTTTCCATCACCATGCGCCTCCTTTTGAGATGTCGGAATATGCCTTGCAAGACTGCCGTCAGCATACCAGCGGCACGCAAAAAAGTCAACAAAACAGCGGCATTTTCCCACTCGACCATCTGGAAAGTCCTTGCGCCGCAAGGGTTTGCGGGGACACTCCGCAGACGGTGTGCGCCGCCGGTTTCTACAGCAAAGCCGCGGGACGGCAGATGCTTCTGTCTTTTCCCGCGGCGCTTTTTCGAACGCACCGGCCTGTTCAAAGCAGCCGTGCCGTTGATTTGATCTGCCAGGGCGAAGTGCATTCGCCTCGTCAGTGCTTCCCGCAGCAAAGGCCCGCCCTCTGCCTGAACTGCGCAGCCTGCCCGTGCGGGCTTTTCGGCGGCCTGAGAGCAGAACATGTTCCGTACACCCACTGCAACAGCAGGCTATGGTGTTCCCAACAGCCCCAGCTCCGCCAGCAGCCGGTCCTCCTGCTCCAGCCACTGCCCCACAAATGCCACAAAGCACTTTGCCGCCGGACTCATGGAGATCTGGCCGTTGCGCACCACCCCAATGCTGGCGGCAGGAATGGGATCCAGAATGGACAGGCAACGGATGGGCGTATCCGGCGACCGGGTTTTCAGCTTGGCATATTGGGACACGGGCATAAAGGCGATCCCGGCGTTGGCTTCCAGCAGGCGGTAAATCAGTTCAGAGTTTTCTACCTCATGGGCCACCTGAGGCGTAAACCCCTGGGCGCGGCACAGTGTTTCCAGTGTCTCCAGCCCCATGCGGGAAGCGTCGCACAGGAAGCTCTGCTCCGCCAGTTCCCGAATCCAGACCCCCTGCCGCGCTGCCAACGGGTTATCCCGGTGCAGCAGCACCACATACTCTTTGTGTCCCAACAGGGTAAAAACCAAAGGCGCAGGCTGCTGCTCCCGGCTGGTGATGGCCAGCGTCAAGGACCGGTCCAGGAGCCGGGCCGTCATGGTCTCCGGCGTACAGCGCACCTGGCGGATGCCAATGTGCGGGTAGACCTGCATAAAATCTTTCAACACATCCTGCAGAAAGTCGTCAATGGTGCTGGCCAAAGCCAGCACATTCTGATCCGCATCATACAGCCGGCGAATAGAGGCCGCGCCGGCATCCAGTTGAGACAGGGCCTGCTCCACGCTGGCCAGGAACATACGCCCGTAGTCATTGAGGCTGATCTTTCCCCGCCGGTGCTCAAATAACGGCACACCCAACTCTCGCTCCAGCCGGACAATGCTTTTGCTCAGATTGGGCTGGGTCATGTGCAGCATCTCCGCTGCCCGGGACAGATTTTCCGTTCTTGCCGCCGTCTGAAACTGCCGCAGTTGCTCGAGATCCATACTGACGCCTCCCCTCTTTTGCCCGCCGCGGAACGCTTTCGGCAGATTGACTATAGCACACAGCGGCAAAATTATCAAGGCGCTGCCTGCCGGAAACGCGGCGCGGCCCGCCGGGCGCATGGCCCCCACGCGGGACGGAAAAGCGCATCCACAAGACCTAGGCCGTCAAAGAAACATGCCGGCCGCATGATTGAAATTGGGCCGCCTGGGCAGGCAGCCGGGTTTCGAATTTTTGACCGGGAGGGACTGCCCTTCACCCAGGCTCAAGAAACTCCGTTTGTTGCACAGCAGTGTATTCATTTTTTACAAACGGCGCCCGCCCATGTCTGTTGGCCATGGGCGGGCGCTCTCAATCGTTGTAAACACTATGGATTACTTCATCAGGCTGCACACGAGATCCGTGTATGCAGCAGGGTTCTCCAGCGGCAGATCCGCCACCAGAAGGGCCTGGCAATACAGCAACTCTACATACTGCTTGGCCTTCTCCTGGTCGCTCTCCATGGCGGACTTCAGCGCAGCAAACACCGCATGATTGGCATTCAGCTCCAGAATCCGGCCAGCCTTCATACCGGCGTCAGGGGAAACGCGGTTGAAATATTTCTCCATCTCAAAACTGAGGCCGGAATCCGGCGACATGCTGACAGGATGACTGCCCAGGTTCTTCCCCAGGCGAACCTCCTTGACCCGATCGCCCAGCGTTTCCTTGGCAAAGTCCAGTACAGCCTTATTTTCCTCGGCGGTCTTCTCAGCGGCTTCCTTTTCTTCCTCTGTCTCCAGGCCCAGATCCTCGGCGGTGACAGCCTTAAACTCCTTGGCGTTTTCACCCTCGCCGTAGTTCATCAGGAAGTTCAGCACAAACTCGTCTACCTCATCGGTCAGCAGCAGGACATCATAGCCCTTGCTGCGCACCAGCTCTGTCTGGGGCAGCTGCCGCAGCTTGGTGCGGCTCTCGCCGGAGGCGAAGTAGATGTATTTCTGCCCCTCGCCCATGGCGTCCAGATACTCCTGCAGGGAGATCAGCTTGTCCTCCTTATCAGACCAGAACAACAGCAGATCCTTCAGCAGGTCCTTATGGGCGCCGTAGTCAGTGGTGACACCATATTTCAGCTGGAGGCCGAAAGCGTTGTAGAACTTTTCATATGTTTCGCGGTCGTTGTCCAACAGCTTTTTCAGCTCGTTCTTAATGCGCTTTTCCAGATTGGAGGCGATACGGGTCAGCTGACGGTTATGCTGCAGCATCTCCCGGGAGATATTCAAACTCAGATCCTGGGAGTCCACGACGCCCTTGACAAACCGGAAGTGATCGGGCAGCAGATCCTCGCAGCACTCCATAATCAGCACGCCAGAGGAATAGAGCTGCAGGCCCTTTTTATAATCCTTGGTGTAGAAATCCATGGGCTGGCGGCCCGGCACAAACAACAGCGCCTTGTAGGTCACAGCGCCCTCCACATCGGCGTGAATGGTGGCCACCGGATCCTCGTAGTCGTAGAATTTGTCCTTGTAGAGCTGGTTGTAGTCGGCCTGCTCCACCTCAGACTTTTTCCGCTGCCAGATGGGCACCATGGAGTTGAGGGTCTGCACTTCTGTATAGGTCTCCATCTCCGGAGCCTTGTCCTCGCCGGAGTCCTCGGTTTCGCTGTCCTCCGCCGGTTCTTCTTCCGGCTTTTCCACGGGACGGGTACGTTCCACTTCCATCTTAATGGGGTAGCGGATATAGTCGGAATACTTTTTCACCAGGCTGCGCAGGGTATACTCCTCGAGATACTGGCTATAATTTTCGTCCTCGGTGTCGTCCTTGAGCTTCATGATGATGTCGGTACCGGGAGCATCCTTTTCGCATTCGGTAAGGGTATAGCCGTCCGCACCGGAGGACTGCCACATCCACGCCTGCTCCTCGCCATACTTGCGGCTGATGACGGTAATGTTGTCGGCCACCATGAACGCAGAATAGAAGCCCACGCCGAACTGGCCAATGATGTCCACATCCTGGGCCTGCTCTTTATCCATGGCCTGCTTGAACTGCAAAGAACCGGATTTGGCGATAGTACCCAGATTTTCTTCCAATTCTTCTTTAGACATGCCAATACCGTTGTCGCTGACAGTCAGCAGGCGGTAGGTCTTGTCTGTTTTCAGCTCAATGGCGAAATCACTGTGGTTCAGGCCCACTTTGTCATCGGTGAGGCTGAGGTAGGCCAGCTTGTCAATGGCGTCGCTGGCGTTGGAAATGATCTCCCGCAGGAAAATCTCTTTGTGCGTATAGATGGAATTGATCATCAAATCCAAAAGCCGCTTGGATTCCGCTTGAAATTGCTTCTTTTCCAATGATACTCACGTCCTTTGAATAATTTAAATTTAAATTGGTTCCTTTGGAGTGCACGGGATTTAGCACTCTTAATCACTGAGTGCTAATATGATACCGCGTTTCATTGGATTTTGCAATAGGAAAATTGAAACTTTTTGTGAACGATGAAGCACATTCCGAAGCTCCCACATCAAAGCCGGATTCAAGCTGCCTACGGCCTGGGCCGCTCCATCTCCTGAACCACTTCCATCCAATGCAGCAGCCGGCGGCGCGGGAGTCCCCGCACCGCCGGCTCAGGTTGTCAAACAGCAGGCTGCGCCGTTTTTTTGAACGCTGGATTCTGGCTGCCTGGGAGAAGTGCATTCCTTCGGCATACATCCGCAACCCATTGCTGTGCAATGGGGCGCAAATTTGACAGCGCAATTGCGCCGGCTCGCCGTGCCCGGGCTTCGCAGTCCACCCTTACAGGGTTTTCGGCAGTCTCAGCCGGTGATGCCGTTCGCGCCTGCTCATACACAGGTTTTCGGAAGCAGGTCTTTGCTTACTCGCCCAAATCCAGCGCCGAAAGATCCATCCGGCCCACCACCGCCGCGCAGCGGGGGCACAGCTCCGGGAACCTGGCGTCCTGGCCAATCCGGGCGTCGTGGTTCCAGCAGCGTGGGCACTTGGGCGCTTCGCTGAGAGACACGGCGATGGTGCATGGAATCAGGCAGTCGGCCATCCGATCGCCCTCCAGCTCCCCGGTGGTGACGGTCACCTTGGACACAATGCACAGCGTCGCCAGATCCTCTCCGGCCAAGAACGCAGCATCATCTTCGGAGACAGCAATGACAATTTCCGCATCCTGGTTCTTCTTCACACCGCCGGCAGCGCGGGCATTTTCCAGGGCCTTGTTGACGGCGTCCCGCAGGGCGATCAGGCGGGCCCAGCGGGTTTGTGCCGCTTCGTCCAGCACCAGGGCCGGATCATAGGCAGGCATGTCGTTGTACAGGACGCTCTCTGCCTCCTCGGCGCTGCTGTGGGTCATGGCGGCCCAGATCTCTTCGGAGGTAAAGGCCAGAACCGGCGCAATCAGACGGGTCATACCGCTGAGGATGGTGTACAGCGCCGTCTGTGCAGAGCGGCGGCCCGCCTCGTCACCGCAGTACAGCCGGTCCTTGATGATGTCCAGATAGAAGTTGGACAGATCAATGACACAGAAATTGTAAATCGCGCGATAGACCATGTGGAACTCATATCGCTCATAGGCCGCCCGGACGGTTTTCACCAGCTCATTGAACACGTGCAGCGCATACCGATCCAGGGGATGCATCTCCTCCAGCGCCACCGGCGCGTCGGGATCGAACCCGCTGAGATTGCCCAGCATATACCGGGCAGTGTTGCGAATCTTCAGATATGCCTGGCTCAGCTGCTTCAGAATCTCCTTGGAGATGCGCATGTCCTGGGTGTAGTCGGAAGAGGACACCCACAGGCGCAACATGTCCGCGCCATAGTCCTTGATGACTTCGTCGGGAGCCACGGCATTGCCCAGGGATTTGTGCATGGCCTTGCCCTCGCCGTCCACGGTCCAGCCATGGGTGATAATCTGCTTATAGGGGGCTACGCCCTTGGCGGCGATGGAAGTCAGCATGGAGGACTGGAACCAACCGCGATACTGGTCGCCGCCCTCCAGATAGACGTCGGCGGGGAAGTGCAGCTCCGGCCGCTCATCCAGCACGGCAGCATGGGTGGAACCGGAGTCGAACCACACATCCATAATATCGCTCTCCTTGGAGAAGTGGACACCGCCGCACTTGGGGCAGCGGAAGCCTTCCGGCAGCAGCTCCTCCGCCTCTTTTTCAAACCAGATGTTGGAGCCATGCTCCCGGAACAGGCTGGAAACCCGCGCAATGGTTTCGTCGTTGACGATGTCCGCGCCGCAGTCGTCGCAGTAGAAAATGGGGATGGGCACACCCCAGACCCGTTGGCGGGAGATGCACCAGTCGTTGCGCTCCGTGATCATGGAGGTCATGCGGTCTTTGCCCCAGGTGGGATGCCACTGGATGCCGTCGCAGCTCTGGACAGCCGCGTCCTTGATGGCATCCACGGAGCAGAACCATTGCTCTGTGGCCCGGTAGATGATGGGGTTTTTGCAGCGCCAGCAGTGGGGGTAGGAGTGCGTGATGTTCTCCTTGGCCATCAGGTAGCCCTCCGCCTCCAGATCGGCCACCACCATGTCGTTGCCCTTGGCATAGAACTGGCCGTTGTACCGTTCGTCGGTCATGACGCCCTTGGCGTTCACCGGCACGGGAGTCCCGATATGGGTCTTGCCGGCCTCGTCATAGGCCTTGCAGATATTGAAGTCATCTGCGCCAAAGCCGGGAGCCGTATGGACGCAGCCGGTACCGGCATCCAGGGTGACATGATCGCCGCACAGGAGGACGGACTCCCGGTCAAACAGCGGGTGTCTGGCGGTCATCAGCTCGAACTCACTGCCCTTCAGCGTTGCCAGGACGGTGCAGGCGTTGTAATCAATCTCAGCGGTCTTGCAGACAGACTCCGCCAGCCCTTGGGCCAGAATATAGACCTCGCCGTCCGGCGCCTGCAGCAGCACATAGTCAAATTCAGGATTGACGCAGATGGCGTAGTTGCCCGGAATGGTCCAGGGGGTGGTGGTCCAAATCACAAAGAAAATCTTAGAAAGATCGGCGTATTGCCCCAATTTTCCATGATCATCCTGCACAGGGAATTTGACGAAAATGGTGGTGCACGGGTCGTCTGCGTACTCGATCTCCGCCTCTGCCAGGGCGGTCTGGTCGGCGGGGCACCAATAGACCGGCTTCATACCCTTGTAGATATAGCCCTTTTTGGCCATCTCCCCAAAAATCTCAATCTGCTTGGCCTCAAAGGACGGCTTCAGGGTCAAATAGGGATCGTCCCATTCGCCCAACACACCCAGGCGCTTGAACTCTGTACGCTGCCGGTCCACAAAGTCCAGGGCGTAGGCCCGGCACTTTTCCCGGAATTCGGTGGTGGTCAGCTCCTCCCGCTTGACCTTTTTGTTCTTTAGAATGGCCGACTCAATGGGCAGGCCGTGGGTATCCCAGCCGGGGACATAGGGGGCGCAGTAGCCGGTCATATTGCGGTGCTTGATGATAATGTCCTTGAGAATTTTGTTCAGAGCGGTGCCAATGTGGATATCCCCGTTGGCATAGGGCGGGCCGTCGTGGAGCACAAACTTGGGCTTGCCCGCATTGCGCTTCATCAGATTGTGGTACAGATCCTTTTCATAGAAGGACTTGAGCATGTCCGGCTCCCGTTTGGGCAGTCCGGCCCGCATGGGGAAGTCCGTCTGGGGAAGGTGGATCGTCTTGTTGTAGTCCATTGGATGGTTCCTCCTGTCTGCGCTGTATGGCAGTTTTATTGAAATTGATTTTTGGATTTTGAAGTAAAATTCAGCGGGACTGGTCTTGGGGCAGGGCCGGAGCGGCGTGCGCCGCAGCCTGCATCATAATATGCGCGGCGCCCTATTGCACAAGCCCCATCGCCCCGCGTGGGACAATCGTTACAGCAATTCGTAATCGACAACGATTTTTTGGCAGAACCGGCAGAGATGCGCGGCAGCGTCATTTTTTCCGGCAAAGCGCAATTTCTGTATCTGAACTTCCTGATCGCCGGACCGGCCGGAGAAGGAGCGCGCATTCGGCGTCCACTTGATCATGTACCCTCCGGCGGCCAGATAACCGGCCTCCATCTTTTGTCCGCAATTCGGGCAGTTCATTATGACGGCCTCCTTAAAAAACAAACGCCCCTGTCTCCCACCTGAGAGACAAAGGCGCACAACCTCTGCGGTACCACTCCCGTTGCGGCCCGCCAAGCGCGGGGGGCCGCCCCTTGCACGTCCTGTAACGGGGACCTCCGGCGGAGCCTACTGAGATGAGAACATCAAACCTTCATCCGTTCGGTCCGCGGCTCCGAGGGGATCTTCACACTGCTTCGCCCTCCGCCCTTGCACCAACCGGGCGGCTCTCTGTGCTGCAAACGCAGGCTACTGGCCTCTTCTACGCCTTCATTCCTTATATACGCATCCGTCTGAACGACAGAAAACGGCGGCAGGGGCGGCTATGCCGCCCTGTTCTGCCGGCAGTTCTTATTTCTTTGCCGTGGGATCGTAATTCTTACCGAATTGCAGGTCGGCAAACTTGGACATTGTATCCTGACCCACACCCTTGGGGCGGATTACCCGCGTGTCGCTGCTGACCGTCGTTTTTGCGGCAGCCTGCGGCTCCACAGCAGGCGCTGCAGCAGGTGCTGCGGCAGGTGTTTCCACAGGCGCCGCAGACAGATCGCCGGGCTTGGCCATTTCTTCACTGACCAACTTCTCCAGATTCTGTTCAATGGTCTTGGCCATGTTGGCGGGCCGGTTCTCCGGCTCCGCGTCAAAATCATAGGCTTTGGCCACCGGCTCTGCGGCCACCATCTGACGGGTCTTCAGTTCCTCCAACTCCACCTGGAGCTTAGTGATGTACTCCTGCACCGCCGCACGGGCATCCTTCAGCCGCATCTGTTCGCCCTGAATCTGCTGCTTCAGATCCAAATGCTGCCCCTCCAAAGTCTTTTGGGCATCGTTGAGCATCCGCGCACATTTTTTCTGTGTCGCGGCAATCATATTGTCGGCGGTCTGCTGGGCAGCCATGAGCGCCTTTTTCATGCTGTCCTCCTGGCTGCGGTACTCCTCCAGCTTTTCCACCAGAACTTTCATTTTGCTTTTGAGCACGGCGTTTTCCTTATACAGAACCACATAGTCCTCGGTCAGCGGGCCGAGAAAATCATCTACGCTCTGCATGTCATATCCGCCAAAGACGGCCTTGACGAACGTCTGTTCTTCAATCTGCTGCGGTGTAAACATGATAAGCCCCTCTCTCTATGATACTCGGAATCCCAATGTGCGCCAGTGCTCAGACATACATTCCATTTGTCTCCAGCTCATCCAGCAGGTCTCCGATCAAATCCACATTGTACGGAGCAATGATATAGGTGCTGACCGCAACCTTCTTGATCTTCCCGTCCAGGGCGAAGGCACAGCCGGACAGGAAGTCCACCAGCCGGCGGGCCACATCCTTACTGGCGCTCTCCAAATTCAGCACCACCGCGTGCTTTTCGCGCAGATGATTGGCGATGTCGCCCACGGAGTCAAACCGATCCGGTTTGACCAGCACCACCTGAAGCTGTGCGGTGCTGGAGTTGTGCAGGTTCACCACTTTGCCGTTGCCGGAACGGTCAGTATTCACACTGGCAGTGGACGCCGAGGGGATAATGGGGTCCTCAGCGCTGTAAGCCGGCGCTGCCGCTACGGCAGCAGAGCCGGAAGTCCGGATGGTACTTTTGGCATCCAGATCGAAATCATCATCAAAATCGTCTTCGTCTTCAGAATAGGAGCGTGCGAGCTTCTTCAATTCATCCATGAATCCCATGTAAATGTTCCTCCCAAATATATAGTCAGATTTCTCTATATGCCGTTATATTGCCGGGGGCCAAAAATGGCGGTCCCGAGGCGGATCATGGTACTGCCTTCCGCAATAGCCGCAGCATAGTCGCCGCTCATGCCCATGGATAGACAGTCCATGCAGACATTATCGTATTTTTTTGCTCTTATGTCAACAAAAAGGTTGCACATTTTCGCAAAAAAATGCTGAATTTCTGCGCCATTTTCCGATTTGGGGGGAATTGCCATCAATCCTCGAAGCCTAAGCCCGGGAAATTCTCCAAATTTTGACGAAAGGTCCAGTGCCTGCTCCGGCGTTAGGCCGCTTTTGGACGCCTCTGCGCCGATGTTTACTTCCAACAGGACGTCCTGCCGCAGCCGCCGCTCCACGGCCAGGCGGCTCAACAACACCGCCAACGCCTCGGAATCCACCGACTGAATCAGGTCCACAGCACCCACCACCAGCTTTGCCTTGTTCTTCTGCAGATGGCCGATGAAATGGACCGGCTTCCCAACATACGCGCCCTGGGGCAGCTTCTCCTGTAATTCCTGCACACGGTTTTCACCACAGCAGTCCACGCCAGCGGCAATCGCCGCCTGAATTTGCGCCACATCTCTTGTCTTGGTGGCAGCACACAGCTGGATCTCCGCCGGATCGCGGCCTGCCCGGATGGCGGCTTCCGCCATCTGTTCGCGGATTTCTTTTATAGTTTCCGCAATCGTTTTCATCGTTAACCCACAACTTTCCCGTCATATAATTCCTGTTCTGTAAGAAGCACCTTATCGCCGGGCCACAGGGCCTCGGTGCCGGAGGCATCCTGCGCAGCCACACAGCTCTCGCCGTCCAGCTGGAGAATCGTAATTGCTTTCCACTTTGCGCAGCCGGCTTCCAGCACATAGACGCCGGGCTGGCCTGTCTCGTCATACCGCACCGCCTGGGCCGGAATCAGCAGGCCCTCGCACACGTCAAATGTCAGCCGCACTTCCGCCCGCCGCAGGGCTGACACGGCATAAACCTTTTCATCGCTGCACAAAATCACCAGCCCATCCTCGCCGGCGCGTACAACGGACATTTCTCCTACTGCCGTCTCGTTCACAACCACTTGGACGGCGTCGCCTTCTTCCAACAGTCCCGTACGGGCCACTGCCGCAAGATACCAGGTTTCGCTGGTGATGAGCCTGCCGTATGCGCCCTCCGGCGCTTCCGCCTCAGGCATCGCCGCCAATGTCTCAGCAGTCAGCGTATCCAGCGTCTGGGGCGTCAGAACCGTCTCCAGCCCGTCGGCGACACAGGAAAAATAGCCGGCTGCCGGGGCAGTCAGAGCCTCGGCTATGCCAGCCCCGGCCAGCGCTTCCAATTGGGCCTGTACGTCCGAAAACGCCTGCTGCAGCTCGGTTGTGTCGCCGGACAGTGCGCTGCGCAGCTGTATGCCCGCCGCATCTGCGGCAGCCAGGTCGCCGCTCTGGGCGGCCTGGGCCAATGCGCGGACGGCTTCGTCAGGCGGCGACGCCGGGCTGCTGAGCAGCTGCAGCCGTTCTGTCATCCGCTCTGTGGCGGCGGTCGCAGCCAAGGCGGCAGCCGAGTCATAGGAATAGGCCACCACCTGGCCATAGCCGGCCTTTTCCCCTTCGGCCAGGGCCGGCGTCACCAAGGCATCGTCCGCATAAAGCGCCTGCTCCTCCCGGATCATCCACCCGGTCGTGGTGACAGCATGGCCGGCACTGTAGGCTGTGGCCTCCACGGTTTTAACCGGCGACAGCAACGCCGTCAGGAGAGAAGCCACCCCATAAACCGCCACCGCAGCTGCCATCAGCCCCAAAATCCAGCGAATGGCGCGGGAGCGCTTCGGCCGGCGGTTCACAGAAACTCCTCATCCTCCGGCTGCAGCGGAATGGGCCGTATGGGGGCCAGGGTGGAAATGGCGTGCTTATAGATCATCTGCTGCTTGCCGTCGGAATCCAGCACCACAATATATGGATCGAATCCACAGACAGTCCCCCGCAGCTGGAACCCATTGACCAGAAATACAGTCAAAGGCATCTTTGTCCGGCGGGCACGGTTGAGAAACAGATCCTGAAGGGCTTCATATTTTACTTCTGTCTTTTGCATAGGTATCACCTTTCTTGTGCGGTATTGCCGCACCATGTAATGAGATACCTATAGTGTAGCATGTTCTTGCTGTCGAAATTCCGCGACAGCGCGGCGGTTCATGCCACGTCCCGGACGGATCCGGCCGAATCCGTTCATTCCCCGCCGCGCACATGCGCCAGCGCCGTCTCCAGTGCCGCCGCCGGATCGGGTTCATTTGGTTGGACGATCCATCGAACCGATTTGTTCCGCCGGAACCAGGTCAGCTGCCGCTTGGCATAACGGCGGCTCTCCCGCTTCACATCTTCCAGGGCCTCTGCCACGGAACACGCTCCCCGCAGGGCGCGCACAATTTCCTTATAGCCAATGGCCTGCATGGCCGTGGCCGTTTCCGGCACCCCGGCATCCAACAGGCGGCGGACCTCCTCCTCCAGCCCCTGGGCAGCCATTTGCTCCACCCGCAGGTCAATGCGGCGGTACAGGGCCGCCCGATCGTGAAAATCCAACCCCAGCCACACCGGGTCGTATTTCGGCGGGATGGCCCGGGTCTCCAGATTGTGTTGGGTAATGGTTTTGCCGGTCTCCTGATAGACCTCCATGGCGCGGATAATCCGCCTTCTGTCTGAAGGATGGAGACGGGCAGCGCTGTCCGGGTCCACCTGCCGCAGCATGTCCAGCACCGCTTCAATCCCCTCCCGCTCCGCCAGCGCTTCCAGTGCCTGCCGCCGGCCCGTAGAGGGAAACGGTGCAAAGCTGCGGCCCGCAATCAGGCTGTCCACATACAGGCCAGTGCCGCCTGCCAGAACGGCAGTCTTTCCCCTAGCCAGAATGTCCTGCAAAATCGGGTCGGCCATCTCCACAAAGCGTCCCACGGAGAATGGCTCCGCCGGATCACACACGTCCAGCATGTGGTGGACCACACCGTCCATTTCCTCCTTCGCAGGCTTGGCTGTGCCAATGTTCATGCCGCGGTAGATCTGCATGGAGTCGCAGGACAGCACCTCCCCGTCCAGGGCCTTGCAAAGGCCAATGGCCAGGGCTGTTTTGCCGGAGGCCGTGGGACCCACTACGCAGAGGATCTTTTTGTTCATATTACGGATCACCGGCCCTTTTGGAAATTCGGAATTTGGGGTTCAGAATGCGGAACTGGCTCGGCGTGGAACGCGGTGCGCTTCGATCGCCGGCTTTGCCCATTTGGGTATCCGCGAGCCGCGGGCATCCAATCCAAGCCTGTCTCCGCACGCCCCCACCCGGAAGCAGCTCTCATTTCAGACGTTCTCCATTCTCAGAAAACCCCTGTCTCAGCTTCGCTTAAACTGTTTCTCCAGGAAACTCTGCGTCATGGTCACGCAGACCGGACGGCCATGGGGACAATATTTGATGTCGTCCCTGGTCAGGACCTCCCGCACCAGCGCTTCGATTTCCTGGGGCGCGGTTACCCACCCCGCTTTGATGGCAGCTTTGCAGGCCACCGTGTGGAGCAGTTCGTCGCGCATGGATGCCGGGTCTGCCTGCTGGCCCTCCAGCAGCTTCCCGGCCAGCTCTGTCAGGGTGCTCTCCGCCTCCGACGGGTCCAGATCCGCCGGAACTTGCCGCAGCAATACATCGCCGTCTCCAAAGTCCTCCACAAAAAACCCGAATTGCTCCAGCAGCTCCCGGTTTTCCAGCACTGTGGCCGCTTCCTCTTTATTCAGGTTGGCGGCAACCGGCTGCAGGAGGCTCTGAGCCATGACAGCGTGCTGCTGGGCTTTCAGCTTTTCAAACAGGACCCGTTCGTGGGCCGCGTGCTTGTCAATGAACAGCACATGCTCCCCCTCTTCTACAATAATATAGGTGCGGAGGACCTCCCCCACCACACGCCAGGTCTGCGCCGGAGGCATGTCCAGCGTCTGCTGTTCCGGTTCCTGCACAGGCGCCGCATCCGCTGTCTCCAAAGCCGGTTCCCGCTCCGGAGGCAGCGGCGGTTCCGGCGCGGCTGGCGGCGCTGCGGGGCGAGGCTTGTCAGAGCGGTAGGCGCTTCGAACACTGTCGCGGATGGGCAGTGCCGTTTCTCCTTCGCTGGCGGCGGGAACGGCTGTGCGGAAGACCCGTTCGGCCACCTCCGGAGAGGGCGCCTTGGGCGGCTGGGCCGTCAGGGCCTTGAACTGTTCCGCCGTCATGGTTTTGAAAAAGCCCTGTTTGGGCGCCGGGCCGCTGGCCGGCCGTCCCCCGGCGGCGTTGGACGGAGCCGAAGCCACCGCCGGACTTGCCTGCCCGACGGCGGCGGACTGGGCGCGGCCCACCGGCCGCATCTCCGGTTTGCCGGGCGTGCGGTTCAAAGCCGACAGGACGCCGTAATGGATGCAGTCGAACACGTCCTTTTCCGTCAGGAATTTGACCTCCGTTTTGGCTGGATGTACATTGACATCCACCGTGTCCAACGGCACCGTCAAGTGCAGGACGCAGGACGGAAAGCGGCCCACCATCATCTGATTTTGATACGCCTGCTCCAGCGCTGCGCCCAGTGTCTTGGACTTGATATAGCGGCCATTGACAAAGAAGTGCTGATAATTCCGGTTGCCGCGGGTGGCCGTGGGCTTGGAGACGTAGCCGGACACGGAAATCCGTTCCCATTTTCCCTCCACCGGCACCATGTCCATGGCCATCTGCCGGCCCAGGACGGCGTAAATGGCGCTGTAGAGCTTTCCATCGCCGGCGGTGCGCAGCTGCTCCTGGCCATCTTTGAGGAAACGGATCGCCACCTCCGGATGGGCCAGGGCCTGCCGCTGGACGACGCCCGCCACATTGCCGGCCTCCACACTGTCCCGCTTCATAAATTTCATCCGGGCAGGGGTGTTGTAAAACAGGTCCCGGACAATGATGGTGGTACCCACGGGGCACCCGGCCGGACCGCGCTCCGTCACCACTCCCGCGTCCAGATGCAGGGCCGTACCGGTCTCGCTGCCGGTCTCCCGGGTCATCAGATCAATCTTGGACACGGAGGCAATGGCTGCCAACGCCTCGCCCCGGAACCCCAGCGTCCCGATGGCCCCCAGCTGCGCTTCCGAATGCAGCTTACTGGTGGCGTGGCGCAGGAACGCCGTCTGAGCATCCTCCGGGGCCATGCCGCAGCCGTCGTCGGTGACACGGATAAACGTCATGCCGCCGTTTTGAATCTCCACCGTGACGGTGTGCGCCCCGGCGTCGATGGCGTTCTCCACCAGCTCCTTGACTACGGAGCCAGGTCGTTCCACCACTTCACCGGCGGCAATGAGATCTGCCAAATGGGACGGCATCTGTTGAATTTTTGCCATGGCGCGGCTCCTTTCCCGGTTTCCTTGCACCTTCTCAATCCTCAAAATGCTCCAGCTCCTGCGGCGGATAGGCCCGCGACCAATGGTAGGGCTGAAGCTCCTTTAGCGGGACAAACAGCAGAGAATGATCCCCGGTGGTCACTGCCACCTGCACCTCTTCGCCCCAATAGCGCAGCCGCTCCTGACAAATCCCGCAGGGCGACAGCACTTCAAAGGGCGACTGTTCGTCCTCCCGTACCAGGCACAGGCAGTGGGTCACCCGCTCGTGGTACTTATGCGCCTCCAGCATTGCGCCAGTCTCAATACAGAGGATTGCAGAGGCGTTGGCCGTCTCAATGCACACGCTTGTATAATAATTCCCATTCTCCGTATGGACCACACCTGCGCCGCCCCAGCCTTTGGGATAGCGTTTTTCAATCAGCGCAACTGCCCTTTTGTATAGTTCCTGTTCAATTTCTGGATTTCTCAACTGAGCGCTTCCTTCCTTTATGCGTGTCCGGCTGCGCCGGATTGCGGGCAAGGTGCGGCCCACCCCATACCAAACCAACCATTCACAACCACCAGCTCGGCCCGGCCCCATCAACCCCCAATTATGCCCAAACTAATGCCATTGAGAATTGCGTGCAGGACAATCGGCCCCCACAGATTCCCGCTTTTTTCATACGTCCAGGCCATGGCAATGCCCGCCGGAACGTATTGCAGCGCGCTGAACAGCAGCGTCAGCGGAGATGCCGCCAAAACGTACTGCCACAGGTGCATAGCCGAAAACAGCAAAATGGACACCACATACGCCGCAATGCGGTTGTACCGGCGCAGATTGCCGAAAATCAATCCCCGCACCAGCGTCTCCTCCACCAGCGGCCCCAGCAGCACTGAGCACACCACCATGGCCCGGAAGCTGGATGTCGCCATGGAACTGACCGTAGCGTCGTTGGGATTTACCAGGGTGGGAGCCAGCCACTCCAACAGGAGGTTCACCAGGAAATTGCCCACATAGTACAGGGCAAAGCCCAGCACCAGCGCCTGGAGAAAGCCCCAGAAATTCCGCCCGATGTTGCGGAAGGACGCAGCCAGAGTCCGGTGAAAAATCACCACAATCGCGATGAAATTCAGATAAAAATAGCACAGATTGATGTTGATCAGTGTCCCGCTCAGCCCCAATTTCTGAAACACCCACGGCAGAATCAGGGACCAGAGCACCAGATAAAACGGCAGATAACACAGACCGGCCACAATCTCCGCCGTCGTCATCGCCGCATCCAGAGCTTTGTTTTTCAAGGTGGGTTCCCCCTATTGCAGCATCTGCTTGAGTTCGTAGAGCACATTCATGGCCTCAATGGGCGTCAGCGTTTCCACAGAAATGGCCTCCAGCCGCTGCCGCACCCGTTCCGCCCCCATATCCAGCATGGACACCTGCTCCTGTTCCGCCTGTTTGGGAGGCGGTGCGGCAGTTTTCGGGCCGTTGCCGCTCTCCAGCTCCTTCAAAAACGTCCTTGCCCGGCTCAGCACCCTGTCCGGCAGCCCCGCCAGCTTCGCCACCTCAATGCCAAAGGACTCGTCAGCAGCTCCCGGCACAATGCGGCGCAGGAACACCACATCATCGCCTCGTTTTTTCACGGCAATGTTGTAATTCTTCACGCCCTGCAGCTGATCGGCCATGGCCGTCAGCTCATGATAGTGGGTGGCGAACAGGGTCTTGGCTCCCAGCCGCTTTTTATCTGCGGCGTATTCCAGGACTGCCCGGGCGATGGCCATACCGTCAAAGGTGGAGGTGCCGCGGCCAATCTCGTCCAGAATCAGCAGGCTCCGGGGCGTGGCGTGTTTCAGAATTTCGGACACCTCGTTCATTTCCACCATGAAGGTGGACTGGCCGGAAGTCAGGTCATCGGACGCACCGATGCGGGTGAACACCCGGTCTACGACGCCGATGCGGGCCGACCGGGCCGGCACAAAGGACCCGATCTGCGCCATGATGACAATCAGCGCCACTTGCCGCATATAGGTGGATTTGCCGGCCATATTGGGACCGGTGAGAATGGCAACCCGGTCGGACTCCTGGTTCAGGGTCGTATCATTGGGGACAAAAAGGCTGTCCTTCAGCACCTGCTCCACCACAGGATGGCGGCCCTCGGAAATGCAGATTTCCCCGGACAGATCAATCTCCGGCTTGCAGTAGCCCTGCTTCACTGCCACCTCGGCAAAGCTGCACAGCACATCCGCTGCCGCGGCTGCCTGGGCCGTCAGCTGCACACGGGCGCTTTGGCCGGACACATGCTTGCGGATCTGGTTGAAATCGTCATACTCCATGGCCGTAATGCGGTCTTTGGCGGTTAGAACCGTGTTTTCCAGTTCTTTTAGCTCCTGGGTAATGAAGCGCTCGGCGTTGGTCAGGGTCTGCTTGCGGATATAGTCCTCCGGCACCTGGTCCAGATAGGACTTGGATACTTCGATGTAATAGCCGAAAACCCGATTGTAGCGGACTTTCAGGCTCTTGATGCCAGTGCGCTCCTTCTCTCTGGCCTCGATGGCGGCAATGCTGCCCTTGCCGCCATCGCGGATCTCCCGCAGGCGGTCCAATTCCTGGTCATAGCCCTGGCGGATCATACCGCCCTCCCGGACTGTAAAGGGAGGGTCGTCCTCAATGGCGCTGCAAATCAGCTCCCGCAGATCCTCCAGCGGGTCCAGTGCCGCCACCAGTTCTTTGAGCAGCGTGGACTCAAACCCCTCCAACAGGGTGCGCAGTTCCGGCAGGGGCGCCGCGCCGTTGGCCAGAGACAGCAGATCCCGGGCATTGGCGGTGCCGGTCACAATGCGGGCCATGACCCGCTCCAGATCGGATATCTCATGCAGCAGCCGGCGCAGTTCTTCCCGCTCGACAGTGTGCTCCGTCAGTTCTTCCACAGCGTTCAGCCGCTTGCCGATGGCCGCTGGAGACAGCAGGGGCTTTTCCAGCCAGCTGCGCAGCAGCCGTCCACCCATAGCGGTGCGGGTCTTATCCAGCACCCACAGCAGGCTCCCCCGTTTTTCCTTGGAACGGAAGGTTTCCGTCAGCTCCAGATTCCGGCGGGCGGTCAGATCCAGTTCCATAAATTTACCGGAGACGTAATAGCTGATCTCCCGGATATGGCCCAGATCAGCTTTCTGGGCATCCATCAACGTGACCAGCAGCGCGCCTGCAGCCCGGAGCACATGCGGGCAGGCCGTCAGGCCCAGCTGCTCGATCTGCGCTTCGCCGAACTGGCGGCAGGCCACCTCCCGGGCCGCCTCCAAGTCGAACAGGCTCTCCGCGCCGGTCTCATGGCAGCACTTCAGCTTGTCGTCCAACACAGCGCACAACTCCGCATGGGACGCGGCCTCACCGCCCAGCAGCACCTCCGAAGGGGAAAACCGCCCCAGCTCATTGACAATCTTGTCCGCCGCCGCCTCGCCCGTGGCCTGGGTGGCATAAAACACGCCAGTGGACACGTCACATAGACACAACCCCCACTGCCCTGCCTCGCAGAACACACAGGCGAAGTAATTGTTCCGGCTCTCGTCCAGCATGGAGCTCTCGGTAACGGTGCCGGGCGTGACGATGCGAATGATATCCCGCTGTACCAGGCCCTTGGCCGTGGCCGGATCCTCCATCTGTTCACAAATAGCAACCTTGTATCCCTTCGCCACCAAGCGGGCAATATAGCTCTCCGAGGAGTGATAGGGCACGCCGCACATAGGGGTTCGTTCGTCTTCCGGCTTGCCGCGGTCGCGGGTCGTCAGGGTCAGATCCAATTCCCGGGAAGCCAGCTGCGCGTCCTCGTTGAACATCTCATAGAAGTCGCCCAGGCGGAAAAACAATATGCAGTCGGGATTGCGTTCCTTGATCTCCCGGTACTGCTTCATCATGGGCGTCAGCTCTGCCATGTTCGCACTCCTTTCTGTTTTTATATAATTCGAATCGCGGGTTTCTGCGGGCCGCCATCAGCAGGGGGCACAAGCATCACCATCTACGTTTCCAATCAACGACCAGGTGTTGCTATCCACAATTCTCACATTCTGGAATGTCCCCACCAAGCTGTCCTGCCCCGGCAGGCGCACCAGCCGTCCGCCGGAGGTACGGGCCGTCAGTACATCGCCGTCCCGTCCGTCAATGAGGCAGCGCTGAACGGTGCCCACATATGCGGCGTGTTTCTCCTCAGAGATCCGGTTCTGTGTCTCCACCAGCCGGTCAAACCAGCTCTGCTTTTCCGCGCGGGAGAATGGGTCCGGCAGCTCCGCCGCCGGCGTACCCTTGCGGGGCGAATAGATAAAAGTGAACAGGGCGTCATACCGCACCCGCTCCACCAGATGCAGGGTATCTTCAAATTCGGCCTCTGTCTCCCCGGGGAAGCCCACAATCACGTCGCTGGTCAGCACGATGTCCGGCATCACCTGGCGGGCATAGTCCACCAGCTCCAGATATTGGGCCGCTGTATAGCGGCGGTTCATGGCTTTCAGCACCCGGTCATTGCCGGCCTGGAAGGGCAAATGCATATGCCGGGCAATCTTGGGATTGCCGGCCATGGTGTCAAACAGCTTGTGTGTGGCGTCCTTGGGATGACTCGTCATGAAGCGCACCACAAAGTCGCCCTCCAGCGCCGCGATCTGGCCCAGCAAATCTGCAAAATCCATTCCCAAGCCCAAATCCTTGCCATAGGAATTGACGTTCTGACCCAGGAGTGTGATGTCTTTGTAGCCGGCGGCGATGAGCTGCCGCGCCTCAGCCACAATGTCCTCCGGCAGGCGGCTGCGCTCCCGGCCCCGCACATAGGGGACAATGCAGTAGGAGCAGAAATTGTTGCACCCGTACATGATGGAAATCCATGCCTTGACACCGTCCTGCCGCAGCATGGGCAGGCCCTCGGCAATGGCCCCGTCAGAATCCTCGGTAAAAAACGCCCGCTTGTTGGTCAGCAGCACCCGCTGCAAAAGCTCCGGAAACCGCCACAGATGATGGGTGGAAAACACACCGTCCACATGGACATAGCTTTTTTGGATCCGCTCCACCACATGGGGCTGGCCCATCATACAGCCGCACAGGAAGATCTTCTGACCCGGGTGCCGGCGCTTGGTATGCACCAACGCGCCCACATTGCCAAAAACCCGCTGCTCAGCGTGCTCCCGAACGGCACAGGTGTTCATGAGAACCAGATCTGCCCCCTCAGCCTCTTCCGCCATTGTGTAGCCGCACTCCAGCAACATCCCGCGCAGCTGCTCTGAATCCGCCTCATTCTGCTGGCAGCCGTAGGTGACGACCCAAGCCGTCGGGGTTCTGCCCCTTCTGTGCCAAAAGTCCGCAATTTGATGACAAATGTCCTGCTGGCGTTCCAGCTGCTGTTGTGGAATGACCGGTGTTTTGCGCTCCAAAGCGTGTCCCTCCGTTGTAAACAATCATAATGTGTAATTGTATCAGTTTTTTCGCCGCTTTTCAAGTCTATACGCACAGGCGCAGTATTTTTGCCTGTAGGGTTGCAATACATCTTGGACAAGAGGAAAAGAAGCGCGCAGTCTCACGGGGACAGCGGCTTCCCCGCATCACGCGAGCGGCAGAAAAAACACGCAGAGCCCGCGCTTGGCACGGGCTCTGCAGCTTGTACAATGCTTATAAGTATGCCGGATCAGGAGGTAGCAACCAGGCCGCCATCGGGATAGATGGAGGAAGCGGTGACCATGTCAGAAGCGGCAGAGGCCAAGAAGATGGCGGGGCCAACCACGTCAATCTCATAGCCAATACGCTGAGCGGGCAGCGGCGCAGCAATGTTGTTGCGGGCAGTCTCATCGGGAGGCAGCTTGCCGACCATCATCGGAGTGTAGGTGATGGTGGGGCCAATCAGGTTGACCTGGATGTTGGGACGCAGGTCAGCCGCAAAGGCCTTGGTCAGCATCTCCACAGCACCCTTGGTGGTGTTGTAGGGGACGTTGCCGCCGCCGCCGTTGGCCACGGCACGGATGCCGCGGACAGAACCGAAGTTGATAATCTTGCCATAGCCCTTGTTCAGGTTGGGCTGGCCCGCCTCGTAGGGAACGAACTCCTCGCCGTCCAGGTTATGGTCCTTCATCCAGTTGCCGAAGTACTTGCAGGTGAACATCAGGGAAGTGATGTTGGTGTGCAGCATCTTCTCAAAGTAGTCCGTGTCGATCTCCCAGGACCACATCTTCTGGTTGATACCTTGAGCGTTGACCAGGATGTCGCAGCCGCCCAGGCCCTCAGCGCCGACCGTGTAGTCGAGCATTTTCTTGACGGTCTCTTCGTCACCGGCGTCGCCAGCATAATATGTGACTTTCACGCCAGGGGCAGCCACCTTCTCGATCTCGGCCTTGGCCTCGATCAGAGCGGACTCACGGCGGGAAGAAATCAGAACATCGCAGCCATTGGCAGCAAAACCTTCGGCAACAGCCTTACCAAAGCCGCCGGCGCCGCCGATGATGACGGCCTTCTTACCGGAGATGTCAAACATCTTGGTCAGATCGCCATTATAAATTTTCGGCATTTTGCATTACTCCTTATTATGATATTATTCAGAGCCGGATTTCCGGCAGATGAATCGGGGTCTTATTGCTGGGGAGGCAGAAGTGCGACCAGCATCTGGGTCACAGTGTTGCCGGTATTGGTGACGGACTTGGGGCAGCCGCCGCAGCAGTGGAAGGAATCGCCAGCATGCAGAACGGTCTCGCAGTCCTCAGTCTTCAGAGTCATCTCACCCTCCAGGATGTAGTAGATGGACTCCAGGGGGTTGGCGCCGTAGTCGCAGCCGCCGCCGGGGACAAAGTAGGTGATGCCCATGATCATCTTGCCGCCGTCAACGTCGGCAGGATCATGCAGACGGGTGGGAACGCACTCGTTGTGGCCGGGAGCAGTGTAGGAGTAGACGGTAGAACCTTCCACGCCTTTCTTTCTCTGGATCTTGTACTGAGCCATGGTAAACAGCTTCCTTTCAAAATAAAGTAGGGCCTCTGGCAACGGGAACAGGCCCGCACGCCAGAATATCATTACCTACTTATTAGTGTAGCACATCATTCTGCAAAATTCAAGATGCTGGCGGGGTTTGATGTTGTGAAAAAAGCACAAATCTGCACATTGGATTTTCAGGCCGCCCAAGCTCTCTTAAAATCTTCCAATTCTTTTGCCAACATGGCGCAGCGGATTCCCTCGCCGGATTTCGTTTCTATTTTTGCTGCCGGCCGCATATATATAGAACCACCAGCGGAACATGCGGCAGTTTCTTGCAGCCAGGCTGCCCCACGCCTCTCCCCGGACGGGACACAGGCAGCCACTTGACAGCTGAAGTGCCTATTTCAAAAGCTTCTTATGGTTTGCCAGCGCCCTCCGCTGGCAGCAACGTGCAAATCACTCACAACAGGACAATACTCGGGGGAGGGATCGCCCCATGGGCGGGTACAAAAGACATTCTCAACTGCGCACAGGCATCTGCCTGTTGGCAGCTGCACTGGCGCTGCGGGCCGCTATGACCGGCAGTTCACTTTTTCGGCAGGCGGCACAGACTGCGGCCAGCAGCAGCTCCGTCATACAAACCATGCTCCAGGCCGAACTGGGCACGGCGCCGGCGGCAGCCCTGGCCAACGCCGCTGTTCAAGCTGTATCGGAAACCGTACCGCCCGTCTCTGACGAAACGGACAGCGGATCGGACGCGGCCGGAGAAACCGCGGACACCGAAGACGCACCGGCATCCCTGGAAGCCGCGCAGACGGATGAACAGACCTCCGAGGCTCCCGCACAGACGGACACTGATGCGGACAGTATCACAGTGCCGGTTTTTTCGGAAGCGGACTCCGCCGATCTGACCATTGACAATGCCACCGGGTATGAGGTAGACACAGCCGCACTCCTGACGCAGGCGCTGTCTCTGGATTTTTCTGGCGACGGACCGAAAATTCTCATCGTCCACACCCACACCTCCGAGGCCTACACACCCTCCGACGGCTGGGAATACGAGGAGAGTGATAATCTGCGCACCATCGATGACACCTGCAACATGCTGCGGATTGGCGACGAGATTGCTTCTGTTCTGGAGGACGCCGGCATTGAAGTCCTCCACGACCGGACCTACCATGACTATCCCGTCTACAACGGGGCCTACAGCCGCGCCCTAACCACCATTGAAGCCTATCTGGAAGACTACCCTTCCATTCAAATGGTTCTGGACGTCCACCGGGACGCCTCTGAAAACCCCGACGGCACACTGTCCGACCCCACCGTGACCATAGACGGTCAGGAGAGCGCCCAGCTTCTGCTGGTGGTGGGCACCGACGCCGGCGGACTGGAACACCCCAATTGGCAGGAAAATCTCAGCGCCGCCCTGAAATTGCAAGTCCTCCTGTCCCAGGCCGCGCCGGGTATCTGCCGCGATTTGGATCTGCGGACAGAGCGGTTCAATCAGCACGTTACAGCCGGTTCTCTATCGGTAGAGATCGGATCCGCCGGCAACACCATGGAGGAGGCGCTGCTGGCGGCCCGGATTTTTGCCGAAGCTGTCGCCGCTCTGGCCGGGAAGTCGTAGGCGCCCCATTGGAAATTTGGGCGGATTTCCAGTGGAGCCGGAAGCGAACCTGCGCCGGGTTACCCGTCTCTGTATCCAGGCGGCATTCATACGGCAAGGGCCGCGCTTTGCACCTCCTCAGTGGAAAATCTGCATATTCCCTAAATTTTGCGGGTCATTTTTTACACATTCAACAAAACTATCTGTTGACGGGACAGGGTCGTTTGTGGTATATTTACTTTACAGTTACAAGCACACGTTTGTGTGCACTCGCAATTTTAGGGGGTATCTCAAGTGGACAATAGTTTTGACAAGCTGAACAGCGAGTTCCAAGAGAAAAAAACCAGCGGTTTTAAATTTTGGTTTTTCATGATCTTGACCTTCTTGTTCGATATCATCGGTCTGGTCTTTGGTATCTATTCCCTGAGCCATAACCAGTACATTTCTCTGTTGACGCTGGTCTTTGGCCTGTTCGGCACGCAGGCTGTATTTAAGGCCAGAGGCACCGATGACTGGAAGCCGCTGACCCGTTTTGGCTTGATTCTCAGCCTGGTGATTGTGGCGCTCGCCTGTGTAGTTCTGTACATTGTGCCCATGTTCAAGTAAGGGTTTACATCCAATTTTACATGAGACCGGATTCCGTGGCTGGAGCTTCCGCTCCGGCCACGGTTTTGCTTTGCATACTTTTGCTCCTGATTGCATCTTTCAGGACAGGCAAAGCCGCCGCTGGCGCCCGGGCCTGCGGCGGCATACTGGTCAGTCAATCCAGCGGCTGCATGCGGCAGTCGCTGGTTTTTTATTTCTTATCCTTCAACTTTTCAAAAAATCCTTTGCGTTTGGGCTCCACCTCGTCGCCCAGGCTCTCGCCGAATTTGCGCAGCAATTCCTTCTGCTCCCGATCCAGCCCCTTGGGGGTTTCCACCACCACGGTCACATACTGATCGCCGCGGGTCTTGTAGCCCACATAGGGAATGCCCTTGCCCTTCAGGCGGAACGTGGTTCCAGTCTGGGTGCCCTCGGGGACGTTATACCGGACCTTGCCGTCCAGCGTGGGGACCTCGATCTCCGCGCCCAGGGCCGCCTGGGTGAAGCTGATGGGCATTTCACACAGGACGTTGGCCCCGTCCCGTTCGAAGATGGGATGGGGGCGGACGTTAATGTCTACCAACAGATCGCCGGCGCCGCCGCCGTTAATCCCGGCATGGCCCTCGCCGCGGATGCGGACGGTCTGTCCGTCATCCACACCGGCAGGTACCTTGACGGAAATCTTTTTGTTCTTCCGCACCTTCCCCTTCCCTTTACAGGTGTTGCAGGGGTTGTTAATAATCCGGCCCGTGCCGCCGCAGCGGCTGCACACGGCGCTCTGGCGCATGGATCCGAATGCCGTCTGGCGCACCGTGGTCACGGTGCCGGTGCCTTTACAGTCGGGGCAGGTGTCGGCGGTGCTGCCGGCAGCGCAGCCGTCGCCGCCGCAGGTGGGGCAGGTTTCGATGCGGCCCACGGTCACCTCTTTTTCGCAGCCAAAAGCTGCTTCCTCAAAGGAGATGGTGAGCTGCGCGCCAATATTGTCGCCTTTTTGTGGCGCGTTGCGGCGCTGGGCCGTGGAACCGCCGCCAAAGCCGCCGCCGAAGAAGGAGTTGAGAATATCGCTGACGTCAAAGCCGAATCCACCGCCGAAGCCACTGCCGCCATAGCCGTTTTGCGCCGCATAGTTGGGATCCACGCCTGCGAAGCCGAACTGGTCGTATTTCTCCCGCTTTTCCGAATCGGAGAGAATCTCGTACGCCTCGTTGACCTCCTTAAATTTGGCCTCAGCCTCCTTATCGCCGGGGTGCAGGTCAGGGTGGTACTGCTTTGCCAGCTTGCGGTATGCCTTTTTAATCGCGTCGTCCGAGGCGCTTTTGTCCACGCCCAGGACCTCGTAATAGTCACGTTTTTCTTCAGCCATATGTGTCACCACTTTTCCCGGTAGTCAGGCGCTCACAGGCGGAGCGCAGATGTCCCACGCTCCGCCGTATGCGCGAAAACTTAATCGTCCACAACCTCGTAGTCGGCATCCACAACACCGTCATCGCTGCCGGTGGAGCCGCCAGCTGTGGGGCCGTTGCCGCCGTCATCCTGAGGCGCGGCATTCTGATACAGCTTCTCGGAGATGGTGTAGAAGGCTTTCTGAACCTCCTCGGTCTTGGACTTGATGTCCTCCACGTTGGTGCCCTTCAGGGCCTCTTTCAGGGCCTCCACAGCAGCCTGTACAGGAGCCTTTTCACTGTCGGAAACCTTGTCGCCCAGCTCGCCCAGCGTCTTCTCGGTCTGATAGATCATCTGGTCGGCGGTATTGCGCGCGTCCACCTCTTCCCGGCGGGCCTTATCCTCGGCGGCATACTGCTCGGCCTCCTTGACGGCCTTGTCGATGTCCTCTTTGGACAGGTTGGAGGAAGCGGTGATGGTGATATTCTGCTCCTTGCCGGTGCCCAAATCCTTGGCGGAGACGTTGACAATGCCGTTGGCATCAATATCAAAGGTGACCTCGATCTGGGGCACACCGCGGGGAGCGGGCGCAATGCCGGTCAGCTGGAACTTGCCCAAGGTCTTGTTATAAGCTGCCATCTCCCGTTCGCCCTGGAGCACATGCACCTCTACAGAGGTCTGCCCGTCAGCGGCGGTGGAGAAGATTTGGCTCTTCTTGGTGGGGATGGTGGTGTTCCGGTCAATCAGGCGGGTAAACACGCCGCCCATGGTCTCAATACCCAGGGACAGGGGCGTCACATCCAGCAGCAGCAGGCCCTGGACGTCGCCGCCCAGCACGCCGCCCTGAATCGCCGCGCCGATGGCAACGCACTCGTCCGGGTTGATGCCCTTGAACCCTTCCTTGCCGGTGATCTTCTTCACAGCCTCCTGGACAGCGGGCACACGGGTCGAACCGCCCACCAGCAAAACCTTGCTCAGGTCAGAGGCAGACAGGCCGGCGTCGGACATGGCCTGACGGACCGGGCCCATGGTGGCGTCCACCAAATGGGCGGTCAGTTCATTGAACTTGGCCCGGGTGATGGTGACGTCCAGATGCTTGGGGCCGCTGGCGTCTGCGGTGATATAGGGCAGGTTCACGTTGGTGGAGGTCACGCCGGACAGCTCGATTTTGGCCTTCTCGGCAGCCTCCTTCAGGCGCTGCATGGCCACCTTGTCGCCGCTCAGGTCAATGCCTTCGCTCTTCTTGAATTCCTGCACCAGATACTTGATGACACATTCGTCGAAATCATCGCCGCCCAGGCGGTTGTTGCCGGCGGTGGCCAGAACTTCGATAACGCCGTCGCCGATCTCCAGGATGGACACGTCGAAGGTACCGCCGCCCAGGTCATAGACCATGATCTTCTGCTCGGTCTCCTTATCCAGGCCGTAGGCCAGGGCCGCCGCGGTGGGCTCATTGATGATTCGCTTGACGTTCAGTCCGGCAATCTTGCCGGCATCCTTGGTCGCCTGCCGCTGCGCGTCGGTGAAGTAGGCCGGGACCGTAATGACGGCGTCGGTAACGGTGCCGCCCAGATACGCCTCGGCATCAGCCTTCAGCTTCTGCAGGATCATGGCGCTGATCTCCTGAGGCGTATATTTCTTATCGTCGATGGTGACCTTGTAATCGCTGCCCATTTCACGCTTGATGGAAGCGATGGTCCGGTCATGGTTGGTGACGGCCTGGCGTTTTGCCACCTGGCCCACCATCCGTTCGCCGGTCTTGGAGAATGCCACAACGGACGGCGTGGTGCGGTTACCTTCGGCGTTAGCGATGACGATAGGCTCGCCGCCTTCCATAACGGCGACGCAGGAGTTGGTCGTACCCAGATCAATACCAATAATCTTAGACATAACAAATACCTCCAATAAATATATAGAAATAAGTTTTTACAAAGTAAACGCGCCTCTGCGCGGAATTTTCAAGTTCATTTCACTAGTTGGCCACTTTCACCATGGCGAAGCGAACCACCTTGTCGCCCACGCGGAAGCCTTTCTGGAACACCTCGCAGATGGCGTTTTCCCCGAAAGCTTCGTCCTCCACATGCATGACGGCATTGTGCATAGCCGGATCAAAGGTCTCGCCGGCCTCGCCGAAGGCTTCCACCCCCAGCTTCTGCATCACTTCCACCAGCTGGTTCATGGTCATCTCCACACCCTTCTTATAGGCCTCATCGGAGGTGGGCTGCTGCAGCGCCCGCTCCAGGTTGTCATAGACCGGCAGGAAACAGCCTGTGGTTTCGGCCTTCAGATCCGTGTAGAGCGCTTCCCGCTCCCGCTGGCTGCGTTTGCGGAAATTATCGTACTCAGCGGCCAGCCGCAGGTATTTGTCCTGCTCGGCGGCCAACTGCTCCCGGAGCTGAGCCAACTCGTCCGGGGCCTGCGCCGCGGCTTCCTCCTGCACTGTCTCAGGGGTCTCGGAAGCGGCCTGCTCCAGGACCTCATCCTGCTGCGGCGCCGTATCTTGTTTACTCATATGCGAAAACCTCCATCCCAGGAAAGCCCTGGCGCTGAATTTTGATCTACTTATTTTCATCCTGCGGCTCCGGCGCCGGTTCCGACTGGCCAGGCGGCAACTCCTGTTTTCCAAACATACGGCCCAACCCTTCGGCGAAGTAACTCAGCCGTGCAGTGACCCGGGCGTAGTCCATTCTGGTGGGGCCCACCACACCGATCATGCCCTGCATCCCATCGCCGATGTCGAACTTGGTCATGACCACGCTGGTATCTTTCAGTTCCTTGGCAATGTTCTCCGGACCCACCAGGATCTTTAAGGGGCCGTCGTCTGCCAAAGCCGGCAGATTAGAGATAACCTCCTCATCCAGGGAAGCCAGCACCTCCTGCGCCTTGTCCACATCCCGGTACTCCGGCTGTCCCAGCAGCCGCATCTGCCCGGTGAGGTAAACCTCGCTGCGCTGTTCCTCCTGGAGGATCTGCGTGGTATAATCCACCACCACCGGCACCAGGGAAGCGGCGTCTCCGGCGGAGCGCTGCACCCGCTGGAGGATATCCGGCGTAATCTGCTCCGCCGTCAGGCCCGTGAGCGTAGCGTTGAGCACTGCTGACAGCAGCCGCAGATCCTGTTCCGTCACGGCGACGGGCAGCTTGATGAGTTTATTTTTCACCGCGTCGTTGGACGTCATGACCACCAGGATGAAGCTGTGGGTCTCTGCCAGAATCAGGTCAAACCGTTTCACCGTGGTACCAGCCCGGGGGGCCGACATCGCATAAGCCGGCAGGTTGGTCATCTGTGAAACCATTTTGCCTACCTGGCTCAGGAGCTGATCCACCTGCTGGAGCTTCCCCTCCATAGCCTGGTTCAGGGACTGGGTTTCATCGATGGACAGGCGGTAGTTCTGCATCAGTTCATCGACATACAGCCGGTATCCCGCGGGGCTGGGAATGCGTCCTGCGGAGGTGTGCGGCTGCTCCAGCAGCCCCAGTTCCGTCAGCGCCGCCATTTCATTGCGGATGGTAGCAGAAGAACAGTTGATGTCCGGCATAGCCGCGATGGCCTTGGACCCCACCGGCTCTGCCGTCTGGATGTAACTCTCCACAATGGCGCGGAGGATCTGTTTCTGCCGGGGCGTCAAATCCACTTGACTCACCTCTTTTGCGGTTTAGCACTCAGTTCCCTCGAGTGCTAAACTAAATGTACCACCACCGGCGGCCAATGTCAATAGGCAAGTGTGAAATATTTTTTAACATTTTCAAATGATTTATCCTGATCCCATCCCGGCATTGCGAAAACACCGGAGATACAGTATAATGGGGTCGGAATTTTTCCGTCAGAGCGGAA
>CBCPMX010000144.1:0-6897 GCA_965120355.1 uncultured Oscillospiraceae bacterium
AAGCATTTAACGGAAGCGTAGCTCAGCAGGGAGAGCGCTTGCTTCACACGCAAGAGGTCATCGGTTCGAGCCCGGTCGTTTCCACCATGAACCCCCAGAGTCATAAGGCTCTGGGGGGTATTTTATTGCGCTCCAGGGTGAAGAAAATGGGCATAATATGCGGCATCCCGGGTGACATGAATGGCATCGCCGCCATAACGGACGGTCTGGCCGGGATGAACCGGCTGCCGGGGAGACTGGGCAGGCTGGCCATCCACAGTGATGCCGCCGAATCGGACTGCCTGACGCAGTTCCCGCTCTGAAAGCAGCTCCAGGGATAAAAGCAGGCGATCCAGAGAAACAGCCGCAGCTCCAATGGGATACTCAATGGTGTTTTCCTCTCTGTCCACGCGGCGGCTGACCGCCGGTATGGCGGGCGGCGTCAGCGGCTGCGCTGTAGGAGCGGGGAGGGTAGCGAGAAACTCAACGCCGCCGGCGGTGTTGACGCAGTCGTAGGAGCCGCCATGGAGCGTCATGACGTTTTTCACAATGGCGAGCCCCAGACCCGTGCCGCGCTTATGGCGGGACCGGTCGCCCTGATAGAAGCTGTCCCAAATCAGAGGCATTTGCTCTGGCGGAATGGGCTTGCCCTGGTTTTCCACCGATAGGGTGACGGCGCCAGAGTACATGTTCTGCAAAAAGGAAATGGTAATTGTCCCGCCTGAAGGTGTATGCCGGATGGCATTGGTCATGTAATTGCGGATCACCTGCTCCATCCGGTAACGGTCGGCGTACACCTCTGTACTGCCGGTGACATTCCAGACGATTTTCACATTCTTTTCGTCGATCCGGGGCTGGAGAGACAGTACGACCTGCCGCGTGACGTCTTCCAGTGAAAAATCGCTGCGGTTGAGCTTATACTTGCCGGATTCCAGACGGCTCAAATCGAGCATTTGCAGCACCATGGCGTCCATGCTGTCGATTTCCTGGCGGATGACTGCCTGATAGTGGGGACGTTTGCTTTCGTCGATGTTTTCCTCCAGCGCTTCGTTATAGGTGCGCAGGATCGCCAGGGGCGTTTTTAATTCGTGGGCAATGGCGGAGACCATTTGCCGGCGGGCAGTTTCGGCAGATTTGGTATAGTCGATGGTACGGTTTTGCTGGAGAATGGTCTCTTGCTGTTCCTGAATCAGCCCATGGAGTGCGCGGGTGCGATTGATGTAATACCACAGCAAGACGGCGGTGGCGGCGGCGAACAGTGCCAGCAGCCCGCCCAGAAATGGGAGCTGTTCCCGCAGCGCCATAGCCAGGGGAGAGAACTCCGTGTAGACCAGCACTTCCAGGCTGGGGCGGTCCCCGCCGTCGGTCTCCATGGGATTGGCAATGGTGCACAAGACGTAATACACGGTGTGATGCAGGCTGTTGTCGGCCAGCCAGCCCTTACTAACCTGGCCGGTAAAGAGCTGTTCCGCGGCGGAGACAGCCAGCCAGGTGGCTGTGCGGTAGTCATTCCAGATGTCCTCCACGGCGGTACGGCCTGTGATATACTGGCGCGCATAGGCCGGGCGGCGGGTGAGCTGCGTGTCTTTGGCCTCCAGCCAGTCGGACGGCTCCTCGCCGCAGTCATACAGAACCGTCCAGTGTTCCGGATCTGCGCTGTACACAAAGGAGATTGTTTGTATGTGGAACAGGCCATCGAGCCAGCAGCCGCCGAAGCGGAACGTGATTGTGCTGTTGGCGCCGTCGTCCAGTGTGGGCCAGACGTAGTAATCGTTGATCCGCAGGCCCGGCTTCCCGCTGCCATAGAGCAGATACATCTGCTGAGTCATCAATTCCGGATCCTCCGACGGCGCAAAGACCATGGTGATGCATTGCCCGCCGTCTTCTTCGCCGGTTTGAAGCTGGATGCAGTTTTCCGGCACGGCATCCAGACTGTAGCCGTCCGCCTGATAGCCGCTGCCGTTCAGATAACGCGCCTGCGCTGCCACCACGCCCAACCGGATATCCAGCTGACTGTCGTCCAGCAGCCTTCCCCCCTCTGCCAATGGATACTGTAGAAAACTGTGCAGGAGATTCTGATAAATGGTTGCGCGGGCAATCTCGTCCTTCCCGGCGGCCGACAGAGCGTCGGTTTGGGCCTGCGCAATCAGGGTGTCCAGTTGCTCGTTCAGCGTATAAAATAGGTTTTGCTGCTTCTGTCTGGCGGCAAAATAGGTGATCAGCCACGCCGTCAGCAGGTATAGTATCAGCATGGGTACCAGAATCAGGGCCAACGCACGCTGGCGTTTTGCTTGCTCCATTTCCTCACCCCCGGAAGCGGTAGCCAACCCGAATGACGGTTTCAATGTCAATTCCCTTGGCGCGCAGACGCTTGATATGGGTGTCCACTGTACGGCTGTCGCCGTCATAATCATGGCCCCAGACGCGGCGCAGCAGCTGCTCCCGGGACAGAACTTGATTCTTGTGTTCCATGAGGCAGCGCAGCAGATCAAAGGCCCTGGGCGTCAAAGAAACAGTCTGCCCTTCTACGGAGGCGGTCCGGGTTTCCAGATTTAAAACCACGTTTCCAGCCTCCAGAGTACCGCTGCGGCCAATGGCCCCGCGGCTGCGGGCGATGACCGCCATGGTTTTGGCGTACAGAACGGCCATGGAAAAGGGTTTGGTCACATAGTCGTCGGCGCCCAGCTCGTAGCCAAAGAGCTGATTATCGTCATCACACAGGGCGGTGAGAAAAATGATGGGGACCTTGCTGCTGTGCCGGACAGTCCGGCAGACGGCGAACCCGTCCAGCCCCGGCATCATGATGTCCAGCAGCAGGGCGTCAAACTGCTGCCCGTCCAGAATCCGCAGCGCGTCATCGCCGTCCTCGGCGGGGACGGGCAATGCGCCCTTGGCACGGAAGTAGTCACAAAGAATTTCCCGCAGCCGCAATTCATCTTCCACAATCAAGATTCGTTCTTTCATGGGAATTCCCTCCTTCTACTCCCATTATGAGTATACCATGTGACAGAGTTGTGTCCAAGTCCAAAAAAGAATATTCTCAGAAAAATTTTTCCGTTGTGCAACCATTTGCCAATGCCGCGCGTTATGATAGGTGAAAGCTTTCAAATTGTGAGGCCCAGACAGTACGGTGGCGTGCCAGCGGTATTTTTTGTGCGGCGAGGACCGCGGAGGTGCGCCAGCTGCATGCATGTGAAACGGGCGAATTAAAGTTTCAGCGGTCAAGACAAACCATATTCGACAAGCGGTCAGGAGGCACAAGATGCACACGGAGGAAGGGCTTTTGAAAAAGCTGCGGCAGCACCGTCAGCAGGCACTGGAGACTGCCATCGACCAGTACAGCGCCTATGTGGCCACGGTGATTCGCAATGTACTGGGTGCGTCCGGTACATTGGAGGACGCGGAGGAGCTGACATCGGATGTGTTCCTGACCTTGTGGGAGCACGCGGCAGACGTCGCACCGGGGAAGCTGAAGCCGTGGCTGGGGTCCGTGGCCCGCAACCGGGCCCGGGACCGGCTGCGGCAGCGCCGGCCCGAACTGCCCATGGATGAGGATGTCCTGAAACTGCCGCTGCCGTCGCCAGAGACGGCGGCGCTGGAGCAGGAGCAGCGGCAGCAGCTGCTGGACGCGGTCCGCGTCATGGAGCAGCCGGACAAGGAAATCTTCCTGCGGTATTATTACCAATATCAGACGATGGAGGCCATTGCGGAACGGCTGCAAATGCCCTTGGGCACGGTCAAGAGCCGGCTGCATCGGGGCCGTAAGCGGCTCCAGACATTACTTTTGGAACAGGAGGAACCGGAATGAAGCTGCGTGTGACGGAACTTCTGGACGATTATCAGGACGTGGATTTGCCGCTGGATCCCGTTCCCGTGCCGGAGCTTCGGAGGATCAAGGAGGTCACCATGAAAAGAATCGAATCGAAAAGGCATCGCCCTCTGCGCATGCTGCTGATCGCTGCGGCCATTGTGGCCTTGCTGGCTGGAACGGCAGTGGCGGCAATTTACTATACCAATATCACCAACCGGATGGAAGCAAACTGGAACGCCCTGGGCGGGTCGGAAATGACCCAGGAGCAGAAAGATTTTGTGGAATCAAAATCTGCCAGCATCAACGAAAGCGTCACCGATAACGGCGTGACCGTTACGATCGACTCTGTGACCTGTGCGGAGGATAAGGTGTGGGTGCTGTACCGCATCGAATCGGACGTGGAAGACGTCCGAAATACCTGGCGGCCTACAGCCTATGTGACGACGGTCGGGGGCGAGGTCATAGAGGCCACCGTGCGCGGCGGCAGCGGAAGCCTGGATGAAAACGGAAGCCGCATATTTCAGCAGACCTATGAATTCCCCAACTTACCGGAGAACGTCAGCTTGACGGACGGCACGACGACGATGACCGTCGAGATCACAGAGCTGTACGCCCTGCCGGAAGCCGGGCAGGAGGACGAAGGAGCCGTCTTTGTGGAAGGCCAGTGGATCTTTTCCTTCCTGCTGCCCGAGAGCGAAACGGCGGCATCCGTCAGTGCGGACGCCACGCTGAACTTTGAAAGCGGAGTTGTCCTGACGCTGCACGGCATTGCGGTGAGTGAAAGCGGATGCAGCTTCTCCGTGGAGGCAAATTCCGACGAGTATTCCTTTGTCGAAAGCAATCTCCTGGAACTGGTCAAAGCGGCGGAACCGGAACTGCAGCATTATGCCGTGACGGCCAACCTGTCCACCGGCGGCACGGCGTCCTCCGGCGGCGTCCACATGAGCTATAACGAGGATACCGGCGAGGACGACTGGAGCATTGAGTGGTCCGCTCCGCTGGATCCGGCCCAAGTGGTGTCTTTGGTATTTACCGACGGAGATACGGAACAGATTGTGCCGGTGAATTCGTAAATACCACCGCATATGGAACAACAGCCGCCAGAGACCCGGAGCTCTGGCGGTTGTTTTTTTCCCTGGATATGCTATAATAACGGCAGATCAGACAGCGGGACGTGCCCGCCTGCCACATCGCTACAGGAGGATGCATATGGACAACAACATGGGCAGAAGCATTTTACAGCGAAAGTATTTTCTTTATGCCACGGAGTTCTTTTCCGGTATGTCCGTCATGGCCATTGAGCTGGGCGCCAGCCGGCTGTTGGCGCCGTATTTCAGCTCGTCACAGATTGTCTGGACCATCATCATCGGCACGATTATGATCGCCATGGCCCTGGGCAATGTCTGGGGCGGACGGCTGGCGGACAAGGATCCCAACCCGGATCGGCTCTATGGCCGCCTGTTGGTGGCGGCAGTCTGGACGGCGGCAATTCCATTCTTGGGCAAGTATGTCATCATCGCCATTGCTGCGGGGCTGGCGTTTCTGATGCCGTCCAATTATCTGGTGTGGGCGGCGTTTGCGTCGAGCATGGTGCTGTTCGTATTTCCGCTGATGCTGCTGGGCACGGTGACACCCTCCCTGGTGAAATACACTGTCAGCAGCCTGGACGACAGTGGGAAAACCGTCGGTTATCTGGGGGCGCTGAACACCATTGGCAGCATCATTGGCACCTTTACGCCCACTTTTATTACCATCCCGGCGGTGGGCACGGCGGTGACGTTTTTGATTTTTGCGGGAATTTTATTCCTGTTGGCGCTGCTGTATTTCCTCAGCCGGAAGCGGCGGCTGCGGTCGGTGACGGTAACGGCGGTCCTGTTGGTGGTGTGCATGGTATTCGGCCACTCGTCCAGCTTTGCCTTTTGGGAGGATGACCTGCTGTATGAAGGGGAGTCGGTGTACAATTATCTCCAGGTGCAGGAGACGAACGACTCCATCATTTTGTCCACCAATGTGCTGTTTGGCGTCCAGTCCATAAAAATGAAGGAGGGCGGCCTGACCGGCATGTACTATGATTATGCCCTGGCTGCGCCTGCCATGGCCGGCGTCGATGAAGAGGCGCACATGGATCTGCTGATTCTGGGTATGGGCACCGGCACCTATGCCACCCAGTGTGAGACGTATTTCAACCAGCCGGATATCACCGGCGTGGAGATTGACCAGGCCATTGTGGATTTGGCGGCGGAATATTTTGATCTGCCGGAGGATGTGGAGGTTCACACCGCTGACGGCCGCGCCTGGCTGGCCAACTGCAGCCAGACTTATGATGTGATTATGGTGGATGCCTATCAGGACATCACCATTCCGTTTCAGATGTCCTCTGTGGAATTTTTCACCGAGGTGCAGGAGCATCTCAACGAGGGCGGCGTCATGGTGGTCAATATGAACATGCACTCCGATACGGAGGACTCCATCAACGATTACCTTTCCGACACCATTGCGTCGGTATTCCCCTATGTTTACACCGTGGAGGTGGGCAGCAATTCCAACCGGGAGCTGTTTGCGTCCACCAGCCCGTTGATGGTGGAAAACCTGCAGGCCGCCTGCGTCCAGACGGAGAACACGGAACTGCGCTCCATGCTTCAGACCGTATCGGACAACCTGACACCTTACAGCGGTCAGGATCGTATTTTGACCGATGACAAGGCGCCGGTGGAGCTGCTGGGTATGCGGGTCATTGACGAACTGATTGCCGACGAGCTGGACTACTATATTCCTCTGATCCGGGAGCAGGGAATTTCCGCCCTGCTGGACTGACCGCGCAGCAAAAGCGCGGCATTTTCCGTGCGCAGTGCGCTGGGAAGTGCCGCGCTTTTTTATCGCTTGGCTGCAATTGCTGAGACAGCGGCGAAGTGTATAAAATCAAAAGGATTGCGGATACTTCTTTCAGGAGCCGGTAGAGGAACCGCGCGAACCGTGGGGAGCGCGTTTGTGAGAAATTGAAGGGTGAACCGAGGGGGAATCCCTAGATGGTGTCGTCAATAAACAAGGAGCCAAATAGCAATACAACGGATATGGACAGCAGCAACGAAAGAAGCGGCGTTTTTAGC
>CBCPMX010000145.1:0-3156 GCA_965120355.1 uncultured Oscillospiraceae bacterium
GGGGCGGCGGCAGCCGTGCCACGGGCCGAACGCACAAAAACGGGACGGCAGAGACTGCCAGGTTTGGCGTCCTCCAAAAGCCGTACCGCCGCGCAGCCCCACGGGGTCTTGGGGCCGCAGCCCCAAGCGCGTTTTCTTTCCCCCATTTCTTTGTCGCGTAACAAAGAAATGGGGCCGCCGGAGGCGCCCGACGGAACCGCGGCAGTATAGCGCCGCGCGCAACATTCGCCATCACCGTTGAAACTTGCAGAAAACCTTTGAAAAATCGCTATATATGCGGTACAATAACTTCAAGTATTGTCAAATCGCCGCCTGCCCGCATACGGTGGGGTAAGGAGGCGATCAAATGATCTCGGAAATTATCCTTTGCGCGCTGGCTGCCGCCGGCCTGATCACCGTGTGCTGGTGTGTGCTGGGAGCGTTGATTGTACCGGCCCGGTCGGAAGCGGTGCTGTATCTGGTATCTGCAGCGTGCGGTCCAGAAGAGCTGCGGCGGCGCATCCGCGCCCACATGTGGCTCCGGGAGGCTGGCCTGCTGCGAGACAGGCTGTATCTGGTTGACGACGGAACCAGCGCGGAGGCTATGCAGGCAGCCCAGCAGCTGGAGGCGGAGTTTGACGTGACATACTGCACAAAAGAGCAGCTGACGCTGTGGCTGAATGGGGGAACGACGGACCTTGGAACAGACGGAGCAGAGCATCCTGCGGGGCACGGTGGTTGCCGTGACCTTTCAAAATGAAGAAAACGGCTATACGGTGCTGAAGCTGCGCGATGAAAGCGGCGAAGTGGAGACTGTGGTGGGCACCATCCCCATGACCCGCCCCGGCGAACGCCTGGTCATTACCGGGCATTGGGGCCGCCACGCTACCTACGGCCGTCAGTTCAATGCCGAGTTTCTGGAGCGGCTTATGCCGGAGACAGGCGCGGAGGTGGAGGCGTACTTGTCCACTGGTATCATCAGGGGCATTGGCGCCAGGACTGCAAAAAAGCTGGTGGAGCGATTTGGCGACCGGACGCTGGAGGTCCTGGAGCACAGCCCGGAGGAGCTGGCTCAAATGCCGGGGATCTCTCTGAAAAAGGCCAATGAAATGAGTGCGTCGTTTCAGAAACAGGTGGGCATCCGCCGCCTTATCGAATTTCTCAGCCAGTACCACCTGCCGCCGGAGTTGGCTATGCGGATTTACCGCGTCTATGGCGAGTTCTCCGTGGAAGCGGTGCGGGACGACCCGTATTTGCTGACCGATGATTTCTATGGAGCCAGCTTTGCTGCGGTGGATGCCTTTGCCCTGGAGATGGGCGTGGAGGGGGACGATGAGCGGCGGGTGGAGGCCGGCGTACTCTATGAGCTGAGCCACAATCTGGGCAACGGCCACGTCATGCTGCCCTATGACAAGCTGGCGGCGGCCACCGCCGCCATGCTCCATCTGGAGGATGCCGACATCCGTGCCGCCATGGAGCGGTTGCGGGAGTCCGGCCGCATGGCGTTGGATCGCTTTCAGGACTTAGAGGTCTGCTATTTGCCCCAGTACTACGAGGCAGAGACCGGCGTGGCCCGCCGTATTGCGGATATGGCGGCAAAGACCCTGGAGCCGCCGTTGGGGCTCAAGCGGCTCATTGGGGAAATTGAGGCAGAACACAGCATTCAATATGCGCAGAACCAGCGGCAGGCCATTGCCGCCGCCGCGGAACGGCAGCTGTTGATTCTGACCGGCGGCCCGGGCACAGGTAAGACCACCACTGTCAACGGCATCCTGGCTCTCTTTGACCGGCTGGGCCTGAAAACCGGCCTCACGGCCCCCACGGGGCGGGCTGCCAAACGTCTGGCGGAGCTGAGCGGTCGGGAGGCGTCCACCATTCACCGGCTGCTGGACGCCCAGTATGACCAGCAGAGCGGTGAAATGCAGTTCTTCCACGATGAAGACGAACCTCTGAAGCTGGACGCGCTGGTGGTGGACGAGACGTCCATGGTGGATCTGTTGCTGATGGACGCTCTGCTGCGGGCGCTACCGGAGGAGTGCCGCCTGATTCTGGTGGGGGACCCCAACCAGCTGCCGTCTGTGGGGGCGGGCAATGTGTTTGCCGACCTGATCGGCAGCGGCGTGGTGAAGACAGTTCGCCTGACTGAGATTTTCCGGCAGGCCCGGGAGAGCCTGATTGTCCTGAATGCCCACGCTGTCAACGGTGGAGAATTGCCCACACTGACTGTGAAAAACCGGGATTTCTTTTTCATGAAGCGGTCTGCACCGGAACGGGTGGTGCAGACCATCTGTGACCTGTGCGCTACCCGCCTGCCCAATCATATGGGCATTCCCAGCGGGGAGATTCAGGTGCTGTCGCCCACCCGAAAAGGCGATACCGGCACCGTAACTTTGAATCAGCGCCTGCAGGCGGTGCTGAATCCCCCGGCTCCCGGCAAGCGGGAACGTGCCCATGGAAAATATACTTTCCGGGAGGGCGATCGGGTGATGCAAATCCGCAATAACTATGATATACTATGGAGGAGACGAGATGGTCTCGGCTCCGGCGCCGGGATCTTCAATGGTGATATCGGCCAGATCACGGCCATTGATCCCCTCCAGGAGACGATGACCATTGTGTTTGATGACGATAAAGAAGCCGACTATGGCTTTGACATGCTCTCGGAACTGGAACCGGCCTACGCCATGACGGTACACAAGAGCCAGGGCAGCGAGTATCGGGCGGTGATTTTGTCTGTGGCCGGAGGCTCACCGCTGCTGTTGACCCGCAGCGTCCTCTATACCGCCATTACCCGGGCGCGGGAGCTGCTGATCCTGGTGGGCGACGAGCAGGTGGTGGCCACTATGGTGGCCAATGACCGCCAGCAGCGCCGCTACAGCGGGCTGAAGATCCGCCTGCGGGCGGGAAGGTGACTGTGATGCGGTATCCAACGTGATGCGGCATCCGGACGAGCGGATCATGCGGGAATAGATGGGATTGTTTATGCCAACAATCCCCAATACCGCGGACATGAAGAAAATTGGTCGTTCCTTTCGTGCCGGACGGTATTGGACGCGGGGCGGTATATCCACAATGTTGAATGGATTGAGGATTTTTTAATTCGCAAATTGCAATAACAAGTTGAACACTTCCGAGTAGATGGGACGGCAGTCAGGCAGCAAAGACTGGTGTGGTATA
>CBCPMX010000146.1:0-26573 GCA_965120355.1 uncultured Oscillospiraceae bacterium
GCTAAAAACGCCGCTTCTTTCGTTGCTGCTGTCCATATCCGTTGTATTGCTATTTGGCTCCTTGTTTATTGACGACACCATCTAGGCGGCGGGGCGGAATTAGGGTTGCATTTCACTGCGGCTGTGTGATATAATGACAAAAGACTGTCGATTTCTGTTTGATATTCTGACCGAATTTTATATTACCGCGCCGGCGTGTTGCGCCGTGTGTGATAAAGGTGGAGAGAACAATCGCTAAAGGTAAATTTGAATCGCCGCGGGGCAGCGCGGCAAAGAGTACGACGAAGAGCACCACAAAGCCTGCTGCGGACACCGTGAAGACGAAACCCGCAAAGACGCAGGAAAAACCGGCTTCCAAGGCAGCCAAGACCGTCGCTGCTGGAAAGGCCAGCGGAAGCGGAAAGAAAAAGACCGGCCTCATTATTGGCGCTATTGCCGTAGTGGCGATCTGTGCCGGTGTTGGCATCGGCCTGCTGTGGCGCAGTGGCTTTTTGAATTCAGATCTGCCCGCCAATGATGAAATTGAAGCAGTGGAGGAAATGACCAACCTGATTGCTTATGACTACATCTATCCCAACGTGTACATCGGCGGTCTGGATGTGGGCGGAATGACCACAGAAGAGGCACTGGCGGCGTTGCAAGAGTATGTGTCTGAGGATCTGTCCCAAACGCTGTGGGTGACATTGTCCAATGATGAAGTATTGACGTTTGATGTAGTCAGTCAGGTTTCGGATACAGAGCTGCAAAACCTTGTAACCGAAGCCTGGAACCATGGCCGGGAAGGGGATGCAGAGGAACAGGCAGCTGCGCTGCAGGCTGCCGAGGACGGCGAGGTCTATACCGTGGAACTGTCTCTGAACTCTGAACCAGACACCGACAATCTCCGAGAACAAGTGGACAGCTATGCCGAAGAACTGAATCAGGATGTTGTGCAGACAGTGGTTGCGGAGGATGCGGTTCAGTTGGATGAAACTACCTATGTTATGGAGGTTACCAAGGGAATCAGCGGGGTGTCCTTGGATGCCGATGAGCTGTACCGAACGGTAGTGCAGGCGGCAGTTGCCGGTGACTATGACCCCATTGACTTTGAAGTTACAGTCACTGCGCCGGATGATCTGGACTACGAGACACTGGAGACGCTTTGGAACCAGGATCCGGTCAACGCCAGCTATGACGTGGAGACTGAGACGGTGGTGGAGGGCTCTTACGGTTACAGTGTCAGTATGGAAACCTTGGCACAAATGCTGGAGGAAGCAGAGGAAGGGGAGACCTTCCAGGTCCCCATGACCATTATAGCGCCGGAAATCGACAAAGAAACCCTGGAGTCTCGCCTCTTTGCCGACGTGCTCAGTTCCAAATCCACGACCTATGTGAATAATTCCAATCGCACCACCAATTTGCGGCTGGCCTGCGAAGCCATCGACGGCACGGTGCTCCAGCCCGGTGAGGTGTTCTCTTTCAACGACATAGTTGGAGAGCGGACCGCAGAAAAGGGCTATATGCCTGCCACTGTTTACGCCAACGGCGGCGCGTCGGAGGAACAGACCGGCGGCGGTATCTGTCAGGTGGCGTCCACCATTTACTACTGCACCTTGTATGCCAATCTGGAGGTAGTGGAGCGGACCGAGCACATGTACCGTGTCGAATATATTGAATATGGCCTTGACGCAACGATCTACTGGGGAAGCTTGGATTATAAGTTCCGAAACAACACAGATTATCCGATTAAGATCAACGCCAGCGTGGCCAACGGTGCGGTCAACATTGAGTTTTTGGGCACCAAGACCGACGACACCTATGTGGTGATGGAGGTCGTGCAGAACAGCACCACCCCCTATTCGGTGATCTATGAAGTGGATGAGACAAAGCCTGTGGGGTATGAGGAAGTGACGCAGACTGCCTATACCGGCTACAGTTATACCAGTTACCGGTGCATCTATGACGGGGATGGCAACCTGATTTCCCGTACGAAGGAAGCCGATTCCGTTCACAGCAAGCGTGACCGCATCATTGTGGTGGGGCCGGAAGAGACAGTGACGGAGGAACCGACGGAAGAGACGCCGGCAGAAACTACAGAAACGCCCTCTACTGAGCCGTCCGGCACTACGGATCTGCCCGGCTCTACGGAAGGCTCCGGTGGGTCCACGACGGATACGCCAACTCCCGAGACGCCAACGACCGAATCGCCGTCCACGGAGACGCCGTCTACGGAAACACCCACCACAGAGTCGCCGTCTACGGAAGTACCGTCTGGCGGGGACGCCATGATCACAGAATAACCAGCAACCAGCAAGAGGGCGTAACTGCGCCCTCTTGCTATTATGCGCAGCTTCAGCAATTGCACGCGCCGTCTTTCTTTTCCTGCAAAAGCGGGCGGCTTTTTTGCAGGAGTGCGCGGTATGCATCCGGATCTCTTGGGTATTTTTCGAGTATCTGCCTTGCCCTTTGCGAAAAATCCGGTCGCATCCCCAATTTAAATAAGGAGTGTAATCATGCGATATATCGGCTGCCATCTGTCGTCAAGCAAAGGCTATTTGGCCATGGGGCGGCAGGCGTCGGCGCTGGGCGCCAACACCTTTCAATTTTTCACCCGCAATCCCCGGGGCGGACGGGCCAAGCCCATGGACGTAGAGGACGCGGCGGCCCTGCGGACATATCTGCAGGAGCATGGCTTCGGCCCCATTGTGGCCCACGCCCCCTGCACGATCAACCCCTGTTCCGCCGACGCGAGAACACGGGAATTTGCCCTGGAGACCATGGCAGACGACTTGCGGCGGTTGGATTATCTGTCGGGAAACTATTATAATTTTCACCCGGGCAGCCATGTGAAGCAGGGCGTGGAGACGGGAATCAAACTGATTATTGAGACTTTAAATCAAGTGTTGTACCCAGAGCAAAAAACTGTGGTGCTTTTAGAGACGATGGCCGGGAAAGGCAGCGAGATCGGCGGGCGTTTTGAGGAATTGCGAGCCATTCTGGACGGTGTCCGGCTGCCGGACAAGCTGTGCGTTTGCCTGGATACCTGCCATATTTTTGACGGCGGCTATGACATCGTGCAGGATCTGGACGGCGTTCTGGCCGAATTTGACCGGATTGTGGGCCTGGACCGTCTCAGGGCAATCCACCTTAACGACAGCATGAACCCCTGTGGCAGCCACAAGGACCGCCATCAGAAAATCGGCCAGGGGTACATTGGATTGGAGGCCTTTGCAGCAATTGTCCGCCACCCGGCGCTTCAGGGGCTGCCCATGGAATTGGAGACGCCCAACGAACTGCAGGGGTACGCGGAGGAAATTGCGCTGTTACAGTCGCTTTGATCGTATTTGGAATCTTGCGATTTTACAAAAAACCGATGCGGGAAGCTTTGTTCCGGCATCGGTTTTTGTATTGATGTTTGCCTGCCGGCAGGAGCGAATTTGAAGGAGCGCTGCCAGTAGGATGCGGGTGACCGGAGAACACGGCCTGCGATTGTTTTACAGCGGTTCTTTGTTTGTAGCGCTTTCTATAGACGCTTGTGTGGAATTCTCCAAAGCGGCGGTGGGCTTTCGCTTGCACGTCAGCAGAACACCTGCCGTCAGCGCTGTGAATGGGGCCACAGTGACCAGCCCAAAAGAGCCGATGACCGTGTCGATCAGTTCGGCGGCCACATATTTATAATTAAAAATATGATATAGGGGAGTCCCCTGGGCCATGAATACCATCAAAAGCGCGATGTATCCGCCGGAGTAGGCCAGCAGCAGCGTGGTAGTCATGGTGCCCATAGCAGCCCGGCCCACGTTCATGCCGGAGCGCACAGCTTCCCGCCATCCAAGGTCGGGCCGTTTCTCCACCACCTCGTGCACGGCAGAAGTGATATCTACGCTCAAGTCCATGACCGCGCCGGAAGAACCCAGAAAAATCGACGCCATAAAAATTTGGGTCAGATTCAGATCCTGATATCCGGCGTACAGCAGGCTTTCGGAATAGGACATGACTGCGCCGTGGATTTTGAACAGATTGGTGAACAGAATGCCCAGCACACAGGTGACCAGAATCCCCAGAAATGCGCCGGACACCGCGGAGGCGCACCGGCGGTCAAAGCCATAGACCAGCGCAATGATCAGCACTGTCAGCAGAAGCGTCACCGCCAGGCCGATCCATATGGGATTCCAGCCCTGAAGGTACATGGGGACTAGAATCTTCCAAATAGCCAGAACGGTCAGAATAAAGGAAAATACGGCCCGCAGACCGGTTTTGCCGGCGAACAGAATCAAAAAGGCCATGAATCCAATTGCCATAACCAGTTCCCAGTTCAGACGGTAATGGTCAGTCATGGTCACATTGGTAATGGTGTCTCCGGAGTAGCTGACCACCACCAGAGCCTTGTCTCCGACGGAAAACAGCTTGTCCTGTTCCAACGAACCGTTGAGCATATTGACACCTTCCACAATCTGACCTTCAAATAGACCGTCCAGCAGTTCCAGTGTACAGCGCTGTTCGCCAGAACGGACCAGACCGGTGTCAATGATGGCGGAATCATCGGTCTCCAGCACAAGGGCGGCACAGCGGTCGGCTTCCTGATATTGGACGATATCCTCATAGCCCATGGGCAGCACCAGCAGGATTAGTATCAGCGCGAGGCACACCAGCAGCGGGGCATTGTAGCGGAGGAAGGCTGGGGTGAAAATGTGTTTCATAGAAAACTCCTTTTGACAGCAAGTGGCGGGTTTGGACGGACGCACAGGGCGACCTGATTTCAGATCGCCCTGTGGCCTTTAGGAAGTAAGGGAAGCATTAAGCGACATCCAGCATATCAGCCAGCTTGTTGTAGATTTCAGTATTATCGTAGTAGCCATTGAAGACTTCAGCGTTGACACCGTGGGCCAGAACTGCCACCGGCAGGCCGGTGTGGCTGTAGGAAGTGAAGGAGATGCCCGACTTGTTGTTAATGATGTGGGTGATGGTGACAGACAGAGGCTCATAGGTGCCATACAGCACATACTCCTCCTGTTCATACTCGCTGGCGGCGGTACCATTGATGCTCTTTTCATAGGCAGCCTGCAGCTGAGCCAGCTCGTATTCGGTGAGGACCAGCTTGTCACCCTCTTCACCTTCGGCCTTCAGGCCGAACAGGGTCTCAATATCCTTCAGCACATCTTCAAAGGAAGTGTTGTTTTCCTTGTAGGAGGCGACATAGTCGCTGTCATACTTGGCAAAGGAGATGGTCTGGTTCTCCAGCAGATCCAGATAGGTATCGTAGTCGGTGCCGGCAAAGCCGATGGTCAGACCGCCGGTTTCGTGGTCGCCGGTGACGATGATGAGCGTTTCATCGGGGTGCTCGGCAGCGAAATCAATGGCTACCTGTACGGCGTCGGCCAGTGCCATGGTGTCGTGGATGCTGGAAGCGGCGTCGTTGGCGTGGCAGGCCCAGTCGATTTTACCGCCTTCGCACATCATGAAGAACCCGTCCTCGTCAGCGGACAGGACTTCAATGCCCTTTTCCACGTAGTCTGCCAGGGACCACATATCCTCGGTGCGGTCAATTTCATAGGCCATGGAGTCGGAGTCGGCCAGATCTTCGTCGATGAGGATAACCTTGCCGGTGTCAGCAGTGACGGCCTCGGCTTCTGCTTTTGTGTCGGCTACAGTGTAGCCAGCCTCTTCGGCCAAATCATAGAGGTTTTCCTGATCGCCGTCAGAACCGTCAGGCTTCAGCAGGCCGCCGCCGGCGAAGTATTCAAAATCGGACGCAATCAATTCCAAACCGATTTCATAGTAGTTGTTCCGGCTGGCCTGATGGGCGTAGAATGCAGCAGGAGTAGCGTGGTTCAGATTGACGGAGGTGATGATGCCGATGGCATAACCCTTTTGCTCATGGAGCTTTTCTGAAATCGTCTCATAAGCCACGGTGCCCGTCTCGTCCATATTGATGGTGCCGGAGTATGTCTTGTGCCCGGTGGATAGCGAGGTGGCTGTGGAGGCGGAGTCGGGACAGAAGCTGTTGGAGTCGTAGGTGACAGCGGAACCGGCGGCCTCAAAGTTCATGAAGTTCAGATAGCTGGGGCCGTCCAGAATGGCGCCTTCGTTGTCATCCAAGCTGGGCTCGGCCTGCCAGTAGTCCTCATCGGCCAGCGCCCCCAGGTAATCAGCAGTGGATTGAATTTGAGGATAGCTCATACCGTCGCCAATGAACAGAAATACATACTTTGGTGTGGTAACTTCCGCCGTCCCCTCGGTGCTGGTGCTGCTGGCGGAGGAGCTCGATGTGGTGTTGCTGAGCTGCACCACTTGGGAAGTCTGGGCTGTTTGGGAAGTGTCTTCCGCGGCGCCTGGGGACTGAAGTTGCCCGCTGCCGCAGGCCGTCAGTGCGGTGACCAGACTCAGCCCCGCCAGCAGCAGGGAAAGAGGCTTTTTAAAATTCATAGGATTCTCTTCCTTTCTGATATTGCGGCGCATGCCGCTGAATACGTCTCCTATGATACCGGGCAAATTGTAAGACCTTCTATCAGGCCGCCGTAAAAATGCTGACAGAAGTTCGTAAAGATGCCGTAAGAACGTTTGTGTTAGTATGCGGCGCTGCCGCGCGTGATATGTGCCGCGTTTGCGGGCCATGTGCGCTGTGCTATGGTGCGGCCTTTGGAGACGGCAGAAGCCGCAGAAGCTGATAAACAGAAATTCTCCTGCAATATGCCTTGCAATATGCGTGGAAACTTGGTAAAATAATTTGTTCAGTATCGAAGAACGTATGTAATGAGGTGTGACTGTGTATCTAAAGGCGCTGGAAATCCAGGGCTTTAAGTCCTTTCCTGATAAAACGGTTCTGACCTTTGGAAACGACATTACTGCCATCGTCGGTCCCAATGGCTCCGGCAAGTCCAATATTTCTGACGCGATCCGATGGGTCATGGGAGAGCAGAGCAGCAAAGCGCTGCGCGGCGCCAAGATGGAGGATGTGATTTTTGGAGGGACCATGAAGCGGGCCCAGGTGGGCTTCGCAGAGGTCTCCCTGATCCTGGACAACCAGGACGGCGCCTTGAGCGTGGAGGCCACTGAGGTCATGGTGACGCGGCGGTATTACCGTTCCGGAGACAGTGAATATTATATCAATAAGCAGTCAGCCCGCCTGAAGGACATCAATGAACTGTTTATGGATACGGGCCTTGGCCGTGAAGGCTATTCCAATATTGGGCAGGGCCGTATTGACGAGATCCTGTCTGTGAAGAGTGCCGACCGGCGTGAAATCTTTGAAGAGGCGGCGGGCATCTCCAAGTACCGCCACCGGAAAGAGGATACGGAGCGCAAGCTCTCCGGTACGGAAGACAATCTGGTGCGGATCCGGGATAAACTCTCGGAGCTGGAGCTGCAAGTGGAGCCGCTGCGGGTCCAGGCAGAGAAGGCCAAAAAATTTCTGGTTTACCGGGATGAGCTTCGGGGGCTGGAGGTGACGGTCTGGCTGGACAGTCTGGAAAAACTGGCCGAGGCGGCCCGCAAGGCCGAGGAGGATCACCGCTCCGCGGCCTTCATTCTCCAGCAGGGGAAGGACACCTTGGACAGCCTGTACCGGCAGGCGGAAGAGTTGTCTCAGTCCCTGCGGGCATGTGACCTGCGGGCGGAAGCGCTGCGGGAACAGATTTCCCAGCTGGAGGCAGAGCGGCAGAAGCGCGATGGTGACGCTGCAGTTCTGCGAGCCAATTACGAAAACAACACTGCCAATATGGAGCGCCTCCGGCAGGAGCTCAGTGACCATGAAAGCCGGTCCGGCAGTCTGGCCGACCAGATTGCGGAACGGCAGGCGCGTATTGCCGAAATCCAGGCCCAGCGTATGCAGCTGCAGCAGAACCTGGCCGATGCCCTGGAGACCGGCAGACAGCTCTCTGCCGACGCAGATGAGACGACGGCAAAGCTGCTGCATTTGCGGCAGGAACAGGCGGCGTCTCTGAACCGCGCGGCGGAGAAAAAAGCCGCCCTCAGCGCTGCATCCACTGCCGTGCAGGAGCTGATGGACCGGCAGACCAACTCCGAGCGGGACCGGGCGGATGCCCGTGAACGTCTGGCGCAGGCCAGAACGCAGGCGGAGGCCTGTGCCAAGGCTCTGGAGCAGGCGAAGGAAGACGCCGTTTCGGTGCGCAATACCATTGCCGGCTATGAACTGCGCATGAATGCCCGCGCACAGAAGCGGGACACGCTGCACAAACAGAGTCAGGAGTTGGATGTAGAACTGAATACGGCCACCTCCCGAATTCAGATGTTCCAGGAGATGGAGCGGGAATACGAAGGCTATTCCAAAGCTGTCAAGACGGTCATGCAGGAGACGCGCCGGGGCAATCTGCGCAATATTCACGGCCCTGTGTCACAGCTCCTGAAGACACGGGACAAATACGCCGTGGCCATTGAGACGGCACTGGGCGGTTCCATGCAGTCCATTGTGGTCTCCACGGAGGAGGATGGCAAGGCCGCCATCCAGCTGCTCAAGCGCCGTGATTGCGGCCGCGCCACATTTTTGCCCATCTCGGCCATTCGCGGCAGAGTGCTGCAGGAGCGGGGGCTGGAAGAGAGCGCCGGGTTTGTGGGCATTGCCTCGAATTTGATTCAGTTTGACGAGTGCTATCGGGAGATCTTTCAAAACCTGCTGGGGCGGACCGTCATTGCCGAAGACATGGACGACGCCATTGCCATGGCACGAAAGTTTGGCCACCGGTTCCGCATCGTGACCCTGGACGGGCAAGTGCTCAACGCTGGCGGCTCCATGACCGGCGGATCTGCCAGCCGGTCTTCCGGCGTCATTTCCCGCGCCAACGAGCTGCGGCGGTTGACCGCATATGTCAAGAAACTGCAGGCTCAGAAGGAGCGCACCGACAAGGACCTTGGCGAGGCACAGCGGTCTGTGGCGGAGGTGCAGTTTGAACTGGTCACAGCGCAGGGGCAGCTGCGCAAGGCGGAAGACGCTGTCCTGAAGCTGGAGGGCGAAGACCGCCACTATGCCATTCTCATAGATACCATTGAACAGTCGCTGGAGAGTTTTACGACCGATCTGAGCACCATTCAATCCCGCATGGATACAGGCCGCGCCCAGATTGCCCAGCTGCAGGAGGCGGTCAATGCCCTGCAGCAGGAGGCAGACCGGCAGGCCGCACAGGCGCAGGCGCTCGCCGAAAGCCAGACGGCCCTGGCAGAGAAAAACGCCGCCATTACGGAGCAGCTGACGCGGCTTCGTATGGACACCGCTGCGCTGGATGCAGAGGAACAGACTGCAAAAGACAGTATCACACAATTGACCGATTTGGCGAATTCCCTCCACGGCGACCGGGCGCAGAGAGAACGGCTGCTGAGGGAATATGAAGAAGAAAATCAACGTATTGCGTCTGGGATTCTGGAGATTGAAGGCAGCGGCGCAGGGCTGGAGCAGGAAATTGCCGGCCTGCGGCAGACGCTGAAGGCCGTGGCAGACGAGCGCATGACAGTAGACAGCAAAAAAACCGCCTGTGAAAAGGATGCGCAGAATCAGAATAAGGATCTGTTGCTGATGGAACGGGAATGCGCCCGCCTGGAACAGAAAAAAGCGACCACAGCTATGGAAGAAAAGCAGATCCTGGACAAGCTGTGGGAAACTTACGAACTGAGCCGCTCGGCAGCTATGGATGTCCGGCAGGAGGTGGAGAGTATTCCGGCGGCGCAGAAGCGCATTACCGAGTTGAAGCGGAAAATCTCTGCATTGGGCAACCCTAATATCGGGGCCATTGAGGAATTTGCCCGCGTCAACGAGCGGTATGAATACTTAAAAAGCCAGCAGGAAGACGTGGAAAAGGCCAAGCGGGAGCTGGAGGCCATCATTCGTACGCTGACGGCAGAGATGACCACCATTTTCAAGGCAGAGTTTGAAAAGATCAACACCTATTTCAAGCAGACCTTTGTGGAAATGTTTGGCGGCGGACGGGCTTCTTTGGAGTTGGAAGACGAAGACGACGTATTGTCCTGCGGTATTGAGATTAAAGTGCAGCCGCCCGGCAAGCAGCTCAAGACCCTGACGCTGCTGTCCGGCGGTGAAAAGGCTTTTGTGGCCATTGCACTGTACTTTGCGATCCTGAAGGTACGGCCCACGCCGTTCTGCATGCTCGATGAGATTGATGCGGCTTTGGATGACCGGAACGTGGCGCGGTTTGCCCACTATCTGCGGGGCCTGTCCAACAGTACCCAGTTCATTGTCATCACCCACCGCCGCGGTACCATGGAGGAGGCCGACGTGCTGTACGGCGTCACCATGCAGGAGCAGGGTGTGTCCAAGATTCTGAGTATGGACCTGAACCGGGTCGCAAAAGAAATGCATATCAAATAAATTGGAGAGGGACAGAACATGGGGTTTTTTGATAAGATTAAACAGGGCCTGACCAAAACCAGAAAGGCCATGGAGGACACAATTGGCAGCGTATTTTCCGGGTTTTCCTCCATTGATGACGAGTTTTATGACGAGCTGGAGGAGAGCTTGATCCTGGCGGACCTGGGCGTAGATACCTCCGTCAAAGCTGTGGAGGAACTGCGCCGTGTCGTCAAGGAGAAAAAGCTGAAAGATGCGGAAGAGGTCCGGCGCGCCCTGAAGGACATCCTGGTAGAAATGCTGAATGTGGGCGACGGAGAACTGAAAATGAATACCAAGCCCTCTGTGGTGCTGGTCATCGGCGTCAATGGCGTCGGCAAGACTACTACCATTGGCAAACTGGCCAACCAGCTGCGGCTGGAGGGGAAAAAGGTTCTGCTGTGCGCCGCTGATACCTTCCGTGCCGCTGCCGCCGACCAGTTGGAGATCTGGGCAGGCCGTTCCCAGACTGAAATTGTCCGGCAGGATGAGGGCGCGGATCCGGCCTCTGTGGTCTATGACGCCATATCCGCCGCCAAAGCCCGCGGCAGCGACGTGATTTTGGTAGATACCGCCGGACGGCTGCACAATAAGCAGAATCTGATGAATGAGCTGAACAAAATTTCCCGCATTCTGGATCGAGAGCTGCCCAACGCGGACAAGGAAGTGGTTTTGGTTTTGGACGGCACCACTGGTCAAAATGGTTTGACGCAGGCGCGGCAGTTTCAGGAGATTGCCGGCGTCACCGGCATAATCCTGACCAAATTGGACGGCACCGCCAAGGGCGGTATTGTCATTGCAGTAGCGGATGCGCTGCAAATCCCGGTCAAATATATCGGCGTGGGGGAACAGATGGATGATCTGATGCCTTTTCATGCACGGGAGTTTGTGGAAGCGCTGATTTAAGCGTGCAAAAATGTTGCTGATATGTTATAAATATAAAAATATAAAAAAGTAAAAAGGAGTCAAAACACACATGAGGATCGATGGACGTGCTGCAGATGAGCTGCGGCCAGTCAAATTGACAACAGGATTTACGAAATTTGCAGAGGGCAGCTGCCTTATTGAAATGGGCAACACCTTGGTGCTGTGCAACGCTTCTGTGGAGGACAAGCCGCCGAAGCATGTGCCGGAGGGCGAAGGCTGGGTGACGGCGGAATATTCCATGCTGCCCCGGGCCAACCGGGAGCGGAGCCGCAGGGATGTAAGCAAGCTGAAGCTGTCCCCCAGAAGCGCGGAGATTCAGCGTTTGGTGGGCCGTGCGCTGCGGGCGGCGGTGGATCTGCAGAAGTTGGGACCGGTATCCATTACCATTGACTGCGATGTGCTGCAGGGCGACGGCGGCACCCGAACGGCCTCCATTACCGGCGGTTTTGTGGCGCTGGTGTTGGCTTGCCGGAAGCTGATGGAGACCGGGGCGCTGAAACAGTGGCCCATCCAGGGCTATGTGGCGGCGGTGTCTGCCGGTATTGTAGGAGATGCGCTGCTGTTGGATTTGTGTTATGAAGAGGACTCCAGCGCCCAGGTGGACCTGAACTGTGTCATGAACGACCAGGGACAGCTCATTGAGATTCAGGGAACCGGCGAAGGACGGGCCTTTACCATTGCGGAGCAGCGGAAGCTGGTGGATCTGTGTCAGAGCGGCATCGTCCGGCTCCAGCAGCTGCAGAAAGATGCGCTGGGAGGGAGTCTGGTATGAAACTGGTGCTGGCCAGCAAGAATCCCAATAAACTGCGGGAGATGCAGGTGATTCTCTCCCAGATCGGCGCAGAGGCGGTGCTGGAAGGGGATCTGGGCGTGGATATCGACGTGGAGGAGACGGGAAAAACCTTTGAAGAGAACTCTTTCTTGAAGGCACAGGCCGTTATGCGGGCCACGGGAATGCCCGCCATTGCTGACGACAGCGGCGTTATGGTGGATGCCCTGGACGGTGCGCCCGGCGTCTATTCTGCCCGCTACGGCGGAGAAGCCTGCAAAAATGATCAGGAACGCAATGAGCTGTTACTGAAGAATATGGCGCAGGTGCCAGATGGCCAGCGCACCGCCCGGTTTGTCTCCGTCATCACTTGCGTGTTCCCGGACGGCCGTTGTGTGACGGCAAGGGGAGAATGCGAGGGGGAGATCCTGCGCGAAGAGATCGGCGATGGCGGCTTCGGCTACGACCCTCTGTTCTATATTCCAAGTGAGGGCATGACGATGGCGCAACTGACGCCAGAGCGGAAAAATCAAATTTCCCATCGTGCCAATGCCCTGAAAATATTTGCGCAAAAGCTGAAAGAGTTGGGGGAACTATGTTGACAAGTAAACAGCGCGTCGAGCTGCGGGCACAGGCCAACGGCCTGGACACGATCCTCATGGTGGGAAAAGGCGGCGTGACGGAAAACGTGATCCAAGAGGCGGATAAATGCCTGAACGCCAGAGAACTGGTCAAGGGCAAGGTGTTGGAAACGGCGCTCATGAGCGCCCGCGAAGCCTGTGACGCCATCTGTGAGGCCACCGGAGCCGACGGCGTCCAATGCCTTGGAACGAAATTTGTGATCTACCGGTATAATCCGAAGCTGCATCAGGGCGGAGGCACTGCGGTGGCCAAAAAGAAACGCAATCCCGTTCGGGACGGCGCTAAGGCCCGCAAGGCCGCGGCGAAGGCGGAGCGAGAGCGCCGCAACGCCTATTTCAAAGAACAGGCGCAGAAGGCGTCCCGGGAGAAACGGGAAGCCCGGAGCGGCGGAGACAATTGAATATGGGCGGGGCATCCCAGAGTCCCGCCATGGCTTCTCAGCGGGCCAGAAGGCGCGTTGGCGCATTGACGGCCTGAAATTCCTAGGGTATCAGGGAACTGCTGATCCATGTGGCTGCAGGTGGAGGCGAAAATTTGGATGAACTTTTCAGCCCCCGAATTTTTCGTCCGCAGCGCAGCTGAATTCACCGGCGTTTCCCTATCTGAATTAAAAAATCACCTCGGTGAAAACCTGAACAGGAAGAATGGGAGAGGATCTTATGGGCAAAATTGGGATTTTTGGCGGCAGCTTTAATCCGCCGCACAAAGGGCATTTGCTGGCTGCACAGGAGGCTGTGCGGACGTTGGGACTGGACAGAGTACTGTTCGTTCCGGCGGCACTGCCGCCGCACAAGACTTTGGCGCCGGGGTCTCCGGACGGACGTACCCGCCTGGCGCTGGTGGAACGGGCTGTCCGGAATCTGCCTTGGGCGGAGGTCTGCGCGTTGGAGCTGGAACGGTCCGGCCCCAGCTACACCGCCGACACCCTGCGGGAATTGGCGGCTCAGTTCCCGGATGACCGGCTGTATCTGCTCATGGGAACGGACATGTTTTTGTCGCTGCATACCTGGTACCAGCCAGAAGTGATTTGCAGTTTGGCAGTCATTGTATTATGTATTCGGGACGATGCGGACGATGATAAACGGGAAATTTTGCTGAAACAGAAAAAATTCTTGGAACAAACGCTTTCTGCCAACGTCGAAATCCCAAGTACCCGCTACATAGACCTCTCCTCGACGACGGTCCGCCGCATGCTGGCCCTGGACTGTGCAGAAGACTATCTGCCGGATGGTGTGCTGGACATGATCCGGGAAAAACATCTGTACGGCATGGGGCGGGATCTGAAAAATCTGCCATTCCAGGCCCTGAAAGAGGCCAGCTTGGCTCTGCATAAGGAAAAGCGCGCCATCCACGCCTGCGGCGTGTGTGAAACGGCAGTGGCGCTGGCGCGCCACTGGGGTGAGGATGAGACGGTCGCGGCCCGGGCCGGTATCCTCCATGATGTAACAAAGGCGTTGGAACGAGAAGAACAGTTGCGCTTATGCAGGAAATATGGTATGATAACGAATACATTTGAGCAAACCAACTATAAGGTACTGCATGCGAAAACCGGCGCAGCGGTAGCACAGTATGTGTTTGGTGAGAGTGCGGCCGTGCGGGACGCCATTTATTGGCACACTACAGGGAAAGCCGGCATGACCAGGATGGAGATGATCCTGTACCTTGCCGACTATACGGAGCCAAACCGCTGCTTTGAGGGCGTGGATGCTTTGCGGGCGCTGTCGTATCAGGATTTGGACGCTGCCATGCTCATGGGATTGGAATTGTCCATTGCCGAGCTGGAGCGAGAGCATAAACCTGTCGGGCCGTATTCAATCCAGGCCAGGGAGTGGTTCCGAAGCCGAAAGGAAAGTGACACATGAAGCTATTTGGCAACAACCGGCATGGACAACACGTAAAGTCCAAGTTGGCGCAAAAAGAAGAGAAAAAAAATACAGCCATACAGTCGGATGATGTCTCCGTGCCGGAGAAAAAGAAGTCAAAAACTGGATTTGGCGCAAGATGGAAAGCCCTCCCGCTGGCCCTTAAAATTCTGATTGTCGTGCTGGCAGTGCTGCTGGTACTTGTGATTGCGGTTGCGATTTGGTGGGCGCTGAATGTGAAGCCGCCCGCGGCTTCCAATACCATCGACTCATCCCCCATGACCACCACCACTACGCGGGTGGATGAGGAGACCGGCGAGGAATACGAGGTGGAAGTTTACAGCGACGGCGAGGAGGCCTTCCAGGCGCCTACCACCAAAACTGTGACAAAGGTGGATGAGGAGACCGGCGAGGAGTATGAGTACGAGATTCCAGTCAGCAAGAAGGAAGGCTTTTATAACATCCTCATTGCCGGTACTGACGGCGACGGCGGCCGGACCGATACCATTATGATTGCTTCGCTGGACACTACCACCCACGAGGTGGCCCTGATGAGTATCCCACGCGATACCTATATCAGCGCCAATTACTCTGTGCCGAAGATCAACTCAGCCTATGGCGCCGGCGGCATGGGGGAAGAAGGCATGGCTGCGCTGAAGAACCAGCTGGCCAAACTTCTCGGGTTTGAAGTGGACGGCTATGTGTTGGTGGATCTGGAGGCCTTTGTTGAAATTGTGGATCTGGTGGGCGGCGTGGAGTTTAACGTGCCCATGAACATGTATTACAGCGATCCCAGCCAGAACCTGTATATTAACCTCAGCGCCGGCCTGCAGGTGCTCGACGGCGAGCATGCCATTCAGCTGGTGCGCTATCGTTCCGGCTATGCTTCTGCGGATATCCAGCGGACTACAGTCCAGCAGGATTTTCTGCGGGCGCTGGCAAAGCAGTGCCTTCAGTTCAATAATATAGACAAAGTCACGGAAATGGCGGAGATTGTAGCAACCTATGTCACAACAGACTTGACTGTGGGCAATATCATTTATTTCGCCATGGAAGTGCTGCAATGCGACTTTGACGAGATGGTCACCGTCACACTGCCCGGCCAGTCGATCTCCATCAACGGCGGTTCTTATTATGCGTTGTATAAAAATCAGGTACTGGAGATTGTCAACGAGTATTTTAACCCCTATGATACGGAGATTACGGCCAGCGACGTGACCATTCTGGGGTCTGCATCCAGTTCCGGATCGGTCACCTATAACACCGGCAGTTCGAACCACGGCTCTTATGGAACCGGCAGTTCTTCCGGAAGCTCCAGTTCCGGCAGTTCTTCCAGCGGGACGAGCAGTTCTGCGTCTGAAACAAGTCAAGCTCCGGAAACATCTGAGACGCCGGAGGAGACAACGCCTGCGGAAGAGTTACTGCCCACTGAGAGTATGCCGGCTGAGAGCAGCGAGACATCGGCAGCGCCCACTGAATCGACCGGATCCAGTGGTGGTGAGCCTACAAATGGACAGACGCCATCCACCACAACGCCGTCCGGTTCTGACAGCGGCACGGGCAGCACAGCCACGGAGCCGTCCGCAAGCCAGAGCGGCGAACCGGCAGAGTCCTCAGCGCCGGCTGAAACTGGGGCTGCGCAGACGCCCTCTGACAGTGGAACCGGCAGCACACAGACTGAGGATTCCGGCGCCAGTGCGCCGGCGGATAACGCCGATATTCTCCCCACGGAATAACCGGGAGAAAGGCGCAGGCAGCCGGGAACTGGCCTCGTACGGACAAAGCGGGGTGACGGTGCTGCTGCGGATGCGGATGGCGGCGGAGCCGGTGGCCCCTTCCAATCCGCAGCCTCTGCGCCGCAGGGGCTGCGGATTGACGACAGAAAAAGATTGATGTTTGCGCAATTAACATGCAGTGGTGCAGGACGCGGGGCGCCGTGGCTTGTACACTGGGAAGGATGGAGTTTGCAAGATGATGAGTCCAAAAGAAATCGCTATGGCGGCAGCAAAAGCGCTCGACAGCAAAAAGGGCTTGGACGTCAAGCTGCTTGAGGTCAGGGATGTGACGATCCTGGCGGATTATTTCCTGATTTGCACCGGCACTTCCAACACCCATGTCAAAACGCTCTGCGATGAAGTGGAGAAGGTCATGGACGAGGTGGATGAGCCGCTTCTGCATCGCGAAGGACATCGCAGCGGCACATGGGTGCTGCTGGATTTCGGCTGTCTCGTGGTTCACGTTTTTACCGATGAGACACGGAAATTTTACGATCTGGAGCGGCTGTGGAACGATGCTGCGCAGATACCGCTGGATTTTGCGGCCATGGACGCGCATGTCCCTGTCAAAGAAGTGTAACCTTGACAGCGGATGCTGTCTGTTAGAAAAGCAATCTATAAAGTAAGGTGAGAGATCATGAAATACGATTTCGCGGCCATTGAGCCGAAATGGCAAAAGCGTTGGGAGGAAGCAGGGGTTTACAAGGCGGTTAACGGGTCTGAAAAGCCAAAATTCTATGCGCTGATTGAGTTCCCGTATCCGTCCAGTGCAGGTCTGCATGTGGGACATCCCCGCCCATATACGGCGCTGGATATTGTGGCGCGGAAAAAGCGGATGGAGGGATACAATGTACTGTTCCCCATCGGTTTTGATGCCTTTGGACTGCCCACGGAGAACTATGCCATCAAAAACCATGTCCATCCGGCCAAGGTCACGCAGGATAATATCCGGAATTTCACAAAACAGCTGAAAATGCTGGGGTACAGTTTCGATTGGGACAGAGTGGTGGACACAACGGACCCCAGCTACTACAAATGGACCCAGTGGATTTTCCTGCAGCTGTATAAACATGGTTTGGCCTATAAGGCGACCATGCCCGTCAACTGGTGTACCAGCTGCAAATGCGTCCTGGCCAATGAAGAAGTTGTAGAGGGCGTGTGTGAGCGCTGCGGCAGTCCGGTCATTCGCAAGGAGAAGAGCCAGTGGATGCTGCGAATTACAAAGTATGCCCAGCGACTGATCGATGATCTGGATGATCTGGACTACATTGAGCGAGTGAAGATCCAGCAGAAAAACTGGATTGGCCGCTCCACCGGCGCGGAAGTGACCTTCAAGGCCACTACCGGCGATGACATTGTGGTCTTTACGACCCGTCCGGATACGCTGTTTGGCGCGACGTACATGGTTTTGTCACCGGAGCATGCGCTGATTAAGAAATGGATGGAAGCGGGCATCCTTGTCAACGCCGATGAGGTCATTGCCTATCAGGCCGCCGCGGCTTCGAAATCCGATTTGGAGCGCACTGAACTGAATAAGGAAAAAACCGGCGTATGCCTGGACGGGGTGAAGGGCGTCAATCCGGTCAACGGCAAAGAGATTCCCATCTTTATCTCTGACTATGTGCTGGCTACCTATGGCACCGGCGCCATTATGGCAGTGCCGGCCCACGATGAGCGCGACTGGGAGTTTGCCAAGAAATTTGGCTGCGAGATCATTGAGGTGGTGGCCGGCGGAGAAGATGTGCAGAAGGCTGCCTTCACTGCCAAGGATGATAGCGGCATTATGGTAAATTCCGATTTTCTCAATGGCTTGACGGCGAAAGAGGCGATCCCCGTTGTCACCAAATGGCTGGAAGAGCAGGGGATCGGCGAAGCAAAGGTTAATTTCAAACTCCGCGACTGGGTCTTTTCCCGCCAGCGCTACTGGGGTGAGCCCATTCCCATGGTGTGGTGCGACAAGTGCGGCTGGCAGCCTTTGCCGGAGGACCAGCTCCCCCTGCTGCTGCCGGATGTGGAGAGCTATGAGCCCACCGATGACGGCGAAAGCCCCCTGTCCAAAATGACAGATTGGGTGAATACCACCTGCCCCTGCTGCGGCGGCCCCGCCCGGCGGGAGACGGACACTATGCCCCAGTGGGCCGGGTCCAGCTGGTATTTCCTGCGGTATATGGACCCCCATAATGACAAGGCCCTGGCGTCCAAAGAGGCCATGGACTACTGGTCCCCGGTGGACTGGTACAATGGCGGTATGGAACACACGACGCTGCATCTGCTCTATTCCCGTTTTTGGCACAAGTTCTTGTATGACATCGGCGTGGTGCCCACCAAAGAACCCTATGCAAAGCGGACCAGCCACGGCATGATTCTGGGCGAAAACCCGCACTATGTGGGCAATTTCGAGACGCAGGAGGAAAAGGACGAAATGCTGCGCAAGTATGGCAGCCAGGCCCTCAGTCCAGCGGTTAAGATGTCCAAATCTTTGGGGAATGTGGTCAACCCCAACGACATTGTGGATGAGTACGGTGCGGATACCTTGCGGACATATATTATGTTCATCGGGGATTTTGAGAAAGCCGCCACATGGTCCAGCCAGGCAGTGAAGGGTTGTAAGCGGTTCCTGGACAGGGTATGGAATCTGTCCGAAAAAGTAGTGGATGGCGACGCCTATACTGCCGTCAACGAAGGCCGTATGCACAAGGCGATTAAGAAAGTGACGCAGGATATTGACGCCCTAAAAGCCAATACCGCGATCGCGGCCTTGATGAGTCTGGTCAACGAACTGGGAGAACATGGCGTCAATAAGGCGGAATTCCGCACGCTGCTGCAGCTGCTCAGCCCATTTGCGCCGCACATCGCAGAAGAACTGTGGGAGCAGCATGGCTATGGCGGGTTCTGCTGCGTCTCCGCATGGCCTGTCTATGATGAGGAAAAGACAAAGGATGCGCAGGTCGAAATGGCCATTCAGGTCAACGGCAAGTTCCGCGGCACCATGTCGATTGCCGCTGACAGCGAAGAGGAAGCTGCAATCGCTGCCGCCATGGAAACCGCTCCGGTGCAAAGACAGTTGGCCACTGGGGCTCAGCTGCGCAAAACCATCGTAGTCAAAAACAAGCTGATCAATCTCATCATCAAATGATCGGCAAAAACTAGAGAAGATTTTGCCGTTTTTCGCTGTGAAAGGCGGACTGAGACTTGACAAAGGCCAGAAGATACAATATAATAAGTAAAGCCATCAGAATGGCCCTTGAAAGCATCCTGGATTTAGCCGGTTGCGTCGGAGGGAGGGAAAACAATGTCTGAAGTTCGCGTCAAGGAAAATGAATCCTTGGAGAGCGCACTGAAGCGGTTCAAGCGTAGCTGCGCAAAAGCTGGCGTGATCGCTGAGGTCAAAAAAAGAGAACACTATGTCAGCCCCAGCCTGAAACGTAAGCAGAAGTCTGAAGCTGCCCGCAAGAACAAGAGAAAGTATTATTGATCTCTCCGGAATACTGCGTTCTCACGCCGCCTGCTTAAGCAGGCGGCGTTTTCCATGGAAAAATGCAGCGGAGGATTCAGGGAGTTTCTTTCGCTTTTATGCGATATGCTATGCATTTCATATGGAGATTCTGAAAATTTATAAGAAATGCCCTTGAAAATTCTGAATAATGTCTGTATAATAACACTCGTTAAATTCAATGAAGGAGAGACCTTTCATGAAAAATTTGAAAAAATGGATCGCGCTGCTTGCAGTTGCGGCCATGATGATGACGCTGTTTGCCGCCTGCGGCTCCAGCACTGAATCCACTGAGCAGACCAGCGAGTCTGCCGCCGCTGCAGAAAGCACGGCTGACTCCGAAGAGACTGCGGCTTCCGAAGAGCCGGAGGCTTCTGAAGAAGCTTCTTCTGAGGAAACAGCAGCTGCCGGTGATTATGGCGAGTTTACCACCATTGAGGAAGGCAAGCTCATTATGGCTACCAACGCTCAGTTCCCGCCCTATGAGATGGTTTCTGACGGCGAGGGCGTCGCGGGTACCGGTATCGAGGGTATTGACGCTGAGATTGCTGCTGCGATTGCCGAGAAATTGGGCTTGGAGCTGGAGATTGATGACATGGAGTTCGATTCCGCCCTGCTGGCCGTGCAGAATGGCTCTGCGGACGTGGTGCTGGCTGGCCTGAGCTACAGCGAAGAGCGGGATGAGGTCATGGATTTCTCCGACAGCTACGCTACTGGCGTGCAGGTGGTCATTGTGAAAGAGGGCTCCGAAGTGACCCTGGATAACCTGGGCGACTATATGATCGGCACCCAGCGCGGCACCACCGGCTACATCTATGCTTCCGATACTCCCGAAAATGGCGGCTATGGTGAAGACCATGTGCTGGCCTATGACAACGGCGCCACCGCTGTGCAGGCGTTGCTCAACGATCAGATTGACGCGGTCATTATCGACAAGGATCCGGCTGAGGCTTATGTTGCTGCCAATGAGGGCCTGACCATCCTGCCTGGAAACTGGGTTGAGGAGGAGTACTGCATTGCCGTGAACGAGGGCAATTCCGCTCTGCTGAACGCCGTGAATACCGCTCTCAATGAGTTGATTGCGGACGGTACCGTCCAGAGTATCATCGACAGCTATATCACGGCTGATTGATCTTTGACGTCTTGAAAAAAAGGAGCGGCCCAGCGCCGCTCCTTTTGGCCTGTTCCAGATAACGAGAGAGAGGAGCATGTAGATGGATTTTGATCAGATATACGAAACTTTTCGCGCGCTGGAAGATCCAAACTTTTGGCAGGATGCCTACATGAAGTTTTATCGCGCCTGGTTTGAAGGGGACCGGTGGCTTCAGTATTTCCGGGGGCTGCTTACCACCCTGGAAGTGACGGTGATTGCACTGTTGATCGGCGTGGTGCTGGGTATCCTGGTGGCAGTGGTTCGCACTGCCCATGATCAACAGCGGCCGGGCCGACACAATCCGGTGCTGGGCTTCATCAACCTGATCTGTAAAATCTATGTGACCATCATTCGAGGCACACCAATGATGGTGCAGATGCTGATTATGGGCTTTGTGATTTTTGCCAGCAGCCGCAATTCCACTATGGTGGGAGCCCTGGCCTTGGGAATCAACTCGGGCGCCTATGTGGCAGAGATTATCCGCGGCGGCCTCATGAGCTTGGATCCCGGCCAGATGGAGGCAGGCCGCTCCCTTGGGTTGGGATATCTGGACACAATGCGGTTTATTGTGGTTCCGCAGGCGTTCAAGGCCATTCTGCCATCTCTGGGCAATGAATTTATTACCTTATTGAAGGATACCTCCCTCATCTCCGTGGTGGCAGGCCGGGAAATTGTTTACTTTGCACAGGCGATTGTGGCCCGTACTTATGAAACCATGTATCCATACCTCATCACCGCTGTGATGTATCTGATCCTGGTGCTGATCTTTACTTGGCTCCAGGGTAAGCTGGAAAGGAGACTGCGGCAAAGTGATCGACGTTAAACACCTGACCAAGTCTTTTGGACAGAATCTGGTTCTGGACGATATTTCAGAGCATGTCTCTGAAGGGGAAAAAGTGGTCATTATTGGCCCCTCTGGCTCCGGAAAATCCACGTTTCTGCGCTGTTTGAACCTGTTGGAGCTTCCCAGCAGCGGCACCATTACCTTTGACGGGACAGTCATCACCGATCCCAAGGTGAAGATTGATGAGGTACGCAGGAAAATGGGGATGGTATTCCAGCACTTTAATCTGTTTCCCAATATGACGATTCGCAGGAACATTACCCTGGCTCCGGTTCGTACCGGCCTGATGAAACAGGAAGAGGCGGATGATACAGCCACCCAGCTTCTGCGGCGAGTGGGGCTGGAGGAAAAGGCCGACGCCTATCCCGCACAGCTGTCTGGCGGGCAGAAACAGCGCATTGCCATTGTCCGGGCACTTGCCATGCGGCCCAAAGTGATGCTCTTTGACGAGCCCACATCCGCCCTGGACCCGGAGATGGTGGGTGAAGTGCTGGAGGTCATGAAGGAACTGGCGGAGGAGGGGATGACCATGGTTGTGGTTACCCATGAAATGGGCTTTGCCCGGGAGGTGGGGACTCGGATCCTCTTCATGGATGGCGGCCATGTCCTGGAGCAGAACGAGCCACAGGCCTTCTTTGCCAATCCCCAGAACCCACGGACGCAGGAGTTTCTCTCAAAGGTGCTTTGACAAAAGCTGCCCCTGAAAACGGAAATGCAATAAACAGGAAAATCGTGTCGAGGACATTGTCTCGACACGATTTTATTATTGATCTGGCTTGTGCGCTGCCGCCTTGTTTTGATGGATAGACGGGTTGCAGATGTCTGGCAGGCTGAGAGAACGAGGGATGCTCAGCGGTTTCCCCTGTATATGCTGCGCGAAAGGACAAAACAAGTTAAAGGAACCCCAATATCTGCTTTTTGCTTACGATACTCTCAGAGCACGAAGAAAGCGCAGGGCGCCCAAAGCAGCAAATGCTGCTTTGGGCGCCCATAAAGTTTCCGAATATCACGCTGCAAAGAATGTTTTCTCAGCGGGCCAGCTGCTTGGCAATCTCCTCGGCAAAGTTCTCCTGCTTTTTCTCCAGACCCTCGCCTTTTTCAAAGCGGACGGCGTCCTTCAGAGTGACAGTGCCGCCCAGGGCCTTGGCGGCGGACTGGACATACTTTTCGACGGTCATTTCACCGTCTTTGACAAAGTCCTGCTGCATGAGGCAGTTCTCGGAATAGAACTTATTCAGTTTGCCGGTTACAATCTTCTCCTTGACCTGATCGGGCTTGGAGGCCATTTTGGGATCGTTGTCCATCTGTGCCAGCAGGATTTTCTTTTCCTCGGCCAGCACGTCCTCAGTGACCTGGGACTTGTCCAGGAAACGGGGATTCAGAGCAGCAATCTGCATGGCCAGATCCTTGCCGATGGCGGTGGCGTCAATGCCGCCGGTAACCTCCAGGTTCACCAGCACACCGATACGGCCGCCCATGTGGACATAAGGTACGCTGACGCCGTCTGCAAAGCGGGCGAAACGGCGAACTTTAATGTTCTCGCCGATGACCAGAACCTTCTCCTGCTGCTCTTCCTGAACAGTGTTGCCATTGCCGTAGGGCTTGGCCATCAGATCCTCCAGGTCAGTGGGGTTCTCTTTGGCGACGACGGCGGCAATACCCTTGACAAAATCCAGGAACAGATCGTTCTTGGCGACGAAATCCGTTTCGGCGTTGACTTCCACCACTACGCCCACGCCGTCAATGACGTCAGCATAGGCCACACCCTCGGCGGCAATACGGCCGGCCTTCTTCTGGGCGGCGGCCAGTCCTTTTTCACGCAGATATTCGACGGCCTTGTCCATATCGCCGTCGGAGGCCACCAGGGCCTTCTTGCAGTCCATCATACCGACACCGGTCATTTCACGCAGCTTCTGTACGTCTTTTGCGCTAATAGCCATTGTAGTTTCCTCCTATATCGAATGTATCATAAAATTTCGTTTAAAAACTGCCCGCCACAGCGGCGGCGGGCAGTCGGTATTCCAATTATTCGGCCTCAGCGGCAGCCGGAGCCTCAGCGGCGGACTCTTCGGCAGCGGCAGCGGCCATTTCTTCACCCTGCTTGCCCTCGGTGACGGCATTGGCCATGGTGGAAGAAATCAGTTTGATGGCGCGGATAGCGTCATCGTTGCCGGGAATCACGTAGTCGATCTCATCGGGATCACAGTTGGTATCGACAATGGCCACAATGGGAATGTGCAGCTTGCGGGCCTCGGCAATGGCGTTGCGCTCCTTGCGGGGATCCACAATGAACAGGGCGCCGGGCAGCTTCTTCATGTCCTTGACGCCGCCCAGATACTTCTCGAGCTTGGCGATCTCACCCTGATGCTTAATAACTTCCTTCTTGGGGAGCATGGCAAAGGTGCCGTCCTCTTCCATCTTGCGCAGCTGAGCCAGACGATCCACGCGGGTACGCATGGTCTTGAAGTTGGTCAGCATACCGCCCAGCCAGCGGGCGTTGACATAGAACATGCCGACACGCTCGGCCTCTTCGCGGATAGCTTCCTGAGCCTGCTTTTTGGTGCCAACGAACAGGATGCTCTCGCCGTTGGCGGCCAGGTCACGGACAAAATTATAGGCCTCTTCCAGCTTCTTCACCGTTTTCTGCAGGTCAATGATATAGATACCATTGCGCTCGGTGTAGATGTAAGGGGCCATCTTGGGGTTCCAGCGACGGGTCTGGTGGCCGAAATGGACGCCAGCTTCCAGAAGCTGTTTCATGGATACGACTGCCATAGGGAATTTTCCTCCTTTAGTTTTTACCGCCACCCCGATCATTTCCGCCGGTCCACCGCCTTCAGCGGCACAGGGACCGGAAGATCACCGGGTGTGTGTGGTCGTGTTTTCAGACACCTGAGCATTATAGCATGTGCCGGGAGATTTTGCAAGTCTTTTTTGGGAAAACTTCTGTTTTTCAAGGGGCTGCTCAGTGTCTGGGCCTGGCTAGAAAAAATTCTTTTTCTTCCGCGGCATCCGGCAGTTGTCTGCTGCCAATTCCACCAGAATAATGTCCTCGCCCACTCGTTTGATTCGTCCCCAGGGCACTACATAGTCATCTTCCCGTCCAAACAGGCCGAAAAACCGGCAGGGACCGGGGATGACTACGGCCACTACAGCACCGGTACCCATATCGATCTCCACATCCTGTATAAATCCCAGCCGGCATCCGTCACAGACATTGATGACTTCCTTACATCTCAGATCCTCGATCCTGCACTGCATTTCCATCCCTCCCAAAGTTCCTGTAACAGGGTATGACAGCGGAGGGAGGAATATGCGAACGGATTCACGCAGGACCGATGGATTTGCGAATGGCGGAAATGGCGTTTTTCTCCAACCTTGATACCTGTGCCTGAGATATCCCCACTTCAGCGGCCACCTCCATTTGGGTTTTCCCATCGTAAAAGCGCAGGCCCAGAATTGTCTTTTCCCGGTCAGAGAGGTTGGCGATAGCCTCCCGCAGGGCAATGTGTTCCAGCCACATTTCGTCGGTATTTTTTACGTCCCGCACCTGATCCATTACCGTCAACGGGTCGCCGCCGTCGGAGTAAATCGGTTCGAACAGGGAAACCGGCGCAGTGATGGCATCCATGGCGTAGACGACGTCTTCTACGGGCAGTTCCAGCTGCTGAGCGATTTCTTCCATGGATGGTTCCTTTTGATTCTGGCGAATCATGGCCTCTTTGCACTGTAATACTCGATAGGCGGTATCCCGGACAGAGCGGCTGACGCGAATGGCGCTGTTGTCCCGCAGGTAGCGGCGGATTTCTCCGGCGATCATGGGCACTCCATAAGTGGAGAACTTCACCATTTTTGAGTCGTCAAAGTTTTGAATGGCTTTCAATAACCCGATACAACCCACCTGAAACAGGTCGTCTGGGTTTTCACCCCGTCCCATGAATTTTTGAATCACCGACAGCACCAGCCGGAGGTTGCCCTCCACCAGACGTTCCCGCGCCGCCATGTCGCCTTGACGGCTGCGTTTCAGCAGTTCCATCATCTCTTCATTTTTCAGCGTTTTGAGCTTAGATGTGTTGACGCCGCAGATTTCGACCTTTCCCTGCATTTGTGTCCCTCCGTCGATTGATTAATTCTCAACAAAGTCAGTATTTCCCGGGAAAGGATTTTGATTCAGCGGAAGGACACTTTTTCTGTTTTGGATAGCGCAGAGCGGCGTGGAAAGTGTTGGTGTGTGGGCCTGTACCAGCTTGTGATTTAAGAATTAGAGGCATCTAGGAAGAGTATCCAAAGTTCACACATAAAATCTGGAGCAAAAAGGGTTCTCACAGAGTAAAATGGGGGTGTTTGTGCTTCCCACGGATTTGTGATTGAAAAATAGCGGTGGGCCAGTTATAGTAAAGGGCAGGGAAGTGATCGTATGCAGAAAATTTTGATTGTGGAGGATGATGCTGCGCTGCGGCACGGCATTGTTTTGGGACTGCGGCAGACGGACCGGATCTTTACAGAGGTCCGCACCCTGGGAGAGGCGCGGGCAGCCGTGGCGCAGACGGCGTTTTCACTTGTGATTCTGGATTTAAATTTGCCGGACGGCAACGGTCTGGAGCTGCTCTCGGAGATTCGCGGGGAATCCTGGATGCCGGTCTTAATTTTGACTGCCAATGACTTGGAGACAGACCAGGTCATTGGGCTGGAGTTGGGGGCGGATGACTATGTGACAAAGCCCTTTTCATTGGCGATTCTGCGAGCCAGGGTGGCAAATCTTCTGCGGAGGCAACCGG